>CACXDI010000195.1 GCA_902766335.1 uncultured Ruminococcus sp. | reverse complement strand
TCGGAGCCCCCTTTTTGTAGGGGGCTCGCCAGTATTAGGCCCTTTTAGGGCCAGTGCAAACCACCACTTTAGTGGTGGTTTTGATTATCAAGTATCTGTTTTCTGATCTCGGGATCTATCTTGTCGAGCGGTTCCGGCTGCGGGCACCCGGTGTAGAAGCCCTGGATATAATCAGCTCCCAGCCTTACGACGCATTTGAGCTCTTCGGCGGTCTCGACGCCTTCGGCAAGGATCTTTATGCCGTTCATCTCCGCAAACTCCACGGTGCTGCGGAAGAACAGCTGTTTGTTCGTGTCCTCCTGTATGTGTGATATCAGGAATCTGTCTATCTTGATTATCTGAGGCGAATATCTCAGCAGATTGACTATATTGGAATGACCCGTTCCGTAGTCGTCAATGGCGATAGGCAGTCCGCCGTCATTGATACCCTTGATAAGCTTCAGCTCTTTGTCGGAAACGGTGCTTCCTTCCGTTATCTCAATGACGATATTTTCGAGACAGCTTTCGTATTTGTCCAGCAGTTTGTGATAATCCTCTCCGCTGATGAAATGCCCCGGGATAGAGTTGATGAATATTTTTCTGTCCTTGAACATATCCTTTTTCTCGGAGTAGGCTTTCAGAACGTTGAACATTGTAGCTCTTTCAACATCGTCCAGCCTGTCATATTCTATAGCCGTCTGGAGAACATCATTCGGATTCATTCCCAGCGATCTGTCGGGGCGCATAAGCGCTTCATAGGCGAATATCTCACCGCTCTTGGCGTCAACGATTGGCTGGAAATGGTAGCTGAACAGGTTCTTTTCTATCAGCACCTCAAATGATTTGTAAACATCAGCCGGCACCTTAGCCTTGCTCACGGTAGGTTCGGTATTTCTGTTCAGGCGGTTAAGATACATGGCATTTCCGGCAAGCTTTGAGAATGATGCAAGAGTGCCCTCCCACCCGGGATAAAGCTCTGCACAGCCCGCGTTGACCTCAAGGTAATACGGCTTTTCCATTTCGGCGTTGTATTTCAGTAGCGTATTAAAAAAATTTGATGTCGCTTCATTGATGACCCCGGCGATCTCGTCGGGTGAGTCATACACGTTGATGACAAGAAATTCGTCGTCTGTGACATGACCGATGAATGCTTCGGGAGAATTAGACTCCTTCAGAGTTTTTGCCACATAGCAGATAGCTTCTTCGATCTCGCGTATGCCGTAGTTCTCGTAAATGTACTTGTATTTCGGCAGTCCGTATACGGAGATCGTAAAGCAGCGCTTGTGATTAGCAGGGTCAGCCGCAAATTCGTCGAACCATTCGGTAGTGCCCTTGAGATTGGGCAGCTGTGTGATATGATCGGTAAGTGCAGCTTTTTTCAGACCGAGCAGCATCATTCTTTGTCTGTAGTAGCTTACTATGGAATTGATAGAGATGTTCAGCGCATTGAGCGATCTGTTTATCCGCTGTGTATCTACTTGGAGATGTGATGTCCTTGCGGCATAATATCCGTAGACGTCCTCGCCGCAGCTTATAGACGTCACTATACATACAGTATCATCGTCGCTCTCCGCCCACTTTTCGATCGAGGGTATGATCTCAGTCCTCTTGAAATTCTTCTTTTCGGGTGTATTGGCAGCGTAGTAGGACATAACGATGTCCAGGGTATCGGTAAACGGGAAGTCTCTTTCTCCCGCTTCCATATCCGTCACCTGAGAAACAAAGTCGCTGTTAAAGCAGGCGTAGCCGGTCGTAAGTACCAGCGTAGGGATATGCGACATGAATGTGGCGAAGTCCTTTGTCTCAAGAGCGTTATTCATCCAGCCGAAAACAAAGTCATCATGTGAATTTGAATCGTGGACAAATTCAAACAGTCTCTTGGTCTCCTCCCTCGCCTCTGAGCCGCCGTAGGGACATCCGCAGGATTCGGTGAGGAAGTTTATGTATTTGTTTACCAGAAGCCTCGGAGGCTCTTCTCCGCCGAACAGCTTGTTCAGTATATCTATAGTCTTTTCCGCAAGCGAGTCAAAGTTCTCCTTGCAGGTGGTGAGCTGAGGTATGGTATACTCTGCCTCCGGGACTCCGTCAAAGCCTGTTACGATAACGTCCTCCGGGATGCTGTATCCGTGCTCCGACATGAAAGCGCATACGGCTATAGCCATAAAGTCATTTGCGCAGAATATAGCTCTGGGCGGTGCGCCCCGTTTTTTCAGTAGCCTTTCCATTGCAAGATATGTGGGGACATCCCAGTAGTCGCCGTAATCCACCAGCTCGTCCGAAAACTCCAGACCGTTGGCTTCAAGGGCTTTTTTGTAGCAGTCTATCCTTATGGCAGATTCCTCATCCTCCGGCGCGTTTCGTCCGGCAAGATAGAAGGTGTCGGTAACTCCGTGATCGCGTATAACGTGCTCAATTAAAGCCTGATAGCTTTCCTGATAGTCGTTGGTGATGCAAAAGCATCTTTCGTCCCGGGCTTTCAGAAGTATGACCGGAGTGCCGTGAGAGGATATCTCGATTATAAGCTCGTCCAGTAGCTGCTTGCTTCGGAAATCATCGGTGTGGATAACTACGGCGTCGATAATGTCATAGTTTATCAGCTTGTAGACAGACTTAGCCCCTATGTCATTACTGTCATTATGATAAAAATCAACAAGGCTGTTGAACACGATTATCTTGTATCCCTGCTGTATAGCGTACTGGTGCAGGCGTGTAAGATATTCGGTAGCCGCGATCGACTGTACTTTTGCAAGGCATACGCCGATCACTTTTTTGTTACCTATCATATAGTTTCCTCTTCTTACCTTTGATTCCGATACCTCGGTACATTCATAAATTAATTATACAATTATTCTCTCAAAATTTCAAGTCTTTTTGTATATAATAGGCATATTTTATAATAGCAGATACAGATAATTGGTGAATGTAACAACAAAAAAGACGGCGCCGAGCGTTATTCGGCACCGTCTTATACTAATCCTTAAAAGGTTATTGCTCCCCCAACTAAACCTTGCCGGAAAGGCGCAGGCAAAAATAAAAAATATCAAGGCGTAAAAGCGCAGATGGGCTGTCGCCCTGCAAGAGAGCTTGACGACGAGTGATGAGCCGTCAGTGCCGAGATTTGTCTGCTGTTCTTTTAGGGATTAGTATTAGCTTTGGTTTCATTTTTTCTCCGGACTGCACCCGCTGCAATTGGCGCAGCTTCCGCAGCAGCAGCCCTGCTTTCTGTTTCTTATGCACCGTGCGGCTGCCGCGGCGACAGCTGTCAAAATAATGATTATCAGTATAATATCTACAGGATTCATTTTACATTACCCCCATGAACGTTCCGATCAAATGTACGAACAGCGCTGCAAACCACGCAACAGCGCATTGCCATACTACCACGGCGGCAGCCCACTTCGCACCAAGCTCACGCTTGACAGCAGCGATCGCCGCGACGCAGGGTGTGTACAGCAGCGAGAACACCAGCAGACAGGCAGCCGACAGAGTGCTGATAGAAGCCGTCACGCCGTCGGTGTAGAGTATCTCCAGAGTCGATACCACGCTTTCCTTAGCCATGAATCCGCTTATCAGCGCTACCAGCACTCTCCAGTCGCCTAGACCGATAGGAGTCATGATCGGCGAGAATATGCTTGCGGCCTTGGCGAGTATGCTCTGCTCGGCGTCTGTTACCATATCAAGGTGCAGGTCAAAGCTTTGCAGGAACCACACGACGATAGTAGCTATAAGTATCACCGAGAAGGCTCGCTGTAAAAAGTCCTTAGCCTTTTCCCATAAAAGCTGTGCCACGTTCTGTACGGCGGGGAGCCTGTAGTTTGGCAGCTCCATGACAAAGGGTACGGCTTCGCCCTTGAACAGCGTGCCCTTGTAAAGATACGCTGCCAATATCCCCAGCAATATGCCCAGAAGATACAGCCCTACCATTATAAGCCCGCCTCGCCCCGGGAAGAACGCATTTACAAAGAAAGCGTATATCGGCAGCTTTGCGGTGCAACTCATGAAGGGGGTCAGCAGTATTGTCATCTTTCTGTCGCGCTCTGAGGGGAGCGTGCGGGTAGCCATGACCGCCGGCACCGAACAGCCGAAGCCTATGAGCATAGGCACGATGCTTCGTCCCGAAAGACCTATGCGCCTCAGCAGCTTGTCCATAAAGAAAGCAACTCTCGCAATGTAGCCGCTGTCCTCAAGCAGCGAAAGGAAGAAGAACAGCGTCACTATGACAGGCAGGAAGCTGAGTATGCTCCCGACGCCGGCAAATATCCCGCTGATGATCAGGTTGTGTATCACGGGATTTACGTGAGCGTTGGTGAGCGCTGTGTCGGTCACGGCGGTAAGGCTGTCTATGCCCTTTTCAAAAAGTCCCTGCAAAAAAGCGCCGATGACATTGAAGGTCAGGAAGAACACCGCCGCCATTATCAGGATAAAGGCAGGTATCGCTGTGTATTTGCCGGTGAGTATCCTGTCCAGCTTTTGGCTCCTTATGTGCTCGCGGCTCTCGCCCGGCTTTTTGACCGTTTCTCCGCAGAGCTTCTGTATGAAGGTGAACCGCATATCGGCGATCGCAGCGCTCCTGTCTATGCCGCGCTCCTTTTCCATTTGTGTGACGATATGCTCCATTATCTCGTATTCGTTCTGATCGAGCCTCAGCTTTGTGATGACCAGCGGATCGTCCTCGATCACCTTGCTTGCGGCGAATCTCAGCGGCAGACCTGCTTTCTCGGCGTGGTCTTCTATAAGGTGAGATATACCGTGCAGGCAGCGGTGTACCGCACCGCCGTTTTCCGACTTGTCGCAGAAGTCCTGCCTTACCGGCTTTTCCTGATAGTGAGCGATATGTACTGCGTGCGCGATAAGCTCGTCAACGCCCTCGTTCTTAGCGGCAGATATGGGAACGACGGGCACACCCAGCATATTCTCCATTTCGTTTACGTCGATAGAGCCGCCGTTTGACGTAAGCTCGTCCATCATGTTGAGCGCCACAACCATGGGTATATCCATTTCCAGAAGCTGCATGGTAAGATAGAGATTCCTCTCGATATTCGTGACGTCGAGAATATTTATGATAGCGTGAGGTTTTTCGTCAAGCACGAAGTTTCTTGATACTATCTCCTCGCTGCTGTAGGGCGACATGGAGTAAATGCCCGGCAGGTCTGTCACCAGCGTATCCGGGTGTCCTTTTATTGCGCCGTCCTTGCGGTCTACGGTTACTCCCGGGAAGTTGCCTACGTGCTGCTTTGAGCCGGTGAGCCGGTTAAAGAGAGTAGTCTTGCCGCAGTTCTGATTTCCCACCAGCGCGAAACGCATAGTGGTGCCGTCGGGCAGGGGAGTGCCGTCATCTTTGGCGTGAAAGCGTCCGCCCTCGCCGAGACCCGGGTGCTCTGTCTTTTTCTTTTTGGTCTTTTCTTTAATGACAGCCTTTTCGCCGATCACCTCAGACACATCTATCTGAGCGGCGTCATCGAGCCGGAGCGTAAGCTCATACCCGTGGAGCCTGAGCTCTACCGGGTCACCCATAGGCGCGTACTTCACGACAGTTATCTCCGTTCCGGGAATGATACCCATATCGAGAAAATGCTGTCTGAGCGCACCATTGCCGCCCAGCTTTTCCACCTTTACCGTCTGTCCCGGCTTTATATCCTTTAGTGTTTGCAATTGTAACGTCTGCATTATTGATCCCGTTCCTGTTATTTTATCGCGCAGATACGCTTAAAAGTTAGCTTTATCTAACTTTATTATAGCACGCTTCATCAGTTTTGTCAATCCTTTTATGCCGGGTGTTAGCTAAATCTAACAATATCACAAAAAACACAGTTAGATCAATCTAACTTTTTGTGAAAATGCTACCTCACCCCTCAGAAAGCTGATTTCCCCGCCGAGCGCGTGCGTGCCGCTGCGGGCAGCACAAGCACCAGAGACACACCCGCCCACGGCATAGAAGTCCTTGAAAGAACGAGCGAGAACATCACGGCTGCCTTCTCGGACGACTACATGAAAGCAAACGCCGACTTCCGCAACCGTGCAGGACTCGACACCTACATCGAGCGCCGCGATGACGGCAAGTGCTGTGAGTGGTGCTCAAAGCTGGCGGGGCGGTACCGCTATCCCGACGGCGCACCGAGAGACGTATTCCGCCGTCACGACAACTGCGGGTGTACGGTGGAGTATGTTTGCAGCAAGGGGCGGCAGAATGTGTGGTCGAAACGGTGGGCGAGTGAGCCGAAGAAGATCGAGTACAGCAAGCTTACGGTGCTGACGCCTAAAGAGGCTGAGGAGCTGGAAAAGAGGTTGACAAATGAAAGAAAATCTGGTATAATAAAACCAGAGGAAGTGAGGCAGTTGGCTTTAGAAAATCAACGTTACGGCAGAAACAAAGATACGCTTGTGAATAAAACATATATTGATGGCGGAGAATATAAGCGTAAGTTTGATAATGCAACTGATAATCCTAATGTCAATAAAGCACTTTATGATTGTGCAAAAAGAGCACTAAAACACAGAAGCGGAACAGCTCTTGAAGATATGTACTGGTTAGATGCAGAAACCGGTAAAATCGTTTTTGCAGTTACGGATAGTACTGATGATAGAGCTATTATTTATACTGACAAGCTGAGAAAGGCTATAAAAGGCAGAGAATCAATGATAACAATACATACTCACCCAAGCAGTATGCCGCCCAGCATTGATGATTTTAACTCGTCTTATAAAAACGGCTACAAAGAGGGATTCATAGCTTGTCACAACGGGAAGGTTTTTAGATATAGTTCTGAGCAAGAGGTCAGCAAGACCTTGTATAATCTTTATATCAACGAGTTCATGGATAACGGATTAAATGAATATGACGCTCAATTAAAAGCGTTATACAAAATCAAAGAAAACCATGCTATTAGTTTTTCGGAGGTGATTTGAATGGCTGAAAAGGAATATTTTATTGATGACAGAGTTGTCGTTCCTGACGAAATCAAAAGAATGACCAAGGAAGAACGTCTTGCTGAAATTGCAAGACTAGAAGCCGAAGCCGCTGAGAAGAAAAAGAAAATAGAGAATCATAATAAAGAAACTGCATAATTATATGCAATATTAACCGCTCTGCTCCGGCTGGGCGGTTTTCTTATACCCAAAATAATCGCACCCCGCTTCGGCGAGGTGCTTTTATTATACAACCAAACGGGAGGTACGGCGAATGAGCGACACACGCGTCGGACGTC
>CACXDI010000194.1 GCA_902766335.1 uncultured Ruminococcus sp. | reverse complement strand
GCCAGCCCGTCTGCGCTTTTGTTCCTTGATATTTTTTATCTCTGTCTGCGTCTTTTCGGCAATGTTTAATTGGTGGAGCAATATAATAAATAACATATCGGGAGTGATAAACTTTGATAGAAGTGCAGAATCTCTCTAAGCATTACGGCGACAAGAAGGCTGTAAACGGCATTTCCTTCACCGCTAATGACGGCGAGATACTGGGCTTTCTCGGACCTAACGGCGCGGGAAAATCCACTACCATGAATATGCTCACGGGGTATATATCCTCCACGAGCGGAAAGGCGCTGATAGACGGCGTCGATATCCTTGAGAATCCTATCAAGGCGAAGAAGAATATCGGCTACCTGCCGGAGCTTCCGCCTCTTTATATGGATATGACCGTCAAGGAGTATCTGAATTTCATATACGATCTGAAAAAGTGCAAGCTGCCGCGTGTGTCGCACCTTAAAGACATCTGCGGGCTTGTCAAGATAGACCATGTATACAACCGCATTATCCGCAATCTTTCAAAGGGTTACAGACAGCGTGTGGGACTTGCACAGGCGCTGGTGGGCAATCCCCCGGTGCTGATACTGGACGAGCCTACAGTAGGTCTTGACCCCAGTCAGATAATCGAGATACGCACTCTTATAAAGAAGCTGGGAAAGAACCACACCGTTATCCTTTCTTCCCATATACTTTCTGAGGTGCAGGCGGTCTGCGATAAGATAATCGTCATCAACGAGGGCAGGATAGTCGCCGACGACACCGAGACGGCGCTTTCCGACAAGCTCACCGGCGCACATATCCTCACCGCTCAGATAGAGGGCGATGTAGAGAAGATACAGAAGCTGGTGCTCTCCATAGAGGGCGTAGAGGTCTGCAAGGACGTAAACGAGCGTGACGGCGTACACGAGTACAGGATAGAGTCCGAAGAGGGCGTCGATATCAGGCGTGAGCTGTTCAGCAAAATGGCAAAGGCAGACTGCCCCATACTTGAGCTCAGGAGCGCTGAGCTGTCCCTTGAGGATATCTTCTTGAAGCTCACAATGGGCGACGCTTCGGCGGCAGAAAAGGAGGCGTAAAAAATGGGCGCTATTTTCAGACGTGAGGTGCTGGGCTATTTCACCTCGCCTATAGGATATATCTTTTTAGCGGCGTTCTACGCTTTCTCGGCGGTGTTCTTCACCACGTCCTCGATACAGAACGGCAGCACCGAGATGAACACCATGTTCAGTCAGCTCATGCTGGTGCTGGTGGTGCTGATACCCATACTCACCATGCGCACCATGGCGGAGGACAAGAAGTCCAAGACCGATCAGTGCCTGCTCACTGCACCGGTATCGCTGGGCGGTATCGTTGCGGGTAAGTTCTTAGCGGCGCTGCTCACCTTCACCTGCGCCGTATCGGTAACAGTAGTTTATGCCATAATAGTTGCAGGCTACTCCGAGCCGGACTGGATGGTGATTATCGGCAACATCGTGGGACTGGAGCTTTTCGGAGCTTCATTTATAGCGGTGGGCATTTTCTGCTCCTCGCTGACCGAGAACCAGGTGGTAGCGGCAGTCATCAGCTTTATCAGCATACTGACCCTCAACCTGCTGTCTATCCTGGGCGGACTTCTCCCCTGGGAGTTTCTCACCAATATATTCACCAAGCTCAGCTTTTATGAGCGTTACTCCGGATTCACATTCGGACTGTTCGACCTTTCAAACGTGCTTTTCTTTGTGAGCGCTATCGTGATATTCCTTTTCCTCACCGTGCGCGTTCTTGAAAAGCGCCGCTGGTCATAAGCGAAAGGAGGATAAACCGAATGAGCGAAGAAAACAAGAAGACAGAACCCGCCGGGGAGGAGGAACTGGTAGAATCCAAGCCTGCGGCAGATATCCTCGCGGACGTTGTGAGCAGCGAGAAGAAAGAGGACAAAAAGCAGGAGAAGGCAAAGCCTGCCCCCGCCCTCGATCCCGAGGATATGGAGCAGCCTGAAAAGGCTAAGAAAAAGCGCGAGCACAAAAAGCTCAAGCACGGCGCCATGTCCACGGTGTATACCGTAATATTCGTGGCGGCGGTGGTGCTGGTCAACATCATCGCGGGGATAATCTTCGACAGATACCCCATTACCTTTGACCTTACCAAGAACAACAAGTACTCCATTTCCGAGCAGTCGGAGGAGTACATCGAAAAGATAGACTGCGACATCACTATCCGCGTGTTCGCGGAGGAGGACGCTTTCGTTGCGGTCAATGACTACACCAAGCAGGCTAACGAGGTCATCAAGCGCTGCTGTCAGAAGAACAAGCATATAACCGCTGAGTACATCGACATCGACAAGAACCCGGATATCGTCAGCGAATATGCAGATCAGGAGATACAGCAGTACAGCATTATTGTTGAGACTCCGTCCCTTGACGACAGCGGCAAGCAGATGAAGGACTCGGACGGCAAGCCGCTCAAGCGCATACGCTCCATTTCGCTTATGGATCTTATCTCCTTCAAGAGCGAGTTCGAGGAGCAGGTGCAGCAGGGCTACGGCATGAGCGCCTCCGACTATATCCTCGCCATGTGCGGCAACAACGAGACCTACGCCTTTGCGCAGGCGGTGCAGTCGGGCTACGTTGAGGCTTCAACAGCCGATCAGGCGTTCCTTTCGGCGCTTATGGCGGTCTCCGATCCGGATCCTGTGGTGGTCAGCGTGCTGAACGGCAGAAACGAAGCCGCAGATCTTTCCTATCTGAGAAAGCTGCTACTTGCAAACGGCTACTCCGTGAAGGATGTAAACATCACCTCCGAGGATATCCCGGCGGATACCGATATGTGCATAATCCCCGCGCCTACCTCCGACTACATGGAAGCGGAGATCACCAAGGTCGACGAGTTCGTAAACAACCACGGAAACATGGGCAAGCACCTTATGTATATCGCCTCCTACAACCAGCAGAGCACTCCCAATCTGGACGAGTTCCTTGAGGAGTACTATCTTGCGGTGGGCGAGGGCGTTATCTGCGAGAACGACGCCGAGCATTACTACACTCAGGCGTTCTACACCATAGCCGACGATATCTCCGAGAGCTTTGCCGACGATATCGACGTCAGCAATTCCAAGCTGATAATCCGCGGTTCCAGACCCGTAAAGCTGCTTGCCGAGGGCGAAAAGGGCAAGATGAAGATAGAGGCTTACGTTAAGTCCACCGCCAACGCCTACGTTGCCGACACCCAGACGGGCGAGGCTATGGAGAACGGTCAGCAGGTATATGCGGCTATGAGCTCCAAGGTGGCATTCACCGACGACGGCGGCGCCGTTTACTCCAACGTGTTCGTTGTGGGCGGCGACAGCATGGTGGGCAGCAGCGAGCTGATGTACAACCAGTTCCAGAACCGCACCTATATACTGAGCGTGATAAACGGCATGACCGGAAAGACCACCAACGGCATAACTGTAGAGCCCAAGGTCATCACCGGCAACATCTTTGATATCACCGCCGAGCAGATAAGACTGCTGAAGATAATATTCATCGGCGTGATCCCGCTGGCTACCCTCACTACCGGTCTGGTGATCTGGCTGAGAAGAAAGAACAGATAAAGGGCGAGACGCAAATGAATGAAAAAGTAAGAGGCATGATAGTAGCGGGAGTCGTTCTCGCGGCGCTGGGCGGTACTCTCGGAGTGCTGCACCTCACCGGCATGGACAAGACCGCCGGCGACGACAGCTCCGACGCTTCGTCTGTTAAGGCGACTACCAGCTCCGAGGATCTTTCCGTCAAGCTGATAGACGTTGATGTCAAGGATATCAGGCAGATAGACGTCACCAACGAGTTCGGAGGCTTTACCTATACGGGCGAGTCGGAGAGCGGCAAGGACAGCTGCGGCATCACCGAGCTGGAGGGCATGACCCTCGACAGCAACAAGATGCAGGATATCGGCGAGGACACCGCCAACCTCAAAGCCTACAAGCCTGTGGAGGAGGATGCGGAGGATCTTTCAAAGTACGGTCTTTCCGAGCCGGCGGCGGAGTTCCATATAACCTTTGCCGACAGCAGCGAGCGCACCTTCGAGATAGGCGACAAGGCGCACCAGAACCGCTACCGCTACGTCACCGAAAAGAACACCGGCGACGTCTACATGGTGCAGGAAAGCACCATACAGCATTTCCTGGGGAGAAAGGAAGACCTGATAGACACAGGGCTTTTCCCCTCGCAGGACAGCGATGAGAACGGCGAGTTCGGCAAGCTTACGGTCAAGCGCGCTGACCTTGACTATGACATGGTCTTTGAGCAGGACAAGGGCGACAACGAGCGCTCAAACGAGAATATGCCTTCGGCGCAGGTAATGACCGAGCCGATATTCTCCTACCTCAACGGCTCGACATCGAGCGATGTCATATTCGCAATGTACGGTCTTACCGCCATGGAGGCAGAGCTGATACACCCGACGGAGGAAGACCTCAAGACCTACGGTCTTGACGAGCCCAGAACCGTGGTCACATATGTGGGCAACGGCAGCGACTGGACGCTTAACATCGGCGGCGAATACCACGACGAGAACGCCGAGGGCGCCGAGCAGAGCGCCGCTTCCGCATACTTCTGCACCATAGCCGGCATAGACGGCAAGGACGCGGTCTGGAAGCTGGACGCTACGGCACTTCCCTGGGTGACGCTCATGCCGGGCGATATAATCACCTCGCTGATGACCTACAACAACATCTGGGAGGTAGCTTCGCTGAAGCTTACCGGCGAGGACAATACTGAATTTACGGTGGAGCACAGCGAGGACGATGTCACCGCAGCCTTCGCCGACGGCAAGGAGCTTGACCTTGATAATTTCAAGAGCTTCTATCAGTATGTGCTGACCTGTCCCACTTCGGAGATATGGTTCGAGGATCCCAAGTCTGAGCCTTACCTGACCATAGAGATAAACCGCACCGACGGCGGCGGAGACAAGATCGAGATCTGCAAGGACACCGATCGCCGGGATATAGTCAAGCTCAACGGCAGGACTTCCTATAAGATCAAGAACAGCTGGGTCAAGAGACTGCTTGAAAATGTTGAAGCGGTAAAGACCGGCGAGCCTGTTCAGGAAAACTACTGATCCCGACAGAAACCGCACAGGACATATGTTAAAATGAAAAATGCTCCCCACGTAGCCGCGCAGCGACGGAGCAGAGAATACTAAACAGCGCGGAGAAAAGAGGCACCCATTATGGCAGACAAGAAAAGCAGCTTCTTCACCTACAAGGGCGTACCGCTGGTGAGGAAGGATAACACCATTTACTTTGGCAATATGTATGACGAGTTCGTTTGCATGATCGAGATACTCGGCACCGAAAAGCAGGGCAAGCTAGAGGTAGCGAACAACGTCCGTATCCGCAAAATGGCGACAGACCCCACTATCCCGCCCAAGGATATGATCGTCAAGACGGCAGAAAAAAAGAGTCTGTACGAGGCTATGGATATAGCCTGCGCATGGCTGAAGGTATAAAGCTGACAAGTCCCCGGTATCTTTAAGGTGCCGGGGATATAGTTTTTTGCGGATATGCTTGACAATCCTGCTTTGGTATGTTAAAATATTAAGGCAATACCACACAAAGATCGTGGTACAGATGTGCCGTCAGGCGGTCTTTGTGCGGTGTTGCCTTAAAAAAAGGAGGCTGACCGCTATGCTGTCTAAGATACTCTCAAAGGCTGAATGTGCCGAATGTAAGATATGCTGTTCCTTTGACAGCTACGATCTCTGGGAGACCCCGGTGGTGACCGACGAGATAATGGAGCGCTCCCTTGAGGTAAAGCCCGGTCAGCGCTTTGCGGACGTTGACGGCACACGGCTGTATATCATGGAGAAGGAGCCGGACAAAGACCTTTACTACTGCCCTATGCTGGATCACAAAAAGGGCTGTCTGCTGGGGGATAACAAGCCCTTCGATTGCAGGATATGGCCCTTCAGGATAATGCGGTTCGAGGGCAGGAGGGTGATCGTTATTTCCCCCGTCTGTCCCACGGTATTCAATAAGCCGATAAGCGAGATAAAAGAACTCGCCTACGAGCTTGCACCGGTAATATTTGCCGAAGCGGACAGGACACCTCAAATGGTCAAGCCCTATATCGCGGGCTATCCCATAATGCTCGCGGAGGACACCTCAAAGACTTCGGCTGAATGACAGGATATGGTATGGTATTTTGACAGAAAGGAATGGTTACTATGAAAAGATATTCGGCAGCGGCTCTGATTATTTCGGCAGCAGTAGCGCTCACGGCGTTCACCGCCTGCGGATCCAAGTCAAAGGGCGGCTCGGATAAGCCGGCTACGGCAGAGGAGATCAAGGAGCCTGAGATCAAGGTGCTCGACGAGACCGACTTTATGGAGTGCTTCCTCACAGACGGCGGCACCAACTACCTCGGCATGACGATAGACGAGTTCAACGAAAAGACGGACAACGTCTATGTTGAGAAAAACGCGGTGGAATATGATATGGACTATGACTACGCCAAGTATTCCTACGGCGAGCTGGATTCGCTGTTTTGCGGCAGAGCCAAGTTTGACGTCAAGCTGCCGGTGACCGTGCAGTTCACCTACGGCGACGGCAAGATAAAGAAGATCACCTATATAATAGATCAGGGCGACGTTGCAGCCAAGAGCGTTTCCGACAGCCTTTCGGCTTGCTTAAATGAAAACCTGCCGGAGGACTACAAAGCCGAATATGACCGTCCCGCACAGGGCAAGGATTCGGCGGTGTTCGCAAATACCGTTGACGGCTATGTGTTCACCGTAGAGCACGTCGATCTGGACGGCAGCGGCTACCCTGTCAAGATGTCGCTGGAAAGCTACAAGGATAAGTACGGCATGGAATAAGCGCTTGCTTTAAAGGAGAACCGATATGTCAAAGAAGCTAAAGACTGTCATCATAGTGATGAACTGTGTGATAGTCGGACTGATAATAGTAGTTTGCGTGCTTGTTGCGAATATGGGCGGCAAGAAGGATAATGACTCGTCCGCTCCCGCGGCGGTGACCACCAAGGCTGAAAAGAAGGAGACGGAAGCTCCCAAGGAGACCGAGGCAGAGCCCGAAGAGGAGGGATCCGAAGCCGAGGAGCCGAAGGAAACGGAGAAGGAAAAGAAGGAAGACAAAAAGGAAGAAAAGAAGGACAATGATAAAGACAAGGATAAGGACTCCGACAAGAAGGAGGAGGGCTTTGTCTTTTATTACAGCGGCTCCAATACCTGGGAGGACGGAGCCACCACTATGACCGGCATGGAGATGTCCGTCAAGAACGCGAGCGGCGAGGCGGTAAGCGGCTGGACTCTGGAGCTTACAGTCACCGGTCTTTCCAAGTGCGAGGGCTGGTGCGGCAAGTTCACCTGCAAGGGCGATACCCTCACCATAACCAACGAGGATTACAACGGCGAGATACCTGCCGGCGGCACGCTCCAGGGCGTGGGCTGCAACATTGGCACCAACGGCGCTCTCGATGTGACGGAAGCTAAGCTCAACGGTACCGTATGCACCGTCAAGAAGGGCTCGGCTCCTGCGGGCAACGATAACAACAATAATAACAATAACAACAACGGCGGCGACTCCAGCAAGGACGTCAACGTGGACGATCTTCTGGAGCGCAGCAAGAAGGCAAAGCAGGGCGACGACTGGCTGCACACCGACGGCAACAAGATACTGGACAAGGACGGCAAGCAGGTGTGGCTCACCGGCGTCAACTGGTTTGGCTACAACACCGGCACCAACACCTTCGACGGTCTCTGGAACGCGGTCATGACCGATTCCGTCAAGACCATAGCCGATCACGGCTTCAACCTTATAAGAGTGCCCTTCTCGGCAGAGCTGATAAACCAGTGGGCGGCAGGGGAGTATCCCCAGGCTAATTACAACAACGCCTACAACGAGGAAATGAACGCCATGAACAGCCTTCAGATCTTCGATTACTTCCTGAAGCTCGCCGAAGAGAACGGCATGAAGGTGATGATAGACATACACTCCGCCAACACCGACGCTGCCGGTCACAACGCAAATCTCTGGTATACCGACAAGGTGTCGGTAGACGATTACTACGCGGCGCTGGAGTGGATGGCTGACAGGTATAAGGACAATGACACTATCATAGCCTTTGACCTCAAGAACGAGCCTCACGGCAAGCCCAAAGAGGGCGACGCTGCCGCCAAGTGGGACAACAGCAAGGACAAGAACAACTGGAAGTACACCGCCGAGACCGCGGCGAAGAAGGTGCTTGCCAAGAATCCCAACGTACTTATAATGGTAGAGGGCACCGAGACCTATCCCAAGAAAAAGGGCGACTACAGCTCCACCGACAACGCCGACTATTACTTCAACTGGTGGGGCGGCAACTTCCGGGGCGCCAAGGACTATCCCATAGACCTGGGCGAGCATCAGGACAAGCTGGTATACTCCCCCCACGATTACGGTCCTACCGTATATCAGCAGCCCTGGTTCGAGGGCAGCTATGACTACGATTCGCTGATGAAGGACTGCTGGAAGGACAACTGGTTCTTCCTCTACGAGAACAAGACCGCGCCGCTGCTTATCGGCGAGTGGGGCGGATTCATGAGCGAGCCGAACATAACCTGGATGACCCATATGCGCACGCTGATAAAGAAGTATCACCTGAACCACACCTTCTGGTGCTTCAACGCCAACTCGGGCGACACCGGCGGTCTGGTGCTGGACGACTTCAAGACCTGGGACGAGGAGAAGTATGAATTTGTCAAGCAGGTGCTTTGGCAGGAGGACGGCAAGTTCGTCGGACTTGACCACGCTATCCCGCTGGGAGAGAATGGCATCACCTGCAAAAAGGCTAAGGGACTGAAATAATTCTTTTTTCACCGCATTCTTTTATGGAGTGCGGTGAATATTATCGCCTGTTTTTCATATATTTTTACAAAAATGCAGTAATTTATTATTTTACAATTGACTTGTTCTGAAAAATGTGGTATAATATAAAGACATATAATAAAAAAGTGCCATTTCTCCGGATCGGGGTGAGATTTTGTGGAGAGAAGAAAAACTATCTGCGTCGTGACGTCGCTGCCGGAGCACTCGCAGTCACAGAGAGTGCTGGACGGTATCTATACTTAGTGCGAGAAGTACGGCTATAACGTGGCGGTGTTCGCGTCGATGATGCACCTGAAATTCCATGTCACAGACCAGGTGCGCGGTGAGAAGAATATCTATAACCTGATAAATTTCGGTTTTTTCGACGGCGTGATATTCGATACCATAACTATGACTGAAGACGAGCAGGATAATATCCTGGACAGGATATCCGAAAACTACAGCGCACACTCAAAGGCTCCCGTCGAGTGCGTGAGTATGCACTTCAAGGACTATCCCACCGTTCCCAGCAACAACGAGCCGGTGCTGCGCGAGATAGTGAGGCACGCTATCGAGCTTCACGGCTGCAAGAATATCTGCCTGCTCACAGGCTTTAAGGATCACCCCGAATCAGAGGAGCGCCTTGAAGTGTTCCTTGACGAGATACATAAGCACGGGCTGGAGGTCACCGACGATCATATAGTTTACGGAGATTTCTGGTACGGCAGCGGCGAGATACTTGGCGATGATATCGCGGGGGGCAAGGTATCAATGCCCGACTGCGTGATATGCGCTTCCGATCATAT
The DNA here is from genome assembly GCA_902766335.1 of uncultured Ruminococcus sp. Taxonomy (GTDB): domain Bacteria; phylum Bacillota; class Clostridia; order Oscillospirales; family Ruminococcaceae; genus YE71. The sequence continues at coordinate 1,961 of CACXDI010000194.1, read as the reverse complement.
GGCGCTGGGACTTATCGAGCGCCTGAAAAAGCACGGTATCCGTATCCCCGAGGATATCGTGGTGCTGGGATTTGAGGGCACTGTCGAGGCTGCTATCGCCGTTACGTCCCTTACGTCCTATGAATCGAATTTCATGAAATGCGCCGCCAATGCGGTGGACGAGATAAGAAAGCAGATAGACCCGGGCAAGGAGATAATCCCCTTTGAGCCGGACTTCGATAAGCTTCTCCACTGCGGAATGAGCTGCGGCTGTCCGCCCGACTACATCTATTCCTCAAAGGCGTTCCGCGACTCGCTCTACTTTACCGGCAGAAATTATGACAAGGATATAATAAATGAGAATATAGACATCGGACTGCTTATGGAGAACTACGTCTCCGAGCAGCTCACCGAGTCGGAGACTCCCGAGCAGTGCATAGACAAGATATTCCAGAATACCTATATGCTGCTGCCTTACCGCAATTTCTATCTCTGCCTGCGTGAGGACTGGCTGGATACCGACGCTGACACCACCGAGGGCTATCCCGATAAAATGCGTTTGGTCATGGCGGATACCAACGTGAACGAGCTTTGCTTCAGTGACCAGTCGGAGAGCTTTTCCTTCGATACCTCGCTTATGATCCCCCGTATGCACGAGTATACCGAGGAGCCGTGCGTGTTCTATTTCTCCGCGGTGCATTTCAGCGAGAAGATGCTGGGCTATGCGGTGCTGCAAAGGGTGCTGCGCAACAGCTACCACATGAACCTCGTTTACCGCAACTGGCTGAGACTGGTCAACAACTCGCTGGAGATGGTGAGGGTCAAGCACCGCTATGTCATGCTTTCGATACGCGATAAGATGACCGGTGTATATAACAGACGCGGTATGTATGAGGGCTTCAAAAAGATCAGACAGAAAGCTTCGCCTGAGGACGAGCTTATGGTGTGCGTCATTGATATGGACGGTCTGAAATACATAAACGACAACTTCGGACACAACGAGGGCGACTTCGGTATCAAGACGGTCAGCAAGGCGGCTTCCGGGATAGCGGGAGACAACGGCATATGCGTCCGCGCCGGCGGTGATGAGTTCTTTGTGATAAGCGCCGGAAGATATACCGAACAGTCGGCTGAGGAAACGGAGCAGCGCTTTATCAGTGCGCTGAAAAAGCTTTCGGACAGCAGCGGCAAGCCTTATTCCGTTACCGCAAGCATAGGCTGCTATATAAGCCGCATGGGCGGCAAGCTGGTGCTTGAGGAGGCTATCTCTCAGGCAGACCATAAAATGTATATCCAGAAGCAGCAGCACAAGGCAAAAGCCTGATATATCGCATCAAAGCGCAGACCCCGGCGGTCTGCGTTTTATTTTATGTAATATATGCACAAAAAATGTCATTCAAAATTGTGTAGATTGACTTCGTAAAAATTTCATGAAAACTATGGAAATCTGCGGGGAAATCTGCTATAATATATTTGTGACAGTGCGCCCGTTTGCAGATCATGCAGGCGGACAGGCGTGCGCCCCGTGTTTGGCAGGGTGCGCGGAAGTCAAAAAAATATATTGGAGGTAAGTTACCAATGGCAAAGAAGTATTGTTATCTGTTCAAAGAGGGTAACGCAACTATGAGAGAGCTTCTCGGCGGTAAGGGTGCTAACCTGGCAGAAATGACCAACATCGGTCTTCCTGTTCCTCAGGGCTTCACCATAACCACTGAGGCTTGCACCCAGTACTATGAGGACGGCGGTATCAGCGATGAGATCCTCGCTGAGATCAACGAGTACATCGTAAAGATGGAAGAGATCACCGGCAAGAAGTTCGGCGATAAGGACAACCCGCTGCTCGTTTCTGTACGTTCCGGTGCACGCGCTTCCATGCCCGGTATGATGGATACCATTCTTAACCTCGGTCTGAATGAGACTGTTGTTGAGACCATCGCTGAAAAGTCCGGCAACCCCAGATGGGCTTATGACTGCTACAGAAG
>CACXDI010000193.1 GCA_902766335.1 uncultured Ruminococcus sp. | reverse complement strand
GCCAGCCCGTCTGCGCTTTTGTTCCTTGATATTTTTTATCTCTGTCTGCGTCTTTTCGGCAATGTTTAATTGGTGGAGCAATATAATCCCCATAGGGATATGCGTGCCGGGAGAGTGGATCTTCCGGGCGGATATATTGCAAATGATGTATAGGTGATCAGAAAGGCGGATAAAATTGACCTCAAAAAACCGCGGTGCTATTAGACGGCTTGGCTTTGAGAGCCTTGCGGTGACGGTGCTGTATATAATACTTACGATCGCCTGCGTAGTCTTTAATGCAGGCAGACTGGATATTTACCTGCCCGAGGGAAACAGTGCGGAGGATTTTTACCCCGAGCACGGTCTTGTGGAGATCAGAACCGACAGGGAGAACGAGCGTCACATGAAGATCGTGGCAAAGGGGCGGGGAAAGGAATTTATTTTCAACGGCAGGGAAAGCAGTGAGATCGTTGAGAATGATTCCTTTGAGTATGTAAAAGTCCTTCCCGGCGGTATGATATTCGATATGTCCAACGGTAATTTCTCGGGCTGGAAACAGCATATCATACTCTTTGAGATATATCTGTTTATCATCACGATACTGCTGGTGACTTCCTTTCTGCTCCGGTGCAGGACGGAGCTGTTTTCCTACAACACTCTGTATTTCGGCGGAACGGCGCTTTTCCTGATGAGTATGTCCGCCGATCTGCTGATCGGCATGGTGAGCATGGGAGACAGGCTTTCGATGATGAACATTTACTCGGTGCTGAAGAACTCGGGTTCTGTATTCATGGTACTTACTCTGCCGGTCATGCTGATATTCTCAGTGTCGCTCATCGCAAGCAACTCCGTTCTTATCAGGCGCGAGGGCAGGAGCTTTGTCAATCTGCTGGGGCTGATACTCTGCGTGCTTATCGTCGGCGGGTATATCGTCTACTTCATCATATCGGAAATGTTCTTGTCGGGCAGCGAGAGGGAAGTGTGCATCTTCAACGCGGTGACGAGCATTTACTCCACCGCCTTCGTTTACTTTGAAGCTATGCTGATCTCGGCGTCCCTGTGCGGTATCATCGCCGCCAGGAAAAAGACCGCCTGCGACAAGACCCACATTATCATTCTCGGCTGCGCCATAGCAGACGACGGCACGCCTCTGCCGCTGCTGAGGGGACGTATCGACAGAGCGATAGAGTTCGCCCGGGCACAAAAGGCGGCGGGCGGCGGGGACGTCAGGTTCGTGCCGTCAGGCGGGAAGGGCTCCGACGAGGTCATCGCCGAAGCCGAGTCTATGCGCGATTATCTTATCTCTCAGGGTATCGCAGAGGAGCAGATACTGCTGGAAAACCGTTCAGCCACCACCCGGGAAAATATGCGGTTCTCCTTAGAGAAGATATCGGCAGACTGCAAAGACCCGAGAATAGTCTTTTCCACCTCGGGATACCATGTGCTGAGAAGCGGTATCATTTCACGGAACGAGGGTCTCGAAGCCGACGGCATAGGCAGCAGGACAAAGTGGTATTTCTTCCCCAACGCATTCGTGCGGGAATTTGTGGGACTGCTTGCGAGCAAGCGCCGGCAGCACGCCTTCTGGATAGTGTTCTTTATCGCGATTTTTGTGCTGATGAATATTATAATGCCCATGTAAAGCTAATGAGCTGCTGCACCGCGCGGCAGCTTTTTTTGTTAGGCTTCACAAATCTGTCGGTACAATATTGTGAAAATATCCAATTTTTTTATATATAACCGTTCCGCTGAATGACATAAGACTATAAAAATGTTATAATATAGCTACAGCCCATGCTTGCGCATGGACTGCCGGGCTTGGCGCACGTCCTGCGGACTGCGTCCACAGCTCTATTGTATCATTTCGCCTCGTACTTCTTGCAAGCAAAGCCGCTCGGCTTCATGATATAATATAGCTACAGCCCATGCTTGCGCATGGACTGCCGGGCTTGCCGCCCGGCTTCATGATATAATATAACCTGACAGATGATCCTTTAAGATAAATTATTGAAACAAGAGGTGGATCACTATGTTAAGCGACTATAAGGAAGCAAAAAAACTGGGCGAGGCTGCCGTTGCGGAAGCTGACAAAAACGGCACTTCTCCATACCTGCCGGTGCTCGATTCCCTTGACGAGGTGAACAACTCGCTGAAGGTGGTCAAGCTTGGGCTTATCGAGCTGCCTCTTGACCGTATCATCGGCAACAAGGAGCAGGGCAGGAACAGCGCTTTTGCAAATAATTTCATGCCGCTTCTGGAGGAGGGCTCAGAGTTCTGCTCCAAGTGGTCAAAGCTCTATGACTCCGTTATGGAGGAGGGCATAAGGGACGCTATCATCGTCTATGAATACATGAACAACTACTACGTTCAGGAGGGCAACAAGCGCGTTTCGGTATCGAAATTCTGCGGCATTGAGTTCGTGCTTGCCGACGTAAGACGGCTGCTCCCCGCAAAGACCGACACAAAGGAGTACAAGCTGTATGCCGAGTACATGGACTTCTACGACGCTACCGGCAATCCCTACATAGTTTTCACTGAGCTGGGCGATTACCAGCGGCTGGCGAGCCTGCTGGGGCAGGATCTTTCCCATGCGTGGGAGGACAATGTCTGCGCGGACTTAAAGTCGGCTTTCTTCAACTTTTGCAGACGCTGCCGCAAGACGCTGAAGCTTAGTGATATCCGTCAGCTTTCCGAAGCGTTCCTCATGTATATCTCCATTTTCCCGATGAAGACGATCTTCCGGGACACAGAGGAGCAGATAATCAAGAATATCCGCATGGCAAGCGCCGAGCTGACCTCGGGCAGCAGCCTTGCAGACACCACCTTCTTAGAGTCGGTGCCGGAGGGCGGAGAGCAGCAGAAGAGCGTGCTCTCAAGGCTCTTTGCGGGGACAAAGAAGTACACCGCTTCCTCGCCGCTTAAAGTCGCATTCATTTATGACGCTTACATCGAGCAATCAAGGTGGATCGACAGCCACGAGGCGGGCAGGCTCTATGTAGACGAGATGACCGGCGACAACGTTGTGACCTATGCTTACAACGGCAGCAAGAACAGCGTTTCCGGCACTATCGAGAGCGCCGTTGAGGACGGCTGCGAGATCATATTCACCGTATCGCCGTCCATGATAAGCGAGTCGGTGAAGGCGGCAGTCAGCCACCCGAATGTCAAGATACTCAACTGCTCCTTCGGCAACACGGCGGCGTCCGTCAGGTGCTACTACGGCAAGCTGTACGAGTCGGCGTTCCTTATGGGCATACTTGCCGCCGACAGGCTGCTCACCGAATTCGGCGGGGAAGGGGAGCGCAGGATAGGCTACCTTGCGAGAAGCGGCGACAGCTTCAGCGTCAGAGACCTCAACGCCTTCGCTATCGGCGTGTCGATGATAGACCCCGGGTGCCGCATTTCCCTCAAGTGCTTAAAGCCCAACGACACCGAGAGCTTCCGCCGCCAGTGGGAGAATGAGGGCGTGAAGATGTACGCCGACTTTGAGTGTATGGGCGAGTCGGACGCTTCCAGCCGGGCGGGACTTTTCCTGATACACGGCAACAGCGACAAATACCTGGGCAAGCCCTATTTCAGCTGGGGCAAGTACTACGTTCAGATAGTGCAGTCGGTGCTGTCGGGACTGTGGGACATCGGCGAGAAGATGAAGTATTCAAACGCCGCAAGCTACTGGTTCGGGCTTTCCTCGGGCGTTGTGGATATCATCGTCCCCGATCTGTCCTATCAGACAGGCAAACTGCTGTCATTCGTGAAGAACGCCATAGTCAACGGCGGACTGGATCCATTTTCCGGCGAGATACACACCCAGGACGGAAAGGTGATACAGCAGAGTACCTCTTCGAGGAGAAGGATATTTGCCGAGCAGGATAAAATGAGGATCGGCGACATCGCGGTAATGGATTGGCTCAATGAGAACATAGACGGGGAGATCACCTTCTGATCTCCGGCAGGAGGGACATAAGTGAAGATACTCATAATAGCAGACGAGGAATCAAAGTCGCTGTGGGATCACTACAGTCCCGAAAAGCTGGAGGGCATTGATCTGATAGTCTCCTGCGGAGACTTAAGGGCTGAGTATCTTGAATTTCTCGTGACCATGTGCAAGGCGCCGCTGCTGTATGTTCCCGGCAACCACGACAGCAGATACGAAAAGCACCCTCCGGGGGGCTGTGAGAACATCGACGGGAAGATATTCACCTGGGGCGGCGTGAGGTTCTTCGGGCTGGGCGGCTCGATGAAATACGGCAGAGAGCCCTATATGTACACCGAAAAGGAAATGCGCCGGCGCATATGGCAGAGCAAGTTTTCCATATTCAACAACTCCGGCTTTGATGTTCTGGTGACCCACGCTCCCGCCCGGGGCTACGGGGATATGGACGATCTTCCCCACCGGGGCTTTGAGTGCTTCAACGAGCTTATGGAGCGCTGCCGTCCGAAATATCTGCTGCACGGGCATGTCCATGCCACCTACGGCAGCCGGTTCAGGCGAGTCCTTGACCACCCCAGCGGCACCAGGATAATCAACGCATACGAAAAGTACATTCTTGACCTTGACGACAGCACCAGATCATCTCTCACAAGAAGAGAGATATCCACAAGGCTCATCGGGGCTTTTATGTGACATACATCAATACTAGGCGGACTATAAATGAAGACCGAGATAATACCTATCAAAGCCGATCTTTCGGGCAGGGAGGAGGTCATGTCCCTTGCCGACAGGTTTACCGAATACAACAAGCCTGAGGTAAGGGTCATGGAGAATCCCGGCGGCATATGCTATGCGCTGATGTCGGGAAATCCTGTTGCTTACTGCAAGGAATACGGCAAGCTCAAGAACAATATCGAGGTAAACTGGTGACCTAAGACAAGTATAAAAAACGAAAGGAAGATCATTATGACACTGACAAAGACCACTAACGGAAGCGAGCTGACAATCGCGGCAGAGGGAAGGATCGACACCGCCACCGCACCCGAGCTGGAGCAGACCATAAAGGACTCGGTAGACGGAGCCGACAGCCTCGTTCTCGATCTCGCCCAGGTATCCTATATCTCCTCCGGCGGGCTCAGAGTTCTGCTCTCCGCGCACAAGATAATGTCCAAAAAGGGCGGCATGACCGTTACAAACGCGGGCGACAACATAATGGAGATCTTTGAGGTCACCGGTTTTTCCGACATACTCAACATCAAGTGACCGGACATTATTGTCCGGTAAACGGAGATAGCTATGAAAAAGCTTAATACAGAAGCGAAAGTCGAAAAGCTGAACAACGTCATCGCCTTCATCAACGAGTGTCTTGAATCGGCAGACTGTCCTATGAAAACTCAGATGCAGATAGAGCTTGCGGCAGAGGAGATCTTTGTCAATATAGCTAACTATGCCTACTCGCCGGATACGGGTATGGCTGATATTTCTGTTGAGATCACAGACGGTACTGCGAGGATCACATTTGAGGACAGCGGTGTGCCATACGATCCGCTTGCAAAGGCAGACCCGGACGTCACCCTGTCCGCGAACGAGCGGGAGATAGGGGGTCTCGGCATTTTCATGGTAAAAAAAAGCATGGACGGAGTCTATTACGAATACCGTGACGGAAAGAATGTCCTGACGTTAGAGAAGAGGCTTTCATGACAATGAAGAAAAAGAATAATTCTCTCTCGGCAAAAACAGTCCGCTCTACGATACAGAGCTGTATCATTTTCGGACTGGTGGCTCAGATAGTTGCCCTTACCTTTTTCGCCTACTCGCTGACCAGGCAGTACATCTCCACCGCCGACAGCACCGCCAAGCAGGCAAGGATGTCCATAACTCACGGAACAGACTCCATAGGATTCTGCGAGCAGGTCATGGAGACCTACCGCGGTCTGAGCGATGAGGAGCGAAACAAGGTAGGCTCACCCGAATACAGGGAGCTGTTCGCTTCGGTGGACACTCAGACAAATGGCGGCAGCTATGACGTGCTTATGCATTTGCTCTCGGGCATACTGGAATACCACACCCAGAACGATCTTTACGACATCTATATTGCCATGTATGACAAGGACACCTCGGCTATGGTCTACATCGTGGACTCCGATCTCGACGAGAGCGAGCGTCTTATGCCCGGCGACTGGGAGAGCGTCAACACAAAAGGCATGATGAAATTCTTAGAGCCGAAGGATAAGAACGCTACTCTCTACGACATCGGCTGGACGGAAAAATACGGTCTGCTGTGTACCGTAGGCGTGCCTATCGAGGACGAGCAGACAGGCGAGGTATGCGCCTTTGTGCTGGCGGACATATCCCTGAACAACATACTCAGCGGCATGGTGGAATTTTTCACCGGGCTTACCGTTTCGCTCATCGCTGTCACCGTTCTCATATCGTTTGTCCAGACCAAGCACATCAAGAAAGACCTTATCCGTCCGATAAAGCTTATCACCGAGGCTTCAAACAGCTTTGCAAACAGCAACAGAGAGGAGAACCAGAACCATTTCGGCTCGCTGGATATCCGAAGCGGCGATGAGATAGAGCACCTTGCCAAAACAATGGCGAAGATGGAGAACGATCTCTACGAGTACGGCAGCAACCTGCTGAAGATAACCAAGGAGAAGGAGCGCATCGGCACCGAGCTGGAGCTTGCGCGGAAGATACAGGCGGATATGCTGCCGAACATTTTCCCGCCCTTCCCCGACAGGAACGACATTGATATTTACGCTACCATGACCCCCGCCAAGGAGGTAGGCGGCGACTTCTACGATTTCTTCCTGATAGACGACGATCACCTGGGCATGGTCATGGCTGACGTTTCCGGCAAGGGCGTTCCGGCGGCGCTGTTCATGATGATGTCCAAGATACTGCTGAACAATTTCGCCATGCAGGGCGGCTCGCCCGCCAAGGTGCTGGAGCAGATCAATGGCGTCATCTGTCAGAATAATGATGAGGAGATGTTCGTCACCGTTTGGATCGGCGTGCTGGAGATCTCCACCGGCAGGATAACCGCCGCAAATGCGGGACACGAGTATCCCGTGATACGCAAGGCTGACGGTGATTTTGAGCTGTTTAAGGACCAGCGCGGCTTCGTTGTGGGCGGCATGGAAGGTATGTGCTACAAGGAGTACGAAATGCAGCTTGAAAAGGGCGGCGCACTTTTCCTCTACACCGACGGCGTGCCCGAGGCTACCAACGGAGAGGACGAGCTGTTCGGCACCGACAGGCTGCTGGAGGCTATGAACCAATGCAGGGACGCCGATCCAAAGACTCTGCTTACTAACGTAAAGTCTGCGGTGGACGAGTTCGTGGGCGAGGCTGAGCAGTTTGACGATCTCACCATGCTGGGTATCACGCTCAGGTAAAGGCGGCGTGTTTTGAAAGTAAACAAGGCAATATCGTGCAATTGCTGCACGGTATTGTCTTTTCTTTTGACACAATATATTAAAAACTTGTTAATGATTTGCGGATAAATGAAGCTTTGACGACAGATCGTCCTGTGTTCGTAGCTAAAGCAACAGACTGGTGTAAGATCATCTGTTGAAAAGCATTTCTGTTTATGATAATATATTGCTCCCCCAATGACTGTCTCGGCAGGGATATGTGGACCTGCGAGTATTTCATACTAATCCCTAAAAGAGCAGCAGACAAATCTCGGCACTGACGGCTCATCACTCGTCGTCAAGCTCCCTTGCAGGGCGACAGCCCAACTGCGGTCGCTTTCCTAG
>CACXDI010000192.1 GCA_902766335.1 uncultured Ruminococcus sp. | reverse complement strand
GATTTTTTATTTGTGTCAAGCATTTTTGGCAAGGTTTAGTTGGGGGAGCAATAGCTTGACGACGAGTGATGAGCCGTCAGTGCCGAGCTTTGTCTGTTGTTCTTTTAGGGATTAGTATTAATAATACAGCCGCACCCGGATCACAGTGCGGCTTTTTCATGCAAGAAAGGCTGTACAGCGTAAACTGTACAGCCTTTAATATTCCATATAGCTTTATTGCCGGGAATCACTTTCCGGAGGCTACAAACTTCTTGTACTCCTCGTTGAAGGATTTGAGCTCGGAATCAATGGTACCCTTGTAGGTCTCACGGAGCTGAGTCCAGGTGTACTGCTTGCCGTCGTCGTCGGTCTTCATAACGGAAGTGTACATATAGGAGATGATAGCTTCCTTGGTAGCGTTGGTAGCAGCGTTGTCGTTGGACAGCAGAACGGAGATACCGTAGCCGGGGTCAACGATACGAGTCCAGTTTTCGGTAGCATACTCCTCGTAGCCTACGTGGTACATATCCTCAGTCCAGTTAGGATTCTTAACAAAGAACTTCTCCTTGGAGACCTCAAGATACTCGGGATCGGAGTAAGCAGTCCTTGCGCACTCCATCCAGCACTTCATAGCTTCCTTCTTGGTAGAACCGGAGATCCACATATAAGCGTCGGTCTCAACGGTTATGTACTGCTTGTCAGCCTCAGGATCCTTAGGCATGGGAACAGAGCCCCAGTTGCTGCCGTCGGCGGGAGTATGGATATCCGAAGAAGCCCAGGGACCCATAGCGTAGAAGAGAATGTTCTTCTTGAAGCAGTCGGAAGCCTGACCGATCCAGTCATAGAAAACCAGATTGTTCTTCTTGATGTCATAAAGCAGAGTGGACGCGCGGTCAAAGTTAGGATCGTCGATGTTGGAAACATACTCGTCCTTCTCAGCGTCATATTCGATAAGGGTGTGACCGGTGGAATAGAAGATGAAGTTAGCCAGCCAGCCGTTTACGCCGTAACGCTCCTCGTCGCCCTCAGCGCCGGAAACGTACTCGTCCATCATGTTGTAGAAGGTATCCCAGTTCCACTCGCCGTTGAGGTACAGCTCATAGGGATCGTCAAGAGCAGCAGCCTCTATCATGTCCTTATCATATGTAAGAACTGAATTGGCAACGAACTTGAAGGGAGCAACATAGTGCTTGCCGTTGAGCATAAACTGATCGGCGGTACCCTTCATGTCTGCCCACAGCGGGCTGTCAAAGTCAACGATCTCGTCAACGGGCTGGAACATATCCTTCATGCAGTTTACCGGGAAGCAGTAGGACTCATACCAGAACATATCGGGAACATCGTTAGCAAGCTTTCTCTCTGCAAGAGTATCGAACTTTGTCAGAGAGGTGGTGGGGTTGTAGTGTATCTTGCCGCCCTTCTTCTCGAACAGGTCAAGCTCAACGCTCTTTTCCTTAGCGCCCTTGCCGGGGTTAAGGTCAAAATAGGAAAGCCACTCTATGGTGTTCTCCGCACCCTCGGGTATAGCCTCGATCTCCTGAGTATCCTCTACCTTTACCTGATCGACGTAGGAAGAATCATCACCCGTCGAGCCTGAACTGGAGCAGCTTGCAGCCATAAGAACGAAAGACAATGCTGCAGCGCCGGCTAATATTCTTTTTGCCTTTATCATAAAATCAAACCTCCATAAAATACATACAAAATAAACGATTTATCCGTACATATCTGTTTTCATAAAAAATTATACCATATATAATAACATCATGTCAACGGAATAGTTTTTTTGAAATTTTTTATTAACCTTTTTTGTTGTTTAGCACAAATACATCAGCCGCGATTACAGCATTTAGAACAATACAACTTCCATTTTATATCAAAATGTTACTATTTAATTTGAAAAGTTGAATCACGAAGAATGATCCGGTGAGGAACGATATAGCATTTGTTGTCCTTCTCCCCGCCTACAGCCGCGATGTTTGCAAGCAGCTTTTTGACTACCAGCTCACCCATTTCCTTGCAGGGCTGCTCGACAGTCGATACCGAAGGCAGCATCATCTCGCACATTGTGATATTATCAAAGCCCATTACCGCGATATCCTTGCCTGCCTCAAGTCCCATCTCATGCGCCTTGTGAACAGCCGATATCGCCAGCAGATCAGATACGCAGAATACTGCCGTAGGCGGCTCGGGAAGGCTCATAAGCTTTTCCATAGCCTCGCCGCCGTGTTCGTATTCAAATGTACCGCAGCAGATAAGGTCATCGTCCACAGGCAGCTGAAAATCTCCGAGGGCACGCAGATATCCCGCCTTGCGCTTTGAACTGGACGCGGAATTATCATTGGCTCCGATAAAGGCGATCCTGCGGTGTCCCAGCTTGATAAGGGATTTCACGGCGTCATAGCCGCCCTGCTCATCATCGACAACAACGGTAAGCACATCAGCGCCCTCAACGCCCTCACAGCAGAGCGCGATATTATAGGTATTAGCCATTTTGTTGAGCGTATCGGCAGAATAAGATGTACCCAACAGTATCACGCCGTCAACGGTGCGGTTGAACAGCATATTCATCTGTCTGACCTCCACCTCAGAGGAGTTGTTGAATGACGCACAGATAACATCATAGCCTCTGGACTGACAGTACTGCTGTATACCAGCTACTATCTTCATGTAAAAGGAATGCTCCGAGGTAGGCATGGTCACGAGAATAACGTTTGTCTCACGCTTTCTCAGGTTCCGTCCCAGAAAATTCGGAGAATATCCCAGCTTCTCTATAGCTTCGTGTACTTTCTTGGCAGACCGTTCAGAGACATTTGCGCTGTTGTTGAGCACTCTCGAAACGGTAGCCACCGAAAGTCCGCATTCATTTGCAACGTCCTTTATTGTTGCGCTGCTCATATCTTCACCTACTTTTATATAGTAAATACTGCTTAAAGCAATAAAAACGGCAAACGCCGCCTTTAAAATTATATCATAGATCCGCTTTTTTTGAAATGCATATTTTGCACAAATGTAAACGATTTACATTGTGCAATTTCACATCTTACAGTGATGTTTTTTAGCATACTAAAATGATAAAATGTTAAAACAGATAACCATACTATGTTTGTTATAAAAAACGGTAGGATTATTTGTGCAAAATAATTATGGAAAATTTATGTAAATTGTGTTAAAATGAATATATGGTATGTTATTCTTTTATATTTCAAAGAATAACCCCCAAAAATAATAGGGAGATGAAACTCATATGAAAAAATGCAGGATAATTTCGGGTATGTCGGCAGCAGCGCTTGCAGCTTCCATGCTGTCAATGCTTCCGATGGCAACATTCGCCATAGGCACTAAACCGCTGAACGTGTACACATATTATGACAACGAGGATAGCGGCGATACATATTACAGCTTAAATACCTATGACTACATGACAGCTGAGCAGAACAAAGCTGTCACAAAGATCAAGGCTTATGCTTCTTCCGAATATGCCGAAAAATTTGGTGTAACGATAGAGGCTTGTACCATTGACGACGACTATTCTGATTGGATCGATAATTCGAATTACAGCTACAGCGTTGACCAAAACGAGATCGTTGTGGAGTTGGACGGTCTTTCCGGGCTGTATGATAACGGAGAAGATAATTTCATAATAACTAATCCCGATTGGAGCAATATATCTTCATATGTTCCGTTTACTATCAGCTATGATAAAGTAGAGTTCTATGCCGAAGACGGATCTCTCATAAAGTCTGTCGACGGCAGCGATACTGCTTACAACGGCAACGATTTATATAACAGCATCAAAAAAGTAAACGCTGATTCTGTAGAAAAGCTTGAATCCGTGCATGGTTCGACGGAAAAATATGACGCTTTCTACAGATACTCTATCCCGGGAGCAGAGGCACTTGCTGTAACCTTCAGTGATGACACCTATGTCGACGAAGACTCTGACGAATGCATAACCGTCTTTACACGAAAGAACAAGAGCGTCAGGGATTATTATTATAATGATCAGCTTGCCGGCAAAACAGTATATATCTACGGAGACACTCTGGATATGTTTGTCCGCCTCCGCAATTCAGACTCCTATGGATTCAAGGTAACAAAGGTCGAAGCAATTAGCGAAGAAGATGTTCCCGGCGGAACGGTCGATGTTGACAATGTGGATCAGTTTGAATCAAAGCATAATATGCTGGCTGGCTATAACAAAACATATTGTTATACAAAGCAGGGCGCCGAGGCATTGAAGATAACTTTCAGCGATCAGACTTCAATGATAGATGACTATGAAAGTTGTATATCTGTTTATAGTAATGATTATGGTTATTACCAGTCTTTCTATAGCGACGATCTTGCCGGTAAAACTTTGATCATTCCCGGTGATACCGTATCTATCCAAGTAAATAATTGTACTGAAGGTTCATACGGCTTTAAAGTAACAAGTATCGAGGAAGCCTCAGAAGATGACATCATTACTGGTACAAAATATGTAACGAGTATAGACGACTTCAAGACACCGCACAATGTTCCTGTCGGATATAACAGAACTATTGTTTATTCAAATGATCAATATGAATACACTAAGGTAACCTTCAACGATCTGACTTCTGTTGCAGATGATGGGGACAGTTACATTACTTTGAGAACCAATGACTATGAACACACCTTCAGCAGAAATGAACTTGCAGGAAAATCTATAACTTTCAGCGGTTCTTTACGTGTTCAGGTATATGCAGCATCTGAAGGCTGCTACGGATTTGAAGCTTTGTCAGCAGAAAAAGGCGATCCGAATGACGTTTATGGTCCGAAGACCATTTCAAACGAATACCTGAAAATGACGGTAGGAGATGAAGGATTCTCGATAGGTACTACCGGCGGCGATCCTGATAATGCAAATGATGATGATTGCAAAATGCTTTACGGTTTCCCCGATAGCGGCACATCACGCACATCGTTAGCTATTGACGGAAGATACTTCACGTATTCTTCGTCAGATATCAAGATAGATGAGGAAGCCGATGATCCTACGATCGTTTCCGAGACCGAGCTTGATAATATAAAAATACAGCTGAAAAATTCCCTTGTTACAAATGTTGCTACAGGAAAAGCAGATGTTGCAAGAATATCCTATACCTACACGAATACTGATACAGAAACACACTCTGTAGGCTGCAAGATAATGATGGATACTATGCTCGGCGATAACGACGATGCACCTTTCCGTATCCCCGGAACAGGCGATGTCAACTATGGAAAGAGATATATCGGCAGCGATATACCTCAGTCGTGGCAGGCGTTTGACAGTCTTACCGATCCAACCGTTATCGCACAGGGTTCCTTCCTTAGAGATTTTTCAAATCCTCCAAGTGAAGTACGCTTTACAAACTATAATAAAGCGACCGAAACATGGAATACCGATTTTACAAACGAAGGCGAGCTCAACGGCGACAGCGCGGTAGAGGTATACTGGTACGAAAAGCCTCTGGCTCCCGGAGACAGCATAACCTTTGTGACCTACTACGGACTCAGCGAGCTCGTTCAGAACATGACTCCTCCGCTTACCCTTTCACTCAGCGGCGACTCCTTTGCTTCCCAGATAGATTACGATAATGATAAGGGTCTTCCCGTTTATAACAAGCTTATTTATACCGCATATCTGAACAATATAGATAACACCGATGTTATCAATGCTACCGCAGAGCTCAAGCTTCCAGAGGGATTCCACTTTGCTGATAAGGACGGCAATACCGGCGTAAGGAACTATTCAAAGATCGCTCCCGGAGAGATCGTTCAGGTAGACTGGGAGATCGAGATAGATCCCAACACAGTGACCGAGCTCCAGAAGTATCCCATAACTCTTACGACAAACGCTGACAACGATGTTGAGAAAACTGTATCCAAGAATGTCACCATACCCAAGACACTTACAGAAAAGACCAACATCAACAAAGCGGAAGTAACCGGTGATCTCAGCTACACCTACACCGGCAGCGAGATAATCCCCAACATAGTTCTGAAAAACGGCGAGACCGAGCTTATCGAAAACGGAAACTATACCGTTGAGTATAAGAACAACATTGATTCTGGCACCGCAGAGGCTGTCTTTACCGGTATCGGTATGTACAGCGGAACCTTGACAGTGCCGTTCACTATCAATCCTGCTAATCTTAATACACTCAGCGTTATCCTTGACAAGAATGAGTTCGTTTACAGCGGCAAGGAAAATAAGCCTACAGCTACCGTATCCTTCTTCGGCGCTACTGCACCGCTTGACAGCTCCCTGTTTACGGTAAACTACAGCAACAACACCGACGCCGGCATAGGTACTGCAACTATAACCTCCAACTCGCCCAACTTTGTAGGCTCTGTATCCAGAGATTTCAGGATACTCGCAGTTGACATAAGCGACTACAGCATAGAGTTCGACAGCCCCTCCTATACATACACAGGCGAAGCTATCGTTCCTAAGATAAATGTATTCGACGAAACCGGCAAATTGCTCATTGACAGCTATTACGATGTTGAATTTGATAACAATGTAAATGCTGGTCAGGCTACAGTTACGGTGACCGGAAAGCTTAATTACACCGGTTCTACAACGGCTGATTTCACCATAGCACCTGCATCTATAAGCGACGCAGCTGTTACTATCAGCAACAGCTCCTTCGTATACACCGGAAGTGCTATCAGGCCTGATGTTACTGTAAAGCTGGGTGACAAGACCCTCCAGAACGGAAAAGATTATACCGTCAGCTATTCTGGCAACATCAATGCCGGCACCGCAAAGATAACCGTTACCGGCAAGGGCAACTACACCAGCACCGTTGATAAGGAATTTACTATCACTCCTGCTGCTATAACATATAATGACGTAACGCTGGCAACATCTGTATTCACCTACAACGGCAGCGCGAAATCTCCTGCTGTTACCGTAAAGTTCGGCGGAAAGACGCTTGTCAGCGGTAAAGATTATACTGTTTCCTACCGGAACAATACCAATGCAGGCACCGCTACAGCTACCGTTGCTGCTAAGGGCAATTATTCCGGAAGCGTTTCAAAGACCTTCACTATAAACGCTGCTTCGATATCTAATTCCGCAATAAGCATCTCCGGAAAGGAGTATGTATACACCGGAAAGGCTATCGTTCCGACATATACAGTAAAGGTCGGCAGCAAGACTCTGAGATCCGGTACTGATTATACCGCAAAATTCAGCAACAACAAGAATACCGGAAAGGCTTCTGTTGCAGTGACAGGCAAGGGCAACTACAAGAATTCCAAGACCGCTTATTTCTACATCAAGCCCAAGGCTGCCAAGGGTCTCAAGGTAACATCTCCCAAGACCAAGCAGCTGAAGATCAGCTGGACTAAGGACACACAGACCTCCGGATATGAGCTTGTGATCGCAACCAACAGCAATTTCACCAAGGGCAAGAAGACCTACACGATCTCCAAGAACAGCACTACCTCAAAGACTCTGAAGAGCCTCAAGAAGGGTCAGAAGTACTTTGTAAAGGTACGCGGCTTCAAGAAGATCGACAGCAAGAAGTATTACGGCGGCTACAGCACCGCAAAGAGCATTACCTGCAAATAATCAGGCAAGCTGAAAATATCGAACACCCCGCTTGGGTCATGTGCCTAAGCGGGGTGTTCTTTCCATTATATCGGATCCTGCGGGGATCGCTGTACGGCAAAGGATCAGTCTTCTGATAAGGGCGTCAAAAAGCATACCTATCCCGCTCAGAGAAAACCAGATAAGCGAAAAGGCGGGACATATCTGCCCGTACAGATTATACGGCATACGGGAGTAATTCCATATATTGAGCCCCAGCTTTACGTTAAGGACAAGCCCGGCAAGCAATTCCGCAGCTGTAATGCAGACAGCCGAAAAGCACATCTTTAAAAACAGCACCGATGCTCCGTCGCTGCTGTTGTTCAGCCTGTGCAAAAGACACATAGCTGCGCCGCCGAGCAAGCCCATAGTTATATGCGTCCTGCCGCGAGTCGATATCTCGATCAGACCGTATGCAAATGCTCCGCAGACAAAGACTGTCAGGTACTCCGAAAGCAAAAAAGATCTGCGCAAACTACCACCTCCGAGAAAACTCTCTACAGTAATAATTTGCGCAGAATTCAGCTATTTAATCATTTTACCTTGATCTTCTTTACATTGCTCCATTCGCCCTTGTATGTAGTCTTGCCCACGGTCTTGTACGCGCATACTCTTACATAGTATGTCTTTTTGCTCTTGAGCTTCTTTATGGTCTTTGAGGTCTTGTCAGCACCCTTGACTGTGTAGGTCTTGAGGGATTTCTTGAAGCCATTGTCCAGCGCTGTCTGTACCTTGTAGCCGTCAACTCCGCCGCCGGACTTCTTCCAGGTCACCTTGACGGTCTTCTTCTTTGTGCTCTTGAAGCTCTTTATAGCCGCCTTCTTGGGTATTATAATGAAGCTTCCCGACGCAGAGTCGGTGTAGTTGCCCTTACCGGTGACGGTGACAGTCGCCTTGCCGCAGTTTTTGTTGTTCTTGAAGGATACGGTAAAGTCCTTGCCCTTTGTGAGCGTCTTGCTGTTCAGCTTCACCGATACGCCGGGAGTCAGAGCCTTGCCGTTGTAGGTCTTTTTACCTACGGTGATCTTTGCTTTCTTGAGTGACGCCGCCTTGATGCTCCACTTTATGGTCTTAGGATCCTTTGAACCGTTGTTCCAGATGTATCCGTCCTCAAGCGTCGCTATCGCTTCGTACTCGCCCGCGTTGGTAGCCTTGAAGGTGCCCGAAAGCTTGTAGCCGTCAGAATCCCTGACGGCTACCTGCTGCTTGCCGGTATATACAAGACCCTGTACCGCAGAAGGAACATCTATGGCATTGTCGCTGATCTGCGGCTTCTCGCCAAAGCCGAAGGTCTTTCCGTCATTCCCCGGCTTTACGGTAAACACCACGGGCGCGGTGTCCTTTGTGACGCCCCAGTTGTTTTCGCCGTCCAGCTTTACAAAGCCCGACATAGTCACAGCAACTGTGTCATTCTCCGCAACGCCGCAGTTGGGATACATATTTTCATAACCCATGCAGCCGGTAACGGTGTCGGTAAATACCGCCCGCTCGTCAGCGTTCATCTTTACCTGCTCCTCGGTTATTGTTCCGGCTGAAAACTCACTGCTGAGCCTTTCCACCGGCTTTCTCACCGCCTCAAGCAGCTTATCCTTCTCGCCGTCGCTGAGAGTCTTGAGCTCATTCATGTACTCTTCGCCGCTGATAGGCAACGGAGTATAATCTATCTTATGCAATACGGCCCCAACTCTATCGACAAGATTATCAAAGCTGACGTCCTCACCTGTTCCGGTGACCTTGTGAAATACCAGCATATTTGCAGTATCCAGCAGCCAATCCTGATCCTGTGAGCCAAGTACGGGCGTCCAGAAAGTCAAGCTGTTCCTGCCGTTTTCGGTGGCAAAAGCCCAGCCCGGCTGCTCATCTATCCCCGATGTTCCTGCACGGGGTCTGGTGTCAAAATCTATCGGCTTTCTCACCGCACCGGCAGTGGTAGTTGCCATTACCGTCAGGTCTGCGTCATTCAGCGTCGGAACGTCATCCCAGGACACTGTAGCGAGCATTACACCTGAGTTCAGTTCCGGATCAGTTTTGCCGGGACCCGGTGCCGTAGTCGGCAGGAACCGCGGGCTGACAGATACCTGCGGGAAGTAATCCTCCGCGGCAAGGGTAGGCTCACCCGCCAGCGCCTCAAGGGGGATCATCCCGGCAGCCATACCAATTGTTGCAGCAAATGCAAAAGCACGTTTCATTAACTTCATGTTTTTTCCTCCTTTTTGCGTTAAGATAAAAGGGGTTATAAACAATTAGATAAAATCATTTACAAAATTTATTACCAATTTTGTAAACTTCTGTTATTATTATAACAAATATTTTAACGTTTGTCAATTATTTAAAATTAATTTTTATCTTTTAACAAAAAAGACCACCCGCTGCCGGGTGGTCTTTTTCGATTTTATTGTATTATTTACCCATAGCCAGCTCCACAGCCTTGTAAGCGCCGTCGTAAACGCCCTGCTGCTTCGCCTTGACGATGTTATCGCACATGAAACGGAGTATGCTGTCCTCGTTCTGTATTGCGCGGAGCATACCCGCTATGTCAAGCGGAGTCTGACACTCAAAGGTGCCGTCGCCTATCTCTGCCGCACGGACGGCTCCCCACGCCTCGTGACCTCCCACACGCTTTATCATCAGCTTGGGAACAGGATAGAAAGCCAGCTCGCTGGGCTTGGTGATAAGCACATCGCAGGCTCGCATAAGCAGATTGGTGGAATATACCGCCGCAAAGATATCCTTGTGGCAGAAAACGTGTATGCCGCTCACATCGCCGTCCAGAGCAAGATTTGCAAAGGCGGCGGTATCGTCGAAGCAGTCGATGTGCTCGGTGATGAATTTGCCAATGGGCGGAAGCTTGCTCCTTATGTTCTCCCAGGCGTCGTAGTGATCTCCCAGGTTGATGAACAGCACCGCCTTCTCTTTCTTTATCTCCGGCAGCAGCCGCTTGATTATGGACACAAAGATATCCTGCTGAGCGCCTGCGCCGCCTATGGTAAGCAGATAACGCTTAGCCTTCCTGCGCTCGATACGGTCTATGCGGCGGGCACAGTCGGCTTCGATATTAGCTACCAGCTCGTGATCTATATAATGTCCGGTGTACTCTATCGAGCTGTCGGGCATGGGATCGAGCATACGCTTTTTATCCATGCCGCGCAGCACCTTGTAGCCAAGATAGCTGGACTGGGTCTGTACGGTATGCACCGAGCCCTCCGCCAGATGCAGCGCCATAGGCCAGTTATCGGGGACAACATTCACCACATTGGTAAGCCCTGCGTGAACGGCTCCCTGCGCCGGCCATACGTGAGTCGCCGCAAAGGGGATATCCTTCGGCAGATCGTTGTACAGCGCCGTCATGAGCTCGGTCATCTTCTGGTCTGAGCAGTTGTAGGTGAGCTTGCGGAAGCCCTCGCTGTTTATCGGCTCCCAGACGAATTTATTGAAGAGAAAGCTCTTCTGTGATATCCGCGAGCCCAGCGAATAAAGATCATTCTGAGCGGAGATTATAGATGTAGCGGTAGTACCTTTAAAAGAGTTGAGGTCAAACCAGTAGGGTGTTATGCCCATGGAATTTGCCGCAGAAGCTATCGCCATGGAGATGCGGTAGTGACCGAATCCCATTCTGATATTTCCGATCACAATGCTCTTCTCATTTTCGGGAAGCTCCAGAGGCTCGTCGGACAGCACAAGATTCTTAACGCCTATCATACCGCCGATAGTATCGTTGTCCACCGCCTTCAGGTGATAGGCTATCTCTCTGTCATCGCCATATTTGTTCGCAAGCTTTCTCGCCTTGTCGCAGGCCTTCCTGTAGTCGCCAGCCTTCATTTCGTTGCCGAAGATCACTCTTGCCTTGTCCATGACTTTACCTCCGTTTTAAAATAAAAATGTTAAACTTTCGTGTATTCTATTGACATTTTGATTCCGTTATGATATACTATGTATCATACTGATAGTTAGTCTATCACAAAAAGAGGCGTTTGTCAAGTGAAATACAAAAAATTCATAGAAAATGCAAAAAATGACCGAATGTTGCAGGCTGTGCTCACTACAGCCGCACTCCTGCTGGAGGAGTCTCCCGAGAATCTTAAGATGACAGATATCGCTGAGAAATGCGAGATCGGCGTAGCGTCGCTCTACCGGTACTTCGGGACGAAATCGGGTATAATCATCAAAGCCGCCTGCGTGCTATGGCAGGACGTCAGAGGGCTGTTCGACGGTGTGTTCGAGTGCGACTACTACCGCGAAAAGACCGGCATTGAACGGCTGAGAGAGCTTATGAAGGTGTTCAAGGTGCTCTACATCTCCCACAAGGACTTCCTCAGGTTCCTCGACTGCTTTGACCGCTTTATAATAACGGAAGGCGTCACCCCCGAGGAGCTGAGGGAGTACGAGCAGAGCGTGCTGGATTTCTACTCGCTGTTTGAGGACGCATACCTCAAGGGCTGCGAGGACGGCACCGTGAGACAGGATATAGATTTCAGAACGATGTACCTTTCGGTGACTCACGCGCTTATGCTTATGAGCGAAAAATTTGCCCGCGGCGGGATATTTGAGGACGAAGACACTACAGATGAAGCTGAGCTTGATTTCATCATATCAATGGCTATCGGCTACATCGCGGCGTGATATGGAGGTATCTTTATGAAAAAGGTAACAAACAAAACACTATTGCTGTTTGCCGTAGGTCAGCTCGGCTGGTCAATGCTCTCGGGCATTATCGTCAACTGGCTGGTGTTCTACTATCAGCCGGACAAGTCGGCACTTGACGAGGGGCTTACCACCTTTGTGACCCAGAAGACCGTATTCCTCGGTCTGACGATAATGGGCGTTATCACAGCAGTTTGCAGACTCTTTGACGCCGTCACCGATCCGCTGGTAGCTTCAAAGTCCGACGCCTGCAAGCACAAGGACGGCAGACGTATACCTTTTATGAGAGCGATAGGGCTCCCCTTCGGTATCGTCACAACTCTGGTGTTCTTCTCTCCGCAGAAGGGCGAGACCACCCTCAACGGCGTGTTCCTGCTTGTCATGCTTCTGCTGTTCTACCTCTGCATGACCATTTACTGCACACCCTTCAATGCGCTGATCCCCGAGCTGGGAAAGAATCAGAAGGACAGGATCAACCTTTCCACATACATCTCGGTAACATATTTCATCGGCACGGCGATCTCCTACCTGCTCCCCAATATAGCGGGTGTCTTCCGCGCAAGCATGGGGTATGTTCCCTCATTCAGACTTACTGTAGGCATAATGGCGGGCATTGCGGTCATCTGTATGTATGTGCCGGTGTTCACCATAAAGGAAAAGGATTTCGCCGACACCAAGCCCTCCTCAACGCCGGTGCTGGAATCTCTTAAAAAGACCTTCTCAAACAAACAGTTCCGCACATTTGCGCTGTCAGATATACTCTACTGGGTAGCGCTCACCATATTCCAGACAGGACTTCCCTTCTACATCACCGCCCTGATGAAGCTGAAAGACGACAAGACCTTCGTGCTTTTCGCAATAATGACCGGTATGTCGCTGGTGTTCTACGCACCGGTAAACATTCTGGCAAAGAAGCTGGGCAAAAAGAAGATAGTGGTTTTCGCATTCGTATTCTTCAGCGGCGTGTTCGCCTTTACCTCGCTGGCGGGCAAGCTGGGTATGAGCGGAATGGTGAACGGTATCATCATCGCTGTTCTGGCTGCATTCCCCATGGCTATACTCGGAATACTTCCCCAGGCTATCGTTGCGGATATCGCACAGGCTGACGGCATCACCACCGGTGAGAGCCGCGAGGGTATGTTCTTCGCAGCCCGCACCTTCGCCATGAAGCTGGGACAGTCGGTGGCTATGCTGCTGTTCACCTCCTTCGCAAAGATAGGCGAAGGCACAGGTGCAGGCTACCGCATATCCGCTATAGTTGCCGCATTGTTCTGCGTCGGCGGCGGAATTGTTCTCTCGCTCTACAAGGAAGCTCAGGTTCGCGCTATAATCGACAAGGAGGCTGAATAAAATGAACAGACCATTCAATTACAAGGCGGTCATTGAATATAACGGCATGAAGTATTCCTTCTCGGAGAAATTCGAGAACGATGACCTCGCCGCACGGCTCTACTGCTTTGATGACGATATCCAGCTAGAGATAACTCCCCGCCATGCTATCTGCTTCAGCAGGCTCAGCATAGAAGCCGATCTTACTATGACCCTTGACAACAAGCTTTTCTTAAACGGTTATCAGTCCTGGACAGACAGCCGCGAGCTGTCTCCCGACGGCAGGATGAGAGGTCTTATCGGGATCCCCCGTCCCGTGATACACAAATGGAGCCTCGATCGCTACGGCGACTACAACTTCACCAGATACAGCCCCCGTTCCGGCGAGCTGCACGGCTTCACCTACGGCTATCTCCGCGACAAGTGGGAGTACACCCTCTTCGGCTCGCTGTCCGAGAGAAACGGCTATACCGTTATCTACACCTCATTCGACGAGCAGAAAATCATCTTTGAAAAGGACTGCGCCGGCGTGACATACTCAGAGCCGGAAACTGTGCTGAATATATCGGTGCTCACAGGTGAAGAGACCGAAGTGTTCGACAAGTATTTCGAGCTTATGGGCGTTCCTGCTCCTACCGCAAAGCCGCTTATCGGCTACACCAGCTGGTACAATCATTATCAGGACATCGACGAGTTCAATCTTATGCATGACTTGGCGTCCATGTGCCGCAACGATCCCGAGACGGAGATCTTCCAGATCGACGACGGATATCAGAGAGCCGTCGGCGACTGGCTGGATATCGACGGACTGAAATTCCCCGAGGGTATCAAGAAGCTTGCCGATACCATTCACGAGCATGATATCAAGGCAGGACTCTGGCTGGCGCCCTTTGTCTGCGAGGAGGATTCGGTGCTGTTCCACGATCACAACGGCTGGCTGCTGCGCGGCGATGACGGCGAGCCGGTAAAAGCCGGCTGCAACTGGAGCGGAAGCTACGCGCTGGATTTCTACAATCCCGAGGTAAGAGAATATCTGCGTCATGTGTTTGACGTGATACTCAACGACTGGGGCTTCGATCTTGTGAAGCTGGATTTCCTCTACGCCGTCTGCATTATCCCCCAGAACGGAAGATCCCGCGGACAGGTGATGTGCGAGGCTATGGATTTCCTGCGTGAGTGCGTGGGCGACAAGCTGATACTCGCCTGCGGCGTACCGCTGGCACCAGCATTCGGCGTCGCCGACTACTGCCGCATAGGCTGCGATGTGGGTCTTGACTGGAACGACAACAAGGTGATGCAGCTGACCCACCGCGAGCGTGTTTCCACCAAACATTCCATTTACAACACGGTATACCGCCGGCAGCTCAACGGCAGAGCTTTCCTCAACGATCCGGACGTTTTCCTGCTGCGTGACGAAAATATGCAGATGTACAACTGTCAGCGTCAGTCGCTGGCGGCGATAAACCACATCTTCGGCAGCGTGTATTTCACCTCGGACGATATTGAGGAGTACGGCGTGCGTCAGCACAAGGCGCTCCGCACCGCACGGAGCCTGCGGGACGCTGTGGTGACATCAGTTGACACCGAAGGCGATACCATAGTAATAACGCTTGAAAAGAACGAAAAGAGCCGCACATTCAGACTTCTGAATGACGGCAGGCTTACAAACTAAAAATCTTTGCATAAAAAACTGCCGGTCTTATGATCCGGCAGTTTTGCTTTTATATATCACTCAATAGTGACCATTTTCATGATCTGATCCTCAACGGGTCTGTCCATGTAGCCGGTCTCGGTGCAGGCTATCTCGTCTACCACGTCGATACCCTCGACTACTCTGCCGAAAGCGGCGTAGCTTCCGTCAAGGTGGGGAGCGTCCTTGTGTACGATAAAGAACTGAGAGGACGCCGAATCGGGCATAGCCGATCTTGCCATAGAGATCACACCGCGCTCGTGCTTTATGGGATTATTCACGCCGTTAGCAAGGAACTCACCCTTGATCTTCTTTCCCGAGCCGCCGGTACCAGTGCCGGTAGGATCGCCGCCCTGGATCATGAAATCCTTTATAACGCGGTGGAAGATAAGACCGTTGTAAAAGCCCTCACTTACCAGCTTCTCAAAATTCTCCACAGTTATGGGTGCTGCCTCGGGATAAAGCTCAAGCTTTATCTTCTTGCCGTTTGCCATTTCGATTACTACCATTTTAAAACTCTCCTATCTTAATTAATCCTTTGCCTTGGGCAGTCTGCCCTTGTTGTAGAAATCCATAAGCTCGTTGAAATACTTTGTCTGCTCGGTAGGCGTTTTTCTGCCGAACTTGCCGCGGTAGTATTCCTCAAGAATTATGAAATCCTTCTTGCTGGGATTGGTCTTATCCACTACACAGTAAAGCCTGTCGGTAACACAGAAATCGCCGTTTTCATCATCGCGGTTTCTGTCAAAGCAGCAGAAGATATCCCGGGCGATAAGATTTGCAAGGTTCATTGTCTTATGAAACTGATCGAGATCCTTCCATTCTTCAAGATCCTCTTTGAAAAACTCAAGCACCGGCACGCCGTTGACCTCCATGCGCTTGTAGATCCTCGCTAAGCATCTTGCCTGATCCTCTTCGGTCAGCTTTTCGAGCCGGCAATTCTTGAACTCAAGGATATACGGCTCGATAGTCGCAAAAAGAAGCTTGTCATAAGGAAACGGCTTGCCCTTGTCCGAATACTTTATGATAGCATTTTCAGTATCTATATACATAATGATCGCTCCAAACTGAGAATAAAATTCCTGCCTTAAAGCCACAGGGGCTCCGGGGATGCAGGTGTCCCTTTTTCATAATTCTGTTTTATATCCCATATCGCAAAAATCCACCGCCTTGCAGCCCCGGAATAGATCATGTCCCGGAACTGCATAACGGTGAGATAAATGTCTGTTGAGTTATTTAGTCCTCGCGCTTACGGTCTCCATACTGCTCAAGGAATTCCTTTGTCTTAGCCTCTACATCAGCTGCCGAGACCTCCTTGATGTTCTTGTAGTCAGGATCAAGGGTCTCGTCCTTGGCAACGCCCAGCTCGCCGAGCTTCTGCTCGACTTCGGAGTTCGCAACTTCATTGATGTTCTGATAATCGGGATCAAGAGTCTCATCCTTGGCAACACCAAGCTTATCCATGCCGTCTTTTATCTGATCAGGATCAGTCTCCTTGATATCGCCGAGTATCTTAGCGGTCTCCTCTGCTCTTCTATCACGTTCCTCAACGATATCAGAGATGCGCTTATCCACCTCGCTCTTGTTTTCGTCACCGATAGCCTTTTCGATATCCTGCTGATGACTTGCAACATAGCGCTCGTGTTCGATCTTATACTGCTCCTCATACTTAGCCTGAGCCGAGACAACTTCCTCGTCCTCCACCTTAGAGATAGGCTCGTAAGCTGTAGCAGGCTTGTTCTTCTGCTCTTCAAGCTCACGCTCCATAGCAGCCATTTTTTTCTTGACAGTCTCAGGATCTATCGAGACAGGCTCATTCATAGCTTCGGTAGATTCGTCCGCGAACTTGCCTGTTCTTTTTTTCGGAGTACCCCATATATCATCGGGATTCACAATTGCAGCCGGCTTCTTCTCCGCAGCAGGTGCAGCAGCAGGTTCCGCCTTTTTTCTGTTAAAAAGACCCATAATTTATAAACTCCCCTTTCAAAATCCCCACTTTAAGGATAATAGAAATACAGCATTATTTCAGATGATCTTCCGGTAAGAAAGCCTCGAAAAGACATACCTTCCCCCTAATTCTATAAAGCTAATATTATTATACAACATTTATTCCCATAATGCAAGATTATTTTGACATTTTTAATAAAAATTTAAATTTTGATAATTTGTTCGTTTTGTGAAGATTTCATGATTTGTACACAGTATATTAATTCTATGTTGATATATATACGGATAATATTTGTTATAATTATTATGGAATATTTTATAGAAGACTTGTTGTCAGAAATTGGCAGCAAGCTTTTAACCTAAATGTTTTAGTTAAATTATTTATTTTATGATGACAGGAGCTGATCCATCAATGCCGGGAGTATCTATAGGCATTACAGCTATGGAGCTGTTTGCATACAATCCTTTCCGTATACTTGGCATCCCCGTAAACGCCTCTCACGCGGAGATTAAAGCACAGTATGAAAAATTGCTAGCACTAGCAAATTCGGGAGATATCAATAACTACTCTACTCCTTTTGATTTTGAATCATTACCTCCCTTCTCTCGCTCGACACAGACGATCAAGACCGCCCACGCGAAGCTTGCGTCTAACGGCTACCGCTGCTTTGCATACGCCGACGGTGAGTTTTCTGTCTCTCTGAGCATAGACGATATAATGCTCAACCTGAGAGACATAAGCTGCTATGACTGTTTCCTGCGCTGCTATATGTGGCTGGTCATCAATGACCGCGAGATGCAGGAGCATGATCTCTGGATAATGCTTGCAAATTACATCGACAAGCTCATTATGTCGGAGCCGGACGAATGGACAAAATATTTCGACAACCGTTTCCCCAGTGAAATGGTAGATGATAATATGGTGGTTTATAAATCATTCTACAGCACATTCTGCGAGATCATTCTTCTTCCTCTTAAGGAAATGGTCCGCGGTTCTATGAAGTGCCGCTCTGCCAAGGAGATACTTGAGTGCGCAAACATAGACGTGAATGAACAGTTTGAGCCTATTGATATCCCTCAGGCAAACGCTCCCCAGAACGGCGATCCTCAGCCTAAGCTGAAGCTTGCAGTAAAGTACGGTGAGGAATACTTTGATATAGCCACCGGAACGATGCGTTCCTATGATGAAGTAACTGCGGCTAACGAATCCAACAGCTTCTCTGCTGCTGTAAACGCTCCTCTCGATGCGGTTGTACTTTCCGAAACAGAAGAAACAGCAGAACAGCCTGTTGAGGAATACGCTGAAGAGCCTGCTGCTCCTCAGACAGTATATGAAGCAGAGCCTGAAGAAGTTCAGCCTGCTGCCGAGCCTCAGCCTGTTATCAAGCCCAGATCCCGTGCGGAAATGCGTGCGGAAAGAGAAGCTGCAAATACCGAAAAGACTACCATAAAGCCTACCGAGCTTGTTGCTCCTAAAGTAGAGCCCCTTAAGCTTGATGATGCTGTAGACGCTGCGCCTACTATATCGTCCCGCAGCTCGCGTACATCAGAGCCTGCACCTGCTCCGGCTCCTGCTCCCGCCCCTGCACCGGCTCCTGCCCCCGAAAAGCCGAAGACCGGCGAGTCACCCAAGAGACAGCGCAGAGCACTTAATTTGGAAGGAAGCAGTCCCAAGCCTCAGACCAACGACACCTCCTCCACCGGCTTCACAAGCCCCTTCATGACAAAAAGTGTTTCGGAAGATGTTACGCCTCTGGTCAACCCCGCAAGACGTCAGAACAACTTCACCAGCGTAGTTCAGGAAGCCGCCGAAGCAGAAAAAGAGGCTATGGCAGACGATCTGCGCTACGAGGGCGAGGACGAAGAGAGCTATACCAACGCACTTGTTGAGATACTGAAGTCCAGCACCTCTCACGCTCAGTCTATGAAGAGCGTTGATACGAGCCATATGGTTTCAGCTAAGGAAATGGCTGGACCTTCGCATACTACAGCTTCTATGGATACCATAGATCTTAAGAAGTACGACGCCAATCGGCTCAATTCCTCTGCAAACGCAGAGCGCAAGATGACTCGTGAGGAGCGTTACCGCAACATCAAGATAGACGATATGCTGGGCACAAACGCTCAGGGTAAGAATTACGGCGTAAGCGCTATCGACGAATATAAAAAGTCAAAAGAAGCCCAGAAAAAGAACATCAAATCTTTAGTCGGATTCTTTGGCGCCGTTGCTCTTATTGCAGCTATCCTGCTTGCCCTCTTCTGGCTTGGTATCCTCTGATACATATTTTCAAGAATTACAAGTGCTTTCTGTAGAAATACAGGAAGCACTTTTTTGCTACAAAATACTTTGCGGCAGAGGACGCTGGTTTTCATAGATCACGTCTGCTCTGAAAATTATCGCGTTGAGCTCAGACCTGAAATCGCCGCCCTGATTATCCACAAGATCGTTGAGCCTTGAGACCGAGACTGCAAGCTCCTCAAGAGACGATGACCGCGTTATGAACGAGACTTTCTTATTATATGCCTCCCAGCAGGTCATCAGTTCGTCTAACCTGTCGTAAAGCCTGCCGTCGTCCTTATCGTAGGACTCTATGCAGGCTAAAGCAGCTGAGTCAAGCTCCTTTGTCACTTTTTCCAGAGACCGCAAGGACATCCACGATGACAGCATGACAAACAGGAATATCCCTGCGCAAATAAACAAACGTTTCATTTACCGTTTTCCTTTTTGATTATATTATAATTCTTCTCGGAATCAGCCGTCATGATATAGATATCATTTATCTGACAGCCTTCCTTTTTCAGCACTTTTTTCAGCCATTTGTCATCACAGCCTATCGTGCTGAGAACGCCCTTTACTACGGTACCGCAATCCACTACAAGCAGCGGCGGGTCACCGCCGGAATCCACTTCCTTCACGTCTCCCAGCGTAAGCGGGCTTTTTTCTTTCTTGACGTAAACTGAGATCTGCCCCGTGGTCTCAACGATCGCAAGCTGGACATCGGTTATATCAAATACCTGCTGACCCCTGAGCGCCTCGAAAAGATCGTCTACAGTAAATCTCAGCTTACGCATAACAGACTGATCTACCACACCCTGCGAGATAAGTATTTTCGGCGAACCGCTTATAAGCCTTCGTACAGTCCTTGATGACATGGATATATATGACATGAAAACGTCAAGGCATACAATAGTAAGTATCGGCACAAGTCCCATAGCCACCGGGATATTGATATCCTCAATAGGCAGCGTCGCGAGATTTGAGAGCATTATCGTGACCACCAGCTCTCCCGGCTGAAATTCTCCCAGCTGCCTTTTGCCGGTGAGCCTTATGCAAAAGATCATAATGACATACAGAATGATCGCTCTGAAAAAAACAATAAACAATGCTATTTCCCCCATGCCGATATTTTCATTATATTGCTCCCCAACTAAGCCTTGCCTGCGCCTTTCCGGCAAGGTTTAATTGGGGGAGCAATAATTATTTTTTGCAATAGTTTCTGGAATATTCCTCAGCAAATCAGAAAATAATAATGCCGAAAGACTGAGGTGCTTGAAATGAATGATAACAAACAGCCTGTTGTCAGCAGCTGTGAGAAAAATATTGCCGCCTTCAGATCGGCGCTGGACGATTCAGACGATCTGAAGGTCACACGCTTCAGCGTGAACGAGACCGACTGCGCCCTTATAAGCATTGAAGCTATGGTATCTTCGATGCAGCTGAGCGAACAGGTATTCACAGCAGTGAGCGATCTTAAAAACACCGGGACACGGGATCCTTTTGAGATAATGAGATACCTTGCGGAGGAAGCTCTTCTCGCGCCGGACAACGTTGCCGTTGACGACATAGAAACAGCCGCCCTGATGATGTATTCCGGCTTTGTGATAATCATTGTAGACGGGATAAGGCACGCTGCCGCCGTCGGGATACAGGGGTATGAAAAGAGACCCGTCTCAAACCCGATCGCGGAAAACGACCTTATGGGCTCGCAGGAGGCGTTTACAGAAACAATACGTGTAAATATGTCGCTTATCAGACGCCGCCTTAAAGACAGCGCTCTTAAATTCGAGCTGATAAGCGCCGGAAAGATTTCAAATACCGACATATGTCTCGTATATATGCGGGATAAAGCCGACATGAAAATGGTGAGCAGGATCAAAAAGATACTGAACAGCACCGATCTGGAAAGCGTTCTCGGAGCCGGATTTATCAAACCGCTCCTGGAGGAATCCGGCGAGGTAAGTCTGTTCAGCGAGACCGGCTACACCGAGCGTCCCGATGTTTTAGCTGTCGATCTTATACAGGGGCATATAGGCATACTTATCGACGGCTCACCATTCTGTCTGGTGTACCCGTATATGTTCGCCAAGAACTTCGAGACTATGGACGACTACTCCTCTAAATCATATTACGCGGTCTTTATAAAGCTTATAAGATATGCCGCTTTTATCCTGGCTGTGATATTTCCGGGGTTATATCTTGCGGCGGTGAATTTCCATCCGGAGCTGCTGAACCTTAAGCTTCTGCTCAATCTCTCAATGGGCGAGAAGACCACCGTTGTGACCCTCTTTACCGAAATGGTGGTAATAATGATCCTGCTGGAGATAATGCGTGAAGCGAGTGTAAGACTTCCCCGGGCAATAGGCACGGCGATGTCTATAGCAGGCGGTCTGATAATCGGAGACACAGCTGTAAAAAGCGGGATAATATCCTCTCCCCTTCTGATAATCATAGGCATAACCGCGACTGCTTCATTCGTTCTTCCGCAGCTCACCCAGCAGATAACGATACTAAGGCTGATGTTCATTTTTGCGGGCGGCTTTGCGGGATTCATCGGCATAAGCGTATGCGCGGTAATGACGCTGACCAACATCTGCGCCCAGAGCCTTTCGGGCGTATCGCTGACCTCGCCGCTGTCTCCCTTCAAGAGATCGCAGATAATGAATGTTCTGGGGAAGAAAAACATCACCAAACTTGAAAAGGACAAAACGAGCATAAGGAGCTTTAAATGAAAAAGATAACACCATACACGGCAGCCGCGGTACTGATACTTTCCCGGCTCTACGCTTATGCTCTGTATGTTCCCGGGCAAAATGAAAGCACAGTATCGACGGTAATAAGCATTCTGATAATGAATGTCATAAAAATACTTGTGCTGATACCTGTTGTCAAGCTTAACAGCAAAAAGGAACACTACGAAAAGCCTGTCTCGGCATTTCTCGGGATACTGTCATTTGTTGGGCTTATGAGCGCGGGTTCGGGATTTATCGGACTGTGCAGAGACGTATACTATGACAGATTCTCGACATTGGGGATACAGCTCATCTGGTTTGCGGTCTGCGCATATACCGCTTCTATGGGACTGCCCGGCATTTCAAAAGCGTCGGGATTTATGGTGTTTGCTTTCACCGGAGTCATACTGCTGACCTTTGTGGGCATGAGACATTATATGCTGCCGGACAGAATGATCTCCGGCAGCGGGGCAACGCTATCCGTGATATCGCAGGGAGCAAAAAAGCTCTGCTTCACTCTTTACGATATCCCGATACTGTACAGCTTGCTGCCGCGTATCAAGAGCGATCACAAAAAAAGCACCGCGCTCTATATCACCTTCGACACCGTTATTGCTGTCATCGTATTCTTTATGTACTCGGCAGTCCTTGGAGATTTCCGGAGCAAGCCCGGTTATTCGATATTTACCCTTTTCAGCTGCACGGAAGGCACGCTTGTAGACCGCTCGGACGGCGTGTTTATCGCGATCACCTGCGCCTGCGGCATGGTGACCTGTGCTGCCCTTATGCTCAGCATCTGCGACAGCATCAAAGCATTTTACAGAAAAGCAAACTACAGCACCGTCCTTGTGGCAGCAGCAGGTATAACTACGGTCTTACTGACAGGCTTCAAAGGACTTGACGGCTTTTACAAGTACTCATTTACAGCCATGACATTATTATCGGTTTTTATCATCTTTGCAGCTCCGTTTACAGGAGCGCTTTTACCTGAAAGGTCTGAAACATGAAAAGGATAGCATATTTTATTCTTATAGCCTCACTCGCTCTGATCTTTTACATCGGGGACGTACCGACAGAGATCGCTGAAAAAACCATAGTCACAGCTATAGGCATAGACAGCAAAGACGGCAGATATAAGGTGACTATGCAGATATTCCGTCCGGATGGAAGCGGCAGCGATACGGCTGTAGATCCTTCTCTGCCAAACGTGAGTATCCTGAAAGGAAGCGGCAAAACTATCGGTGAAGCGATAAAAGAATGTAAATCCAAGCTGGGCGGAGAAATGTATATCGGCAAAAACAGGATCATAATATTCGGGAATAAGACCGATCTCTCGGATATAGAAAAACTAGCCGGCTATTTTATCGACGATCCCGAATGTTACTATAAGGTGGACTGTGCAGCGGCAGAGGATACGGCAGAAAAAATGCTTGAGATCCCCGTGCTCGGCGGCGCTGTAGGCTCAGAACGGTACGTCCAGATGATACGCTCTGCAAAAAACAGCAGCAGATTCAAGGAATGTACCTTAGACGAGCTTTATACAGCCATGCTGTCAGAGGATAAAACTGTCATCATGCCGATGTTTGGAAAATGCGGAGATAAAAAGGATCAGAGCAATAGTTCAGATGCCGGACAAAACGCGGAAGAGATCAAACCCGCGTCTGAGATAAAGCTTGACAAATGCGCGGTATTCATTGACGGAAAGTATTCATATTCAATTGACAGCACTTGACAAAACAAGCGTCATGGTATATAATAGAAGTATAAATATAACTTGACGGAGTGAACACCATGTATATTTCCACTAAAGGCAGATATGCGTTAAGGCTGATGCTCGATCTTGCTGAAAACAAAGACAGTGAACAGAATATCCCGCTGAAAAAGGTTGCCGAAAGACAAGACATCTCTCTGAAGTATCTTGAGCAGATAATCACCTCACTCTGCAAAGCCGGCTTTGTCAAAAGCATACGCGGAGCACAGGGCGGTTACCGCCTTGCCGGAGAACCCGAGGATTATACAGTTGCGATGATATTATCGCTTACTGAAGGCTCACTTGCGCCTATATCATGCCTTGAAGATGAAAAAAATCAGTGTCCGCGCGCTGAATACTGCCCTACTCTTTTTGTTTGGGAAAAGCTTTACGCTTCCATGAAGGAGACCCTTGACGGGATAACCCTTAAAGATATAATAGAACACGAAAAGAGTATGAAAAATATTGCAGACTATGTTATCTGAGCAGACTTTAACAAATGCTCTGACGCGGAGTTCGCTTGCGGATTTCGCGTTTTTTGATAGAAAAGAAAGGAGGCAGCAATATGAAAAATATAGAAAAACAGCTGATACTTGACAAGATAGATATGCTGTACTCACAGGAAAAGCATGACCAGATCATTGAGCTTATCGAAAATGCGGACAGAGATCACCAGGACAGTCAGCTGACGCTCCTTTTAGCCCGCGCTCTTCTTGATTCGTCGGTAGAAAATGATGACGGCATGGCTGACGCTGCCGAGGCGGTGCTTATGATGATACGCGGCGGGATGTCCGATCCTTTATGGCATCACCAGCTTGCGAGAAGCTTTTTCTTCCGCGGACGTATCGTCGAAGCCGCAAGAGAGGCATCAAAAGCAAGGTCACTTGCCGCCGAGAATGACGATTACGTAAAGATAGCCGCCGACGTTGACGAGCTGTATGACCTCTGTATGCAGGAAATGCCGAACTATATCTTTTCCTACACAAAGGAGGAGAGGCTTGAGCTTTTCCGGCATATCACCGAGCATTTCGGAAAGATCAGCCATATATCCACAGACAATGACGAATTCGGCATTAATATAGACATTATCGAGATAAACGCCGATGATCTAAGACCCTATGACACCTATATCACCATGGGTCTGGGCGCTTATAATATGTCAGAGGATGACCTGCATTCAGGCGCCGAGCTTATGGTGTATATACCCTCAGACTGGGATCTGCACAAGCGGGTCTGGATAAGAAAATATATGAGAATGATAGCTTCGCTGCCTATCGAGCGCAAGACTTCATTAGCTGTCGGGCATATGTTCTCTAACGGAGCGCCGATCGCCCCCTGGACAGACCTCAGCGCTTCTGTACTTATCCCCGCCCAGAACGTTGTCATTGGAAGCGGAAATGTAAATATGAGCTCCGGCAAAACAATAACACTGCTTCAGTTATTCCCGCTGTACCACGACGAAATGAAGTATAAGCTTTCCTACGGTCTGAACGCTCTTATAAAAAAAATGGAGCACATAAGTCCGGTCATAGAGTTCCACCGGGAAAACGTCTGTCTCAGAGATGATAAGGGCGCAACACTTCTTGGCAAGGAAATAGATCTTGCCGGAGACGACGGACGTAAATACTGTGCCGTGAGCAGAAAGATACTCGATGAGGGAGAGCGTGTCGGGTACATGAGAAGGCACCTGAGCTTTAACGGCAATATGCTCTCAGACAACGACAGCGGCTGGGTATTCATGGCGGGCACCGAAAGCCGCGAGTTCCTTGCCAATCCCTACAACATCAAGAGATGCCGGCTCAACACGGTATGCAATATCGACTCAGATATACTCCCCTTCCTGAGCAAGCCCTATGATACTACCGTCTACAGAAAATCCGACGGAGTGCTGACTGTGGTGAATGACGCCCCGAATACCAAAAACTCATTACCGCCGTCATAAAATAAAAAAACATAGCATATAAAAAAGAGAGGCATCATTTCAATGCCTCTCTTTATCTTATCTTACCATTTTCAATCTAATGAAGCAAGCTCCTTTTTGCAGTTCGCGCATACAGCCTTGCCTTTGAAATCCTCGATGTTCTCGGTGCTCTTGCAAAAAACGCAGTTGCGATAATACTTTTTGAGCACTATCATATCATTATCGGTATAGATCTCAACCTGATCCTTGGGATCAAGATTGAATGTTTTTCTGATCTCTATAGGAAGAACGATCCTTCCGAGATCATCAACATTTCTAATTATTCCAGTTGATTTCATACTTATTACTCCTTTTCTTTAAAACAGTGCCCTAAACAACGGTTTCTGTAATAAACTTAACTGTGTTTAATTATACACAAAGAATTGTCATTTGTCAACAGTTTTTTTGCAAAATTTTAGATTTATCTTTAATTGTTCTATATTTTATTAATAAAAGCAGACAAAGGAAAATTACTATGCTTGATGTACTTTTACTATTGCTTACCGCCGCCGCAGTTATTTTTTCGGTTTTGACCGGAAACACCGAAAGCCTGTCAAAAGCGGCGCTAAACGGCTGTGAAAAAGCTGTAAAGCTTTGCCTGACTTTAGCCGGGAGCATGGCGTTATGGGGCGGGCTGATGAAAACAGCAGACAGCTGCGGGATAACAAAAAAGATCACCCGGATAGTTTCAAGACCCTTGTCTTTGATATTCCGAGGCTTAAAAGGGACAGACACTCTGGAGCTTATAGCTTTAAATACAGCCGCAAACCTTCTGGGGCTGGGAAACGCCGCAACACCGTTGGGACTAAAGGCGATGTCAGAACTCAAAAGGACAGACAAAGCCTCGGGCAGATATACAGCTTTTTTCGTTCTCCTGAATACAGCCTCGATTCAGCTGGTACCGGTAACAGTTGCGTCAATAAGGCTGTCTCACGGCAGCAGCTCGCCGTGGGAGATACTTCTGCCGACGGTCATAACATCATCTGTTGCGCTGTCAGCAGGTCTGATGACAGTGTGTATCTTGTACCCAAAAGGAGAAAAAAATCAATGGAAATGATAGTCCCGATCATAATTCTCTTGATATTGTCAACAGCTTTGATAAAAAAAGTTAACATCGCGGACACTTTTTGCGAAGGCGCGAAAGAAAACCTTTTGTTAGCTTTTGAACTGTGTCCCACGCTGATCCTGCTGATGACTGTAGTATCAATGTTCATAGATTCAGGCGCCGCCGAAAAGATATCCTCGCTGACAGCTCCGGTGCTTGAAAAGCTGGGATTCCCGGAGGAATGTTTTCCCCTTGCTCTGGTAAGACCCATAAGCGGCAGCGCTTCCCTCTCGGTGCTGGACAAGCTGCTTGCCCGCTGCTCGCCGGACAGCTTTGCAGGAAGAACGGCAAGCGTTATGCTTGGAGCCACCGAGACCACGCTGTATACGATCACCCTGTACTATTCCGCTGTTAAAACAAAGCCGGATATAAGAGTATTCATCTGTTCATTCGCCGCCGATATTACCGGGTTTATATTCGCGCCGCTTATTGTCAGGTTATTTTTTAGTAAATAATTATAGTGCATCATCACTCATGTTAAATTTTTTCGGTCAAAAAACTATAAAAAATATTGAACTTTCTCCGGAGATATGCTATAATAATATCAAAGCCCATGCTTTGCATGGACTGATGTTTAAAATTGGGGGGAATTCCATGTCTGCCGATAATAAAAACAATACCCAGAGTATAAAAGGAATGCTTGTTCTTTCCATTATATCTGTTGCACTTAACATGGCCGGAGTGGTCATAACAGCTGTCTTTAAGCTCCCGCTTTATTTAGACACCCTGGGCACTATTTGCGCCGCCGTTTTCGGAGGATATCTGCCCGGTATAATCGTGGGATTTGTGACAAATCTTATAAGGGGCGCTATTGTTGACAACAGTCTGTTCTACGGGATAATGAACATTCTGACGGCTATAATATGCGGATTTGCTTCAAACAAAGGCTGGTTCGGCAAACTAAAGAATACGCTCATCTTTGTACCGGTGCTGTCTCTGATCATAGCGCTGTTCAGCGCCGTGCTCACCTGGAACATGAACAACGCCAACATAGGCGGCATAGGACTGCCGGTCACTAAAAAGCTTATCGAGCAAGGCATATCGAACAGATTCGCTGCCATGATCCTTGCAGAGATCATCCTTGAACTGACCGACAAAACGATAATAATAACGCTCTTTTCTATCATTCTAAAATATATGCCGGAGTCAGTTTTAAACAAGCTTAAATATACAGGCAACTGGCAGCACCAGCTTACCGATGAAATGGCTTCAGCCGTCAAAAAGAGTGAGTGCAGATCAGTCTCGCTCAGGACTAAAGTAGTCGTTATTCTTTCCGCTTCTGCAATACTGATAGCCGGCGCTTCTACAGTCATAAGCTTTATGCTCTATAAAGAATCCATTATCGACGATCACATAAAGCTTGCAAACGGTATTACAAAGCTTGCCATTGACGCGATAGACGCAAACAAAGTCGATGAATACATCGAAAAAGGCGAGGCTGCCGAAGGCTACAAGGAGACAGAGGAACGTCTCTATGAGCTGCGCGACAGCTCGCCTGACGTGCAGTATATCTATGTATACAGGATAATGAAGGACGGCTGTCATGCAGTATTCGATCTTGACACCGATGAGATGGAGGGCTCGGAGCCGGACGATATCATAGAGTTTGACCCCTCCTTCGAGGAATACATTCCCGATCTGCTTGCCGGCAAGGAGATCAAGCCCATAATATCAAATGACCAGTACGGCTGGCTGCTGACCGTCTACAAGCCTATCTACGACGACAGTGGAAAATGTACCTGCTATGCAGCGACGGATATATCCATGGATCTGCTGAAAACATACGGAATAAGCTTTATGACAAAGCTCTGCTCTATGCTGCTGAGCTTCTTTATCATCATAATGGCGGTAGTCGTATGGCTGATAGAGTACAATGTTATACTCCCCGTGAATACAATGGCATACTCGGCGGGCGCATTTGCATACAACAGCGAGGAAGCCCGTGAAGGCAGCGTAGAAAGAATAAAGCAGCTTGAGATAACCACCGGCGACGAGATAGAAAACCTCTACAACGCTTTCGTAAAGACCACCGAGGACAGCATGAGCTATGTCGCCGACATACAGAACAAGACCGAGCAGATATCTAAGATGCAGAACGGACTGATACTCGTTCTGGCAGACATGGTGGAGAGCCGCGACAAATGCACCGGAGACCATGTAAAGAAGACCTCGGCTTATGTTTCTATAATCCTGGATCAGCTTCAGGAAATGGGGCTGTACAAGGATCAGGTCACGGAGAAGTTTGCGGACAATATGCGCAACGCCTCGCCTCTGCACGATATCGGCAAGATACACGTCTCCGACGTTATCCTGAACAAGCCGGGACGGCTCAATGACGAGGAATTTGAAATAATGAAGACCCACACCACCCTCGGCTCACAGATAATCGACAAGGCTATCTCTATGGTGACCGATTCGGGCTATCTGCGCGAGGCAAGGGACATTTCAGAGTACCACCACGAAAAATGGGACGGCAAAGGCTATCCTCACGGACTGGCTGGCGAGGAGATACCGCTGTCGGCGCGTATCATGGCAGTCGCAGACGTATTCGACGCTCTGGTATCCCGCCGCAGCTACAAGGAGCCCTTCTCCTTTGAAAAGGCTATGAGCATCATAGACGAAGAATCGGGCACTCACTTTGACCCGATCATTGTCGATGCTTTTGTCGCCGCAAAGGACAAGGTACGCAAGGTGGCTCAGGATTTCGAGAGCAAATATCAATGATAATACGGACGCCCGGAGCTTCGGGCGTCTTTTTTTATACATTATGCTGTGATATATTTGTCACATGCGCCTTCTCATTGTGCAGGTATACAAAAGTGAGAAATTTGTCACATTAGGTATTGACAAACTGGGATATATGTGATATTATTGTCACATAAGGTGATAAATAAATCACAATATCACACGAAAGGAGCAAGACAAAATGAAAACTATAACAAACGAAAAGATCGAAAAACTCACAAAAAGGCTCAATGACAAAAAAATAAGCCGTGCGGAAAAGAAGGAGATCATGGAGGAGCTCAACTGGGAGAAGTTCCGCGCCGATCCACGCCCCGTAAGATCGCTCGGAAAAGACAAGCTCATGGATGCTATGGTATACTTCGGTGATATGGTGATCTTCGGATACATGGGTATCGCGGACAACACGCCCCACAAGGGCTTCCATGCTTCGGATATCATAATGACTATCACGATCGCAGTGCTTGTAGCGATGTGCTTTGTATACCTTTGTTCGCACGAGAAATACAAGACCGAACCTATGGACGAGCTTGCAAAGCAGAACATGAACAAGGCTTCAAGGTGGGCGTTTTACGTTCTGATAAGCATAGGGATCGCTTTTGCACTGATACAGTCGGTCATCAACGCAGACGGCACGACAAATATACCTAACAGAAGTATGCTGAATCTTTTTGCCGCTGTACTGTTCTTTTACGACTTTCTTGCAAACATTATCTTTGTTTGTCTTGACCGTGAAACGGCGGAGGAGGAATGAACATGGCTAAAAAATACGAAGAAAGCGAAAAGATAAAAAGGCTGGAGAGGATGTCAAAGGACAAGAGCCTCAGCCGCAAGCAGAGAAACGAAGCTCTCGCCGAGCTGAAATACGAGAAGTTCCGCGATGACCCCAGACCTTCCCTTTCGGTCAGAAAGCAGATCATCTCCGGCAACTGGCTGTACGCCTCCTGCCTTGCGATGTTCTGCAACAACTTCATTTTAAAATACGGCAAATGGTACACATTCGTGATATCGGGAGCGCTCATTTTATTCGGCGTCATTACTATAATACTGACGATCCTGAAAATGGACAAATATAAGAACGAGCCGGACGACGAGCTTTCCACCGCCAACAAGAACAAGGCAAGCAGGCTGGCATTTATCATACTCATTATCGCCGCGCTGGCGGGCGGAATGATATGGTTCGGGATACTCAGGCATGACAAGCTGGTCATCAGCCGCAGCAACTGGACAGAGCTGATCTGCTGCATATGCTTCTCCTTCAGCCTTTTGCAGGGACTGCTGTTTTTGCACTTAGAGGGCAACGAAGAAACAAGTGAGGAGGACGAATAATGGGCGAGCTTAGGACAAGACTTAAAGAATACCGCGCCGCCCGAGACATGAAGCAGGGCGACCTCGCCGAGCTGGTAGGCGTCCGCAGAGAGACGATCATACGGCTGGAAAAGGGTCAGTACAACCCCTCGCTGAAGCTGGCTATGGACATAGCCAAGGTCTTCGGCTGCACGGTAGAGGACATATTCTCTTTCGAGGACGAGGAGATTTGAGATAAAGCTATACAAAAAGAAAAGAGACAACAGAGGGCAGGGCGAGAAGTCCTGCCTTATCCCACCAAGATCATCCAGTCGTCTTCCGTTGATACCGGAGAGGCTGTGCTCGGTATCGGTAAGCGTTACTTCATGGGCGTGGGGACCGGTAAAAACGGCACAGCTGCGACATGGGCGGAGGGCGGCGCGTTCGAGTACGAATTCCCGCAGTATCCTCTGGTAGCGTCCCCCCGGCCCACAGACAAGCTGGTAAGGTATCAGCTGCACGGCAAGGAAAAGCTCAATGCCATCCCCGAACCTACAGGCATCGCTGCCGCGGGCGTAGAACTTGATCGTCATAAGATCACGATCGCTGACGGCAACAGTGCCACCCTTGTTGCAACAGCAGTGCCTATTGCGGCACTCCCACCAAAACATAAATCAACAGTATGTATGGTCGATATTGCGATATAAGGAGCGATGCTCTCCAATATTTGGAGG
>CACXDI010000191.1 GCA_902766335.1 uncultured Ruminococcus sp. | reverse complement strand
GATACCGCTCTCGAAGTAGGAAGCGGAACGGGACATATTGAAGGTGACCATGCACTGATACTGGTTCCAGATGTTTACCATTCTGTTGAGCTTGTCATCGGAGGTGTTAACGGTGTACTGAGACAGCAGGCTGTTCCAGTAAGCCTTCAGCTCTGCAAGCGCCTTGTCAGCCTTCTCGGGAGTACCCAGCTGCTCGATCATGGCGTAAGCCTTCTCCTTGTTCATGCTGCCGTCGGCGTTGAACTTCTTGTCGAGGGGATTCTCAACATAGCCCAGCATGAATACCAGCTCCTTGGTCTCGCCGGCACCGAGGGTGATGTCGAGACAGTGGGAAGCGATAGGAGACCAGCCGTCGGCAACGGAGTTTGAAGGCTCGCCTGCCATAACGGTCTGGGGATTGCCGAAGCCGTTGTAGAGACCCATGAAGGACTCTCTGTCGGTGTCAAAGCCCGAGATCTTCTCGTTTACATAGTAGAATGCAAAGTGATCGCGGCGCTCCTTGTACTCGGTCTTGTGGAATATGGTGGAATCCTCTATCTCTACCTCGCCGGTGTTGAAGTTTCTCTGGAAGTTCTCGCAGTCGTCGGAAGCGTTCCAGAGACACCACTCCAGGAAGGAGAAGAGCTTGAAGCTCTTGGAAGCGGAGGAGCTGTTCTTGAGAACTACCTTCTGTATCTCGCCGTTGAAGTCCTGGGGCACGAAGAATGTTACCTCAGCCTCGAGACCGTTCTTTTCGCCCTTGATAACGGTGTAGCCGAGACCGTGACGGCAGGAATAGCTGTCAAGCTCAGTCTTTACCGGGCTCCAGCCGGGATTCCATACAGTCTCGCCGTCCTTGATGTAGAAGTATCTTCCGCCCATATCAACGGGAACATTGTTGTAGCGGTATCTGGTGATACGGCGGAGCCTTGCGTCCTTAAAGAAAGAATATCCGCCCGCCGTGTTGGATATCAGCGAGAAGAATTCCTGTGTTCCGAGGTAGTTTATCCACGGATAGGGTGTTCTGGGGTTAGTAATGACGTATTCCTTGTTAACGTCATCAAAAAAGCCAAATTTCATGTGTTTTTCCACCTTTCTGTTTATCCCCTGAGACGTACCGTTCAGGGGTCTATTTAACTCCTTTCGGAGCAGATAGTCAAATTAAATTACTGTGCGGTCTCTATGGGGTAGACTGCACTTGCGGCAGTCAGGCTGTCAGTCGCCGTGATCTCCAGCTGAGTCACGATGCCGTCTGCTACCGTTATCTTGAAGATAAGCTCATAGCCCTGATTCATGGGATCTACGGTGTCGTGCATGGCAGTCATTATCTCATTGTCATCGGACGCAGAGGAATACTCGCCGTCGGGCAGCATATTTCCGCTTTCCGAAAGCTCCGAAGCCTTGGAGCTTGCAGCTTCAAAAGCGATCGGAGCAAGCGTTGACGCAAGCGAACTGAGATCCACTGTTTTAATAGGATCGGCTGGTGCCTGAGTTGTGGAAGTCTCGGCAGTCTCACCTGTGATGACGGAATCCGAGGTGATAAGAGCGCCGTTTTCAAAGCAGGTCACAGTCATGAATATATCCTGCTCGTCCGGCGAGAATATCTTTACCGGAAAGATCACTACGAGCGTGCCGTTGTCATCCGTCGAAAGCATGGCGTTCTCGGTGTTTATCTCGTACTTGACCTCAGTCATCGGCTCGCCGTCGGTAAGCTTGTCATACCCGTTGACAGAAGCGTAGCCGGGGGTCATATACTTCATAGCCTCCGAATACTCTGCCTTGTTCATGCAGTCATACCATTTTGTCAGCGCGTCCTTGGCGTCGGCTATCGCCTTGTTCTCGTCAACGGTAAGATCGCCTTTTACCGAATCGTTCTTGCTATCCTTTTCCTTATCGGTACTTCCGCAGGCTGAAAAGCTCATAAGGAGCGCCGCTGCCAGCAGCACCGCCGCTATCTTCTTTTTCATAGTCCGTCTCCTCACTTCGCTTTGATCGTAAAGAATCTCTGTCTGCACTCAAAGCTCTCTCCGGGAGCCAGCTCTTTGTAGCCGCTCACCTCGGGCTTGAGCTTAAGATTAGCGCAGTTTATCATAGCGGTCATAGGCTCGGGACAGAAGTAGCCGTTGTGTCCCCTGTCGTTCCACATATTCCAGAACTTGTATTCCTTCGACACCTCGTTGCAGAGCCGCACCCCCGTCTCCTTGTCGGTGATGACAGCGCCGTAGAAGGGCTTGCCGTCAAGCTCGTTGTCGCAGGCGGTGTACATATCGTTGGAAATGGTATGCAGCACCGGTCTCATAGAGCCGTTCTTGTAGCGCATATCCTTGTA
This sequence comes from uncultured Ruminococcus sp., assembly GCA_902766335.1. Taxonomy (GTDB): domain Bacteria; phylum Bacillota; class Clostridia; order Oscillospirales; family Ruminococcaceae; genus YE71. The sequence continues at coordinate 9,671 of CACXDI010000191.1, read as the reverse complement.
GGTCAGCGGGAGCAGCTTCTCGGTGGGCAGACATCTTTCGTCCAGCTCGCAGCGCTCCTCGACCGGAACTTTAAGTCTCAGCCCCGACTGCTTCTTTCCGGGAGTCAGCGGAGCGTTTATGCAGGTGTGGGTGCAGATCGACACCGGCAGCTTTTTGCCGCTGAGGTTTTCAAGCTTCACCGTATGCTCAAGCCCCTTTTCCTCCGAAAGCTCAAAGGTATAGGTCAGCTTGAGATCCAGCGGGAAATACTCATACATCGGGTCTGAGCTGTCATGGGTGAAGGAGGTCACAAGGTAAGCCTTGTCCCCCTCAGTGCCGCACTTTTTCACCTTGTGCGCCCGCTTGTGAGCCCAGCCGTGGATAAAGTTGCCCAGCTTGACCTCGTTGACCGGCAGGTGATACTCCCCGTCGGAGGTCTTGAGCAGACCACCGTCAAAGCGGTTGGGCAGGTAAAGAGTCGGCAGACCCCATATCTCCCTTGCGCAGTCTATCTGAGCGGCGGTGACGTCCTCGCGGTAGCGGAACACCTCCACATTATTTACGGTGTCCTGCATTCTCCATACAGACGCGCCGTACTCCGGCGATACCACGGCGGTATATCTTCCCGCCGTCAGCCGGACGCACTTCACGCCCTTCATCATAAAGCTGTCGTTTACTTCTGTGTTTGACATTTCAATACTATCTCCCTGTGTGTTTTTTCTTTTTCATAAAAGCAGAGCCTGAATGCGCTGCCTTTTATCACATAAATTTAAAGGTCTTCATAACGTTGTCCATGATCTTGCCGTAGTCATCGTAGTGATCGTTCTTCACATGGCAGTCCGCTTCCATAATGCGTCCGTCCTTTACGGCGTAGGCGATATACAGATCGTAGTCAGGATCTATAGGCGAACTCTCGTCACCCCATACGTGTACTCTGTATGCGTCCAGACCGCCCATTTTATCCGCACCCGCCATTTCGGCGTGTACGCTGGGGTGCTGCTCGTTGATAGAGTCCACCGCCTGCTGAGCCAGCTTTTCGGCGGTCATATCCTCTTCCAGATCGTAGTCCTTGTTATAGAAGAGCGTCAGGCTGGAATACTTGTCCTTCTTGCAGAAGAAGGTGACGGTATAATTATCCGCCGATTCCGCCTTCCAGACCTGATCGTAGAATTTCACGGAATACTTGGGCGAGACGAATTTACTGCTCCCGAGACCGTATTTCTTCGTGGTAACGTTCTTAGCCTTGCTGTACTTGCTGTAGCACTTTTTGCCGCTGACCAGCTTATAAGCCGCTACCTTGAAGCTGTACTTCTTGCCTCTTTTCAGCTTTTTTACTCTGTACCTGACCTTGCTGCCGCTTCTGACTATTCCCACGGGAGAATATTTCTTCCCGACCTTCTTGTAGATCATATACCCCGAAGCGCCTTTGACCTTATCCCATTTGAGCACCACGCTGTCGATAGTCTTTGAAGCGCCGGTTATCACAGGCGTCCTGAGCTTTGTTCCCGGACAGCCCACCGCAGTCTCCAAAGGCGTCACGCCCTCTGCCGAAGCGGGGAGAGCCGCCGCGCAGGCGGTCATCATAACTGCCGCAGACAGGACTGCCAGCGGGCATCTTATGTTGAATTTTACTATACCCTTCATATGAATATCCTCATGTCTCTATCGCCTTAAACGTTTAAGGACGGCGGTTTTATGATATACACTTGTAATTATACCATATTATGACGGAAATATCAAGCGTGATTTGTGCAAAATATTGCACAAAATAATCGGGTGGGAATAGTAGATAGTTACAATTAAGAACGCCCGGGAACGCCGCAGAGGTTGATACGGACGGGCAGCCGGCCTTGCCCCGCCAACGGCAATAACGATCTGCCCGTATAGATAATGCCAAAACAACCGCCCAAAGCGGTGAAGCCTCCTCTCACAGGGGAGGTGCCCGAAGGGCGGAGGGGTCACACGGAGCAGCCGTCTGCACGCAGAATTGTCAAGGGCGGGTAAAAAAGCACACGCCAGAGGTCACAAAAACCGGGAAGATCGCGTGCTGCTGCCGCGGCGCAAAGTGAGAGAGCCGATCACACGAGCGAGGGCTACTGCGCGTCCAAAGAAAAAGTAAATTTTTTGTTAACTATGGGAAGGTAACGTTTACATCTTCTGTTTAATCGTTTTCATAAAAAAGTGGGGTCTTGCATTTTTTTTGGAATTGTGGTTTAATATAACTATACCCGGCGCGGTATGTGATTTGTGTAAATAATTTTAAAATGAAAGGCGGAATAAAAATGAGCGTAGAGATCATTAATGGCGTTTCTCTCCCTAATATCCCTTGGCAGGATAAGCCCGAGGGCTGTAATGATGTTGTGTGGAGATACAACGCTAACCCTATCATCCCCAGAAACCTTCTCCCTACTTCCAATTCTATCTTTAACAGCGCGGTAGTACCCTTCGAGGGCAAGTTTGCCGGCGTGTTCAGAGTTGACGATAAGGTGAGAAACATGGAGCTTCACGCAGGCTTCTCCGATGACGGTATCAACTGGAAGATCAACCCCGAGAGGATAGAGTTCGTTCAGGCTGAAAAGTCCACCGAAGAGGTTAACCAGTGGGGCTACGGCTATGACCCCCGCGTTACCTGGATCGAGGACAGATACTGGGTGACCTGGTGCAACGCTTACGGCTGGAAGCCCACTATCGGCGTTGGCTATACCTTTGACTTCAAGACCTTCTATCAGTGCGAGAACGCATTCCTGCCCTTCAACAGAAACGGCGTAATGTTCCCCCGCAAGATAAACGATAAGTTCCTGATGTTCTCCCGTCCTTCCGACAGCGGTCACACCCCCTTCGGCGATATGTACATCTCCCAGTCTCCCGATATGAAGTACTGGGGCGAGCACAGACACGTTATGGGCCCCCTCAAGGCTTGGGAGTCCAAGAAGATCGGCGCAGGTCCTATCCCGATAGAGACCTCCGAGGGCTGGCTCTGCTTCTATCACGGCGTTCTTGAGAGCTGCAACGGCTTCGTATACAGCTTCTCCGCCTGCATCCTCGACATCGACGAGCCCTGGAAGGTGAAGTACCGCTGCGCAGAGTACCTGCTCAGCCCCCAGGAGCTTTACGAGTGCGTAGGCGACGTTCAGAACGTTACCTTCCCCTGCGCTACCCTCTGCGACAAGGACACCGGACGCATAGCTATCTACTACGGCTGCGCAGACACCTGCGTATCCATGGCATTCACCACCGTGGAGGATGTAGTAGAGTATGTAAAAGCTCACAGCTCCGTTTGATAAACGGTTTTAACGAACATAACGGAAAAGGCTGCATTTCAGGTGCAGCCTTTTTTAATGCCTGCCGGACGTGACGCTTGAAATTTTTTCACCAACTTTTCATCTGGGTTTAAGCCACATTTAAGGTTGGGCGGGTATAATAAAGACAGAACAAAGAAAGAGACACCCCCTCCAAAGATAGATTTTCTCCCCTTGAAAAAGAGCACCGTTCATCCCTCGGTGCTCCTTTCTCTATACTCAGACTGTCTCCAGCTTTGCGCGTATGCTCTTGATTATCTTTTTCTCCAGCCGCGATATGTAGGACTGGGATATCCCTATGCGGTCTGCTACCTCCTTTTGGGTCAGCTCCCTGCCGTCGCGCAGACCGAAGCGCAGCTCCATTATCAGACGCTCACGCTCGCTGAGTTTGGATATCTCCTCCCACAACTCACGCCGCTCGCACTCGCGGGCAAGCTTTTCGCTTATCGGCTCCTCGTCGGAGCTTATGATGTCCGACAGCAGCAGCTCGTTGCCGTCGCGGTCGGAGCTGAGCGGCTCATCTATGGATATCTCCCCGGGACGGTTGGACATCTTCCTGAGGTACATCAGTATCTCGTTTTCGATACACCGCGAGGCGTAGGTGGCAAGCTTGATGTTCTTGTCCGGATCGAATGAGCGCACCGCCTTGATGAGCCCTATGGTGCCGATAGACACCAGATCCTCGGCGGTGCAGCCGGGCGGGTCAAATTTTTTTGCGATGTAAACCACCAGCCGGAGATTGTGTACGATAAGCTTTTCCGAAGCCGATCTGCGGGTGTCCTCGCTTTTCAGCTCGGTGAGGGCGAGCTGTTCCTCCTCCTTGCCCAGCGGCGCGGGCAGGGCGTCGGGCCCGTTTATGTAATCCACGCTCCGGGTGCTGCCGGTGATCTTCTCAATGAGCCAGCCGACGAAATCGGCAAGGGACATATTTTTCTGCATGATGTTTCCTCCTTAGTATCTAAGTATCTCCGGGTTGAAGACTGCGTATTCTTTGCCCTTTCCGGGGAGTATGCCGGCGCAGCAGGCTGCCCGGCGGGTGCTGCCGTCGCAGGTGACGGTGACGCTCCCGCGCGAGGTGACGTATATCACGCCCTCGCCGCCGATAGTTTCATACGGCAGCAGCCGGAAGCCGTATGCCGACATGAGCTCGGGACGGTCAAGACTGTAGCGGCGGTAGAGATCGTCGGAGCGGAATACCACCACCGGCTCTCCCGTGAAGCTGTCGGTCAGGCGGTTGCCGGTGTCGGCAACGGCGGGGAAGTCTCTGCTGTAGCCGCCCAGCGTGTACCCTACACGGTATCCCGCCGCCGAAGTGCCGTATTTCAGCTTTACTGCGCCCGCTACGGTTATAATAAGGTATACGGCGGCACAGCTTACTCCCAGCTGCCACAGCGACACGTCGAAATACACCACGTAGTTTCGCACCGTGAGTATCCGCCGGCGGGTGAGGGTCACCAGCGCGAAGCATACCCCGCCCATAAGCACCTCACAGAGCAGGTACAGCGCCGCTCTCCTGAGTATCGCGTATATGCTCCGCCTGCCGAAGGCTGTGAAGGTCACGGCGAGTATCACTCCCGCTTTGGCGAGAGTGAGCGCCAGCGCTCCCGCAAAGCTGCTGCTCTGGGGTATAGCCAGCAGCGAGCCCAGCCCGCCTATGACGGCGGCTGCCGCCTCGTGCCTTGCCCGGAGCCTTTCGCGGCAGACGGACGCTATGCACCTGAGGTATATCAGCGTGATGACGGCGTTGGTCAGCACCAGCACATCCACATATATCTTCAAGCCTGTCACCCCCCGCTTTTTATGATACCACCCCCTCCCTGCGTAACAAGTCGAAGCGAGGGTACACAGTATCAACACCAAAATTACACCTCTTTTAATAATCAAGTATAAAAACACTAAAAACCTATACTGTAAATTTGTCGAAAATGTGAGTTGTATTTTTGTGCAATTTGGTATATAATAATGTAGTATAGGCAAATAGCGAATATTGTCTCAATTACCGAAAGGAGGACTCGGTTTTGCCGGATAGCGACAAGAACATAACACCGGGACCGGATAAAGGCGATACCCTCGCCAATCTGTCCGAAATGATCTCCTCTGCAAAGAAAAAGAAGGAGCAGGAGTCCCAGGCAAAAGCGCCTGTCAAGGCTCCCTCTGTAAATGAAAAAAAGGCTTCCGGGAAGCCTGATATATCCTTCGGACCCTCGGCGGAAAAGCCGGCGGCTGCCGTAAAGAAGACGTCCGAGCCCGCGGCTCCCAAGCCTGCGGTGCCAAAGCCTTCCAGCGATAAGATAAGCTCTATCGCCGACAAGGTGGCTGCTGCTGCCGATAAGGCGGTCCAGACTGACCCTGTCAGACCCGCACAGGCGGCAAGACAGGCGGCTCCCAAGCCAGCACAGGACACACCCAAGCCGGCGTCCAACGGCGCACCCGCAAGACCGGGACAGCCCCCCAAGCGCCCCGGGCCCCCGCCGAAAAGACGTCCGCCTCAGCGTCCCCCGCAGGCAGCCGGTGCGGCACCCGCAGCCGGAAAGCCTGTGCCTCAGAGCAAGCCGGCGGCTGAAGCTGCAAAGCCTCAGACAGACGGCGCAAAGCTTGGCGCAAGACCCCTGCAGGGCAAGCCGGCAGACAAGGCTCCCGCACAGGCGGCTAAGAAGCCTGCACCCGCGGGCAAAAAGCCGGTACAGACCGCAAAGCCGGCGGGCGGCGCGGACAGCGACAGGGAGCAGCGCAGGAAAGCGGCTCTTGAACGCTTTGACAGGGAATTCGGGAACAACTCGCCCAAAAGCAAGCCTGCTCACGCACCTAAGAAGCCGGAGGAAAAGGCTTTCGATAAAAAGTCGGATATACAGTTTGGCAGCAATACTCCCGAGCCTGCCGAAAGCGGTGAGAGGAAGTCCCGGTTCGGCAAGAAGAAGGTCAAGACTGTGATCGGACTCGTTTCCGGACTTTTCCTGCTGCTGACGCTTGCTGTGGTACTTATACTCGATCACTACCTCGGACTGTTTGACCGCAATATCAAGAAGTGGAACAACTCTGAGGCTCCCACATATTCCGACGTTGATTTCTCGCGTCCCGATACCATGGACACCGTCACCGCCGATGAAAAGCTCAAGGAGCTGCGCGGCAAGGCTGAGATGATATCCAACAAGGACGTTATGAATATCCTGCTGATCGGTGAGGATCTTCGTGATACCGCTACCGAGGACGCCGGCAATACCGACGTTATGATGATAATTTCCGTCAACAAGAAGGATAGGACTATCACCGAGACGTCTATCATGCGCGACTGCTATGTATACTTCCCCGACTACGGCTATTCCAACCGTATCAATGCGGCATACTGGCACGGCGGCATTGAGCTTACGCAGAAGACTATCGAGGATTACCTGGGTCTCAAGATAGACAGGTACGTGCTGGTAAACTTCAAGGTGTTCATCGACATCGTGGATACGCTGGGCGGACTTGATCTTACCGTTACCGACGAGGAGGCGAACGGCTATCCCGGCGCGGATCCCAACGGCGACAACACCCGCGGTATGCAGAACCCCCTTGACGAGCAGAACAAGTATCTGGGCAACAAGAAGGGCACCGACTACATCAAGAAGGGCGGTGACCTGCACTTAAACGGCAACCAGGCGCTCGCTTATGCGAGACTCCGTCATGTCGGCAACTCCGACTACGATCGCACCGCACGTCAGCGCAAGGTCATCAAGGAAATGATAAAGAAGTCCAAGAAGCTGTCTATCATTGAAATGGATAAGCTTGCCAACAAGATATTCCCTCAGATAAAGACAGACGTCACCGAGGGCGAAATGGCAGAGCTTCTTATCGAGATGCTGGAGTACCGCAAGTATAAGGTACAGGAGTTTAGAGTTCCTATGGACGATACCTACACCAATCAGGTAATAAACGGCATGGACGTGCTGGACGTGGACTTCTGGACAAATTCCGAAATGCTCAAGAAAAAGGTCTACGGCTCGCTGGCTGAGGAAGAGCAGGCGGCGGATACCGGCGTGGACGGTGTTGCAATAGAATAACTGTCAAAAGGAGAACGTACAAACGTTCTCCTTTTTACTTGCCCCGGCTGAGAAAAAGCGTGAAAATGGCGAAAAAGCTCTTGACTTCACCGGAGTTATATGCTATAATAACTCTGACTGCGAAGGAAGATATTTTTAGGTTACATGGATCTGTTCTGTCGGGCGTTAAGGCAAATTTAAGGCTTTGATGATAGAATAGGAGAAGAGATGTAAAACTGCGCGGGACACGCGCTGTAATCGGAGGAAAGAGAATATGACGATATTCAATGTGCTGACGTTGCTCGGCGGACTGGCGCTGTTCCTTTACGGAATGAACACCATGAGCTCAGGACTTGAAAAAATGGCAGGCGGCAAGCTGGAGAGCATTTTTGAAAAGCTTACCTCAAACCCGCTGAAATCGGTGGGACTGGGTACCGTTATCACCGCCGTGCTGCAATCCTCGTCGGCTACCACCGTTATGCTGGTGGGCTTCGTTAACGCGGGACTCATGCAGCTGCACCAGGCGATAGGCGTTATAATGGGCGCCAACATCGGTACTACCATAACTGCGTGGATACTCTCGCTGTCGGGGATACAGAGCGATAATATCTTTGTCTCACTGCTGAAACCTCAGGCTTTCTCGCCGGTGTTCGCGCTGGTGGGCGTTATACTCACCATGGTGGGCAAATCCGACAAGAAAAAGACGATAGGATCTATACTTATAGGCTTTGCTATACTTATGTTCGGGATGCAGTTCATGTCCAGCTCTGTGGAGCCGCTTAAGGAATCCGAGAGCTTCCGCGATCTGCTGGTGGTGTTCTCGAACCCCGTGTTCGGCGTGCTGGCAGGCGCACTTCTTACCGCTATACTCCAGTCCTCGGCGGCGGCTATCGGTATGCTGCAGGCGCTGTCATCAAGCGGACTGGTGAACTTCGGTACCGCGCTGCCGATACTCCTCGGACAGAACATAGGAACCTGCATCACAGCGATACTCAGCTCGATAGGCACCAGCAAGAACGCAAAGCGTGTTGCTGCGGTACACCTTTCCTTCAACATAATCGGAACTATACTGTTCCTTGCGGTGTTCTACACCTTAAACGCATTTATCGGATTCAGCTTCCTCAACAACCCGGTGGACGAAAAGACGGTGGCGCTGGTGCATACCGTGTTCAACGTATCCACCACGCTGGTGCTGCTGCCCTTCTCAAGAGCGCTTGAAAAGCTGGCGTTCATGGTCATCAAGGACAGCGATCACGAGGATGACGCCGACGAAAAGGTTGGCGACAAGCTCAAACTGCTGGATGACCGTTTCCTGCGTACCCCCGCTGTTGCGGTAGAGCAGGCTAGAATGGTAATGTCCAGCATGGCAAAGACCACGAAAAAGTCGGTTCTCAAAGCCTCAAACCTGCTGTTTGACGAATACGATGAGGAGCGGGTAAACGACGTTATCGCGCTGGAGAGACTGGTGGACAAGTATGAGGACGGTCTGGGCACCTACCTTGTAAAGCTGTCCGCCAACGAAATGGGCTATAAGGACTCGCATACTGTAAATACCCTGCTCCACTCGATAAGCGATCTGGAGCGTATCTCAGACCACGCGCGGCACGTCGCCAAGTGCGTCAAGGAAATGCACGACAAGGAGATAATGCTCTCCGACAAGGCTCTGGACGAGCTTAAAGTAATGTGCGACGCGGTGAACACCACTATGGACTTCACTATCACGGCGCTCTGCGACAATGACCTCTATGCGGCATATGAAGTTGAGCCGCTGGAGGAGGTAGTGGATCAGATACACACCAAGCTGAAAAGCCGTCATGTAAAGCGCTTGCAGACGGGCAAATGCACCATAGAGCTGGGCTTCATCTTCACCGACATACTCACGGCTCTGGAGCGTATCTCCGATCACTGCTCCAATGTGGCGGTCTGTATGGTGCAGGTGAATGACGACAACTTTGAGACTCACGAATATCTCAGGACGGTCAAGACCAGCGGCGACGAGTTCGACACCGAGGTGGCGAAGTTCCAGCAGCAGTTCGTGCTGCCCGCAAAGGAAGCTGCGATCTGACGATCAAAGTATGGGAATAATAAAAAAGAAGCTGCTGCATCAAAAGTGCAGCAGCTTTTTCACGCGGACAAAACAGCGGGTGCAGCCGCGCGAGGCTGCCGAGGTTCTTAGGGCGAGGAGCCCTAAGCTAGGGTTTGGGGACAGCGTCCCCAATTGCCCCTTTGGGGCAACCAAGTAGCGGACGTTTGTGCCCTGAACGCTGAGTTTGATTTATTTTCTCATTTTGCGCCTTGAGTGAGGGGGCAGGAACCACAAGGGGACAGGACGGGTGGCTATCGCCGTAGTCGAGGACTTTCCCCTTAAGGTTC
>CACXDI010000190.1 GCA_902766335.1 uncultured Ruminococcus sp. | reverse complement strand
TACCGAGGACACCAAGAGCGAGCTGTATCTCCGTCCCGAGACCGCACAGGGCATATTCGTAAACTTCTCGAATATCCAGCGCACCACCCGCAAGAAGGTACCCTTCGGCGTGGCACAGGTGGGCAAGTCCTTCAGAAACGAGATCACTCCCGGAAACTTCATCTTCCGTGTACGTGAGTTCGAGCAGATGGAGCTTGAGTTCTTCTGCAAGCCCGGCACCGATCTGGAGTGGTTCGACTACTGGAGAGGCTTCTGCCGCGACTGGTTATACAGCCTGAACATCAAGGAGGAGAACCTGAGGCTACGCGATCATTCCGCCGAGGAGCTCTGCTTCTACTCCAAGGCTACCACCGACTTTGAGTATCTCTTCCCCTTCGGCTGGGGCGAGCTGTGGGGCGTTGCCGACAGAACCGACTACGATCTCACCCAGCACATCAAGACCTCCGGCAAGAGTCTTGACTACCTTGATCCCGAGACCAACGAGAGATACGTTCCCTACGTTATCGAGCCGTCGCTGGGCGTTGAGAGACTGTTCCTCGCCGTTGTATGCGAGGCGTACGACGAGGAGAACATCGGCACCGAGGAGAAGCCGGACGTGCGTACAGTAATGCACTTCCACCCCGCGCTTGCGCCCTTCAAGGCTGCGGTGCTGCCGCTGTCCAAGAAGCTCTCCGAGCCTGCCACAGAGCTGTTTGAGAACCTCTCGAAGAAGTTCATGGTAGACTATGACGAGGCTGGTTCTATCGGCAAGAGATACCGTCGTCAGGACGAGATCGGCACTCCCTTCTGCGTGACCTACGATTTCGACAGCGCAGAGGACAACTGTGTGACCGTTCGTGACCGCGACACCATGGAGCAGGTAAGAATGCCTATTGCAGAGCTGGAATCTTATCTGGAAAGCAAGCTGGAGTTCTGATAAAATAAAAACATCCGGGCTGTTGCAGAAAATGCAGCAGCCCTTTTTCATGTGCAGCAAACAGCGGGTGCAGTAAAATCGGCATCGTAACCGAAACAGAAAAACGTTACAGGATTTTTTCAAAAAAATTTTTACAGCAAAAGGGCTGCCGCAAAAAGCAGCAGCCCTGGGATATTTCAGATATTATTCCTCGGTCTTGTCGCCGGAATTTTCCTCAGCGGCAGCATTTGCTCCGCCGGGTGCGCCGCAGCACTTCTTGTACTTCTTGCCGCTTCCGCAGGGACAGGGATCGTTAGGCCCGATCTTCTTGCCTCTGTTGCGTGCGGTGAAGCCGCGGTTGTTGGCGCCTGCCTTGAACACCTGCTCACGCTTGGGTGCCGCCTGGTGATTTACCTGTATGGTGAACAGCATTCTTACGGTATCCTCACGGATAGAGTCTACCATGGCGTCGAACATCTCGAAGCCCTCCATACGGTACTCAACAACAGGGTTCTTCTGACCGTAGCTGCGGAGTCCGATACCGCGCTTTAACTGCTCCATATCGTCGATGTGAGCCATCCACTTCTGGTCAACTACCTTCAGCAGAACTACACGCTCGATCTCGCGGATAAGCTCGGTGCCCAGATCCTCCTCGCGCTTGGCGTAGATCTTCGCCGCTCTCTCCTGTAACTGCTCGATGATATCCTTCTTGGTGATCTCCTCAAGCTCTGCGGGAGTGTAGTTGAAGTCGCTCTCCACGGTGATGAGGTTCATCAGGTGCTCCTTCAGACCCTCAAGATTCCAGTCGTCGTGTATCTCGTCATCAAGCAGATACATATTCACGCAGTCTTCCACGAACTGGGTTATCATGTTCACGATGCTCTCGTGGATATCCTCGCCGTTGAGCACCTGCTGGCGCTGACCGTAGATGATCTCACGCTGGGTGTTCATTACATCGTCGTAGTTCAGTACGTTCTTTCTGATGTTGAAGTTCCTGCCCTCGATCTTCTTCTGCGAGGACTCGATGATGCCGGTGAGCATCTTGGACTGGATAGGCATATCCTCGTCAACCTTGAGGGTGTCCATCATGTTGGTGACCTTGTCGCCGCCGAAGAGTCTCATCAGATCGTCCTCAAGGGAGAGGAAGAACTGGCTCTCGCCGGGGTCTCCCTGACGTCCGGAACGTCCGCGGAGCTGGTTGTCGATACGTCTCGACTCGTGGCGCTCGGTACCGATTATGAACAGACCGCCTGCCTCGCGCACCTTCTCAGCCTTCTCGGCAACTTCCGCGTCATACTTAGCCTTGAACTTCTTGTACTTGCCCCTTGCTTCAAGGATAGCCTCGTCCTCCGTCTCGGCAAAGCCGATAGCGTCAACTATTACCTCCTCGGGATACTCCAGCTTTCTCAGCTCCTCAGTAGCAAGGAACTCGGCGTTACCGCCCAGCAGTATATCGGTACCACGTCCAGCCATGTTGGTGGCGATAGTAACAGCACCGTACTTACCAGCCTGGGCTACTATCTTAGCTTCCTTCTCGTGATACTTGGCGTTCAGCACCTGATGCTTTACGCCCTTGTTCTTCAGCAGCTTGGAAAGGTACTCGGACTTCTCTACCGAAACGGTACCTACCAGCACCGGCTGTCCCTTCTTGTTGCACTCGATGACCTGATCGATAACGGCATTGTACTTAGCCTTCTCGGTCTTGTAGATAACGTCCGAATGGTCAACTCTGATGACCGGCTTGTTGGTGGGTATCTCGATAACGTCCAGCTTGTATATCTCTCTGAACTCGTCTTCCTCGGTGAGCGCCGTACCGGTCATACCGGAAAGCTTGGCGTACAGACGGAAGTAGTTCTGGAATGTTATTGTCGCTATGGTCTTGGACTCGCGGGCTACCTTAACGCCTTCCTTAGCCTCGATAGCCTGGTGCAGACCGTCGTTGTAGCGGCGTCCTACCATGATACGTCCGGTGAACTCGTCTACTATCATTACCTCGCCCTCGGGAGTAACAACGTAGTCGGTGTCGCGGCGCATGGTACCGTTAGCCTTTATAGCCTGATTGATGTGGTGCAGCAGAGTCATGTTGTCCGCGTCCATAAGGTTTATTACGTTGAACGCCTTCTCTGCCTTCTTTACGCCCGACTTGGTAAGGGTGGCGGTGCGTGCCTTCTCGTCGATGATGTAGTCGCCGTCCAGCAGATCGTTGTCCGCCTTGTCGTCCATTTCAACAACAGTGATAGGCTTTAAGCTCTTGGCGAAGCGGTCTGCCAGCTGATACAGCTCGGTGGACTCGTCGCCCTGTCCGGATATGATAAGAGGAGTACGCGCCTCGTCGATGAGTATGGAGTCCACCTCGTCCACGATAGCGAAAGCGTGCTCACGCTGTACCTTGTCCTTCTTGTATATTACCATGTTGTCACGCAGATAATCGAAGCCGAACTCGTTGTTGGTACCGTAGGTGATATCCGCGTTGTAAGCCGCCTGCTTCTCAGCCTTGTCCATGCCCTGGAGAACGCAGCCTATGGACATACCCAGAAAGCGGTATACCTTGCCCATTTCCTCAGACTGGAACTTGGCGAGGTAGTCGTTTACCGTTACTACGTGTACGCCCTTGCCGGTCAGCGCGTTTGCGTATGCGGCAAGACAGGCAACGAGGGTCTTACCTTCACCGGTCTTCATTTCAGCGATACGTCCCTGATGAAGAACGATAGCGCCGATGATCTGTACCGGGAAGGGCTTCTTGCCCAGAACTCTCCATGCTGCCTCACGGCATACAGCGAGAGCGTCGGGGAGTATCTCGTCAAGGGTGCTGAGCCCGTCCGAGAGCTTGTCCTTCATTATCTGAGTCTGCTCACGCAGCTCGTGATCGGACATCTTCTCGTATGTAGCCTCTAAGTCCAGCACCTTCTGCTTGATAGGCTCTATTCTCTTTAACTCCTTTTTGGAATAGTTACCAAAAAGCGCGTCTACAAATCCCATTTAATCACCTCAAAAATTAATGCCCCGCCTTCGTGGAGCGCGATTATATACAAAAATACATTATATATTATATCAAATCATAAGACGCTTGTCAAGTACTTTTTCCAAACCCCCGATATTCATGGCATAATGCACAAAAAGCCGCCGAAAGGCTCCGGCGGCTTTGCTGTCTTATATACGTTTACTTGTAGATCTTCTCCTCCAGCTCACGCTTGCAGGCGTCGAAGTCTATGTCGAGTGTGCTCATGCCGTCGTGATTGCCGTAGTAGTAGGCTTCCTCCGGCGGTATGCGCAGCTGCTTCATGTCGAACTTCATCGAGAACAGCAGCTTGTAGAAGAACACATACATCTCCGTCTTATCCATGTTGGTGGTGAGATTTCCGGCGCAGACCTTGAGGAAATTATCCAGAGCCAGCGGATCGAGGGTCTTTGCCCTGTCGATTATCTTGGTGATGACAGTCCTCTGACGCTCGGTGCGCTCAAAGTCGGCGTTGCCCACATATCTGAGTCTCGCGTAGGCAAGAGCCTGATTGCCGTTCAAGTGTACGTCCTTGCCGCCCTTGGTGAGGTAGTCGGTGCCCTTCTTGTTCCCGAGATACTTGTTCTGCTCCGCCATAGGATCGGTCATGCCGATAGCTTCCTCGTCTGAAAGATCAATGTCTATGCCGCCCACAGCGTCAACTATCTCTATAAAGGAGAAGAAGCTCACATAGGCGTAGCGGTCTACCCTCACATCGAAATTCAGCTCCACGGTGTCCATGAGCAGCTCCGCGCCGCCCAGGCGGTATGCCGCGTTCAGCTTGTTCCAGCCCTGACCGGGTATCTCCACATAGCTGTCGCGCATGAGCGAGGTGAGAGTCGTCTCCTTAGTCCTGCGGTTTATCGAGAGAAGTATCATCGAGTCGGTCCTGCCGCGCTCGTCGTCGTCGCGGGTGTCGCTGCCTATCAGCAGCACATTGGTGACCTCCTTGCTGTAAAGAGAAGCGTCGGTCACGAGCCGGTCTCCGGTCTCAACGGAATTTACAAGGCTTATGTAGCGGAATATCAGCAGCTGCATAAGCAGGACCAGCACCAGCAGTATGATAAATATACCGCGGAAAAATCTGCCGGCTGCGGAGCCGCTCTTCATCTCCCGCTTGCCCTTCTTTGAGTTTTTGTACTCGTTTTTCCTGCCGAACTGCACCTGCTCGCCGGAATGCTTGCGGCGGGCGGCTTCGGCGTATTTTCTGTTGTTGGGGTGTACCGTGCTTACAGTATGGCTCCCCGAAGAACGCTGTCTCGGCTGACCCTGATGACCCTGCTGTCCCTGACGCCGGGGAGCGCTCTGGGCGCCCGCCCTCACGCGGTTGTATTCATCAAGGTAAGCGTCCTCATACGCCTGTCTTGCGGCGTCGCGCTTTGCCTGCTCTATAGCCTCAAGCTCCGCCTCGGAGTAAAATCTCAGATCGTCGGGGCTGTCGGAATAATCGGTATCCTGATCCATGCTCTGGAACTTCTGAAGCTCACGCTCATACATATTCCTGTAGGCGTCCTGCTTAGGATCGGAACGTTTGTTTTTCTTTGCCATATATACTCTTCCTTTTGTTTTTCAAACAGTCCTTTTTTCGGTAAATATATTATAATAGAACTTTCCCGAATTGTCAAGACCTCGGATAATATTGTCATATACTTGACAACCCTGCCGAAAAGTGATATACTTTTCTTTTGACAGGAACAAGTACGGCACAGGGTGGTAAAAATGATATTTGAAGGTCTGAACAACACAAGAGATCTGGGCGGCTTCCCGGTATCCGGCGGCAGGCGCGTAAAGCACGGCAGGCTGTTCCGCAGCGGCAATCTTATGCGGGCGACGTCAAAAGACATAGCTCTGCTGGAGCAGGCGGGGCTTACTAAGATAATAGACTTCCGCAGCGCCGAGGAGCGCGCGGAAAAGCCCGATCCGGAGATCCCCGGCGCCGAGAGCATACATCTTCCGGCGGTGAAGGACATGGCGGCGGGCATCACCCGCGACGAGCGCTCGGACGGCAAGGCTATCGACGCTATCCTCTACCAGGGCATGGCAGAGCCGGGCTTTGCCATGAAGTATATGTGCTCCATGTATGAGAGCTTCGCAGCCGACGAGTTCGCCCGCTCGCAGTACGCCCGGTTCGTCCGCATGATAGCAGACGGCGAGAAGGACGTCTTTCTATGGCACTGCAACGCCGGAAAGGACAGAGCCGGCTTTGCGGCGGTGATACTTCTTACCATACTCGGCGCCGACAAGCAGGATATCCTTGAGGATTACCTCAAAACAAACGAAAACATCGCCGGCGAGGTGGAGGAGCTTATCGCAAGATTCGTTCCCGGCGGCGCTCCCGGTATGGCACGGGATGCGGTGCGGCTGCTGTTCAGCGCCGACGAGGCGTTCCTGAACGCTCTCTACGCCAAGACCGACGAGCTTTTCGGCAGCTTCGACGGCTTCCTCACCGAGGGGCTTGGGGCGACAGAGCAAGTCCGGGAGAGGATACGGAAGATATATCTTGAATAAAGCAGCAAGGACGGCATTTCAGCCGTCCTTTTTTTCATACCAGCCTGATCCTGTTCAGCTTCAGCCAGTAGTTCACCTGTATGATGTACGCCATTATCTGCGGGTCATTCATCAGCTGACCGTACCACTGGGTGTGTCTGCCCTCGTACATCAGCTTCTCCACCTCTTTGATATCGAGGATATCCCGCACCGGGCAGTCGGTCTGGGACAGCTCCTCGCGCAGCCGCTCACGGACGGCGGCTTCGTAGGCAGGGTTATGGGTCTTGGGGTAGGGCGACTTCTTGCGGAGTATTATCTTCTCCGGCAGCAGCCCCTCCGCCGCCTTGCGCAGCAGACCCTTCTCCCGCCCACGGTAGTCCTTGAACTCCCAGGGCACGCGGTAGAGGTACTCCACTATCCGGTAGTCGCAGAAGGGCACCCGCACCTCCAGACCGCTGTACATGGACATACGGTCTTTGCGGTCAAGCAGCGTCATCATAAACCACTCCATATTCAGCCGCATCATCTGCCGCATACGCTTTTCCAGCGGCGTCAGACCCTGCTCGGTCACGCGGGCTATGGTGGCAAGATACTTGCCGTGGACGTGCTCCTCCGCCGATACGCCCTCAAGATACTCGGGACGCATAAGCGAGGCGCGGTAGGCGGTGGACTGTGACCAGGGGAAGCCGTCACGCTCGCGGATATCCGGATCCCGGTACCAGGGATAGCCGCCGAAGATCTCGTCGGCACACTCCCCCGACAGCGCGACTTTAAAGCCTGAGTCCTTCACCGCCCTGCAGAAAAGCAGCAGCGAGCTGTCCACGTCCGCCATGCCCGGCAGGTCTCTCGCTTCCGTAGAGCTGTAGAGCGCCTCCACCAGCTCGGGAGTGTCCACTATCACGCGGTGATGCTCGCTGCCCAGATACCTCACCATTTCCTCTATATACTCATCGTCGGCGTTGGGCTGGAACTTGCCCGCCTTGAAATACTTGGCGTTGTCGCGGTACTCCACCGAGAAGGTGTGCAGCCGCTCACCTTTGCCATTCAGCACTCCGTTCGTCACCGAGGATATCAGGCTGGAATCCAGACCGCCCGACAGAAAGGTGCATATCGGCACGTCTGAGACCGTCTGCCGGGTTATGGAATCGGTCACCAGACGGCGCACCTGCTCCAGCGTTTCCTCAAAGCTTTCCCCGAAGGGCTCGCGCTCCGACTCGCCGTAGTCCCAGTAGGTGCGCTTGTGCAGACCATTTTCGTCAAACACCGCGCACTCGGCGGGCTTTAAGTCACATATACCCCGCAGCACTCCGCAGCCGCAGGTGCGGGCGGGGCCTATCAGCATTACCTCACGCACACCGTCGGCGTCCAGCTCGGCGTCCACACCGTCGCAGCAGAGCAGTCCCTTTATCTCGCTCGCAAAATACAGTACGCCGCCCTTCAGCGTGTAAAACAGCGGCTTGACGCCTATCCTGTCACGCGCCATAAAAAGCTCCCGCCGGGCGCTGTCCCACACGGCGAAAGCAAAGATACCGTTGAACCGGCTGACGCACTCCCCGCCCCACTCGGCGTAGGCGAGCAGCACAGCCTCGGTGTCCGAACCGGTACGGAAACGGTATCCCAGCGAAATAAGCTCCTGCCGTATCTCGGCTGTGTTGTAAAGCTCGCCGTTGTAGACCAGCGCCAGCTCCCTGCCGCCCTCCCGGTATATCATCGGCTGAGCGCCGCCGTCCGGGTCGATTATCGCCAGACGGGTATGTACCAGCAAAACATTCTCCGAGCGGTAAGCGCCGTCGCCGTCTGGTCCACGGCGTTTGAGAGCCGCTGTCATCTTTTTTGCAGCGTCCGGATCGCGCTTCATCGCCGCCCTGAACTCATCGCCCCAGCCGGCTATTCCTGAGATCGCACACATAAAAATCACCTCGCTGCATTATATGCGGAAAGGCGGCGGGGTGATACAAAAAGGGACGGAGCTATCTCCGTCCCTTGTGCTGTCTTATTTTCAGCCCCAGAGCTTCTCGGGATATACACCCGCTTCAATGTTGGCGCGGACGGCTGCCTGAGCTGCTGCCTTGTCCTTGACGCTGGTCATGCCGAACCACTTGTCGGTGGTCTCTATCAGACGGCAGTCGGCTTCGCCGCGGTGGATCATATCGTTGATGACGCCCGGCAGCAGGAACTCGGCGCCCGCTTCATCAGCGTGCTCCGAAAGGAACTTCTCGAACTCGGCGCCCAGCGTGTCGATAAACTCGGCGGGGCAAGCCCACATATTCATGGAAACGTGAGACTTGGCGTCCACTTCCTTGAGGGTCTCGTCCTTCTTGGCGGTGAAGGACAGCACCTTGCCGCCCTCCCGGCGTATGCCGTAGGTCTCGGTGATGTCGGTGAGGAAACCGTCAGACGCTTCGCAGACTCCGCGGGTAACAGTACCCTCTCTGCTGAGTGTGTTCTCCAGAATGAATCCCGGCATGGCAAGGTGCATCTTGCCGTCGGAATCAAGGTCAGCGGAGACCAGGAACTCGTGCATAGCTTCAAAAGCCTTCCTGCCGTAAACGTCATCGGCATTGATGACCGCGAAAGGCTCCTTGACAACGCCCCTGCAGGCAAACACCGCGTGACCGGTTCCCCAGGGCTTCGCACGCTCCACGTTCTTGTAAGCCTCGGGAACATCGTTAGTCTGCTGGTAAACGTAGTCGGTCTCTATCTGAGCGCCGATACGTTTGCCGATCATGTCGTCAAACGCCTGCTTGATGTCCTTTCTTATTATAAATACAACTTTGTCGAATCCCGCAGCCTTGGCGTCATAGATAGAATAGTCCATGATTATCTCGCCGTTGGGTCCGATAGGATCGAGCTGCTTTATCCTGCCCTCGCCGTAGCGTGTGCCAAGTCCGGCAGCCATTATCACCAATGTAGTTTTTACACCCATGTTCAGCATCTCCTTTTATCCGCACACGCATATCGCTCGCATAGCGGTTTTTAATATTATCGCATATTTTCATAAAAAAGTCAATAGTTTTTCGGATTTTTATGCAAAACTTCCTGCCGAGGGGGAGCAATATATTCAGGGGGAGCCTACCGGCGCGTTTTGCAGCCCCTCACACTCCCCCCTCTCCTTATTCTCTTTGCCTCGACTAACTCACGTTTGTTGTGGGTGGGGCAGATACAGCTCTTTAGGCGCAGCGCGCACTCTGTCTACACGCAGAAGCGTCAAGGGCGGGCATTACGGTACACGCCAGAGGGTGACCCCTTCACAGCCTTGGGCGTGGGTTTATGCATTCTTCGCTTACCGCACCATAAGCCACCCCTTTGGAAATAAGCGCCGCAGGCGCGTTTTCCCAGCGACAGCGCGGACTAAAAAAAGAAAGCTGCACCACGAAGGGGAGTGAGTTCGGTGAATGCCTTGCGAAGCCCGTGACTGTCGGCAAACAAGAAACGCAAATCCCTTCGGGGTGCAGCCTTGATATGGGAGGAATTGACCCGGCTGTGATGATGTCAGCCGGTCACATGAGTGCAGAGTTCTGCATCGGCGTGAGCGTCAGGTACGCGCCTCGAGCATCTCCTGCTCCTTGAAGAAGAGAGATATGCACCAGATCGCGCTGATACCTACGAGGACGTAGATTATACGTGCGAGCACCGCCGCCTGACCGCCGAAAATGAACGCCACCAGATCAAACTGGAATATGCCTATGAGACCCCAGTTGACGCCGCCGACGATCAGAAGCAGTAAAGCTATCCTGTCGAGCATTTCATTCACCTGCCTTTTTCCTGCCGCACCTGCGCTTCGAAAAGCTGCGGGACGTAGGGATATTGTTTTGTATATGGAAACACCTCTGCGACTTTTGGTGTCACGTATATTATAGGCAGTTTCTGAGCTTCTATTCGCTTTTCTCAAAAATTTTTTAACGCCGCGAGTTTTTTTCGCATATCATGTGGTATGTATCTTTGACTGCGGGGTGAGAAAAATGATAAATTTTGACAATTCAGCCACCAGCTTTCCCAAGCCGCCTGAGGTGAAGAAAGCGGTCATGCGGGCGCTGGAGGTGTACGGCGGCAATCCGGGGCGGGGCGGACACAAGCTCTCGATAGACACCGCCGAGCAGATATTCAGCGTCCGGCAGGCGGCGGCGGAGATGTTCGGCGCCGAGACGGAGAATACCGTGTTCACCGCCAACTGCACCATGGCGCTCAACATGGCGATAAAAGGTATCATGGAGTACGGCGGGCATATCATAATTTCCGGCTACGAGCATAACGCGGTACTGCGTCCGGTGTATGCCCTCGCCAAGGCGCGGCGGGTGACATTCTCGGTGCTGCCGGTATACGATGACGACGAGCGCACCGTCAACGAGCTGCGGCGGCTGATACGCCATGACACACGCTGCGTCTGCTGCACCGTGGCTTCAAACGTCAGCGGACGGATACTCCCCTACCGGGAGATCGCGAGGGTCTGCAGGAGCCACGGCATATGCTTTATCGCCGACGCGGCGCAGGCGGCGGGTCTGCTCGACTTAAAGCTCTCCGACGGCTTCGACTTTATCTGCACGGCGGGTCACAAGGCGCTGTACGGACCTTCCGGGACGGGGCTGCTGATCTGCGGCGGCGAGTATACGCTTTCCACTATAATAGAGGGCGGCACCGGCACCAATTCCGCCGACCCGGAGCAGGGAGACCAGATGCCGGAGCGTCTGGAGAGCGGCACCGTCAACACGGCGGGGATACTGGGTCTCGGCGCGGGGATAGAGTTTGTAAAAAGAAAGACCCCTGCCGCGCTTATGAAGCAGGAGTCGGCGCTGATCGAGCGCTTTGAGAAAGCGGTGTCGGGGACAGACGGAGTCAAGCTCTACCCCTGCGGGCGCAGAGTCCCGATCAGTTCCTTCAACCTGCGGGAGATGAACTCCCAGTCGCTTTCGATGAAGCTGTCACAGCGAGGCTTTGCGCTGAGGGGCGGACTGCACTGCGCGGGGCTGGCTCACCGCTCCATGGGCACGCTGACTCAGGGGACGGTGCGGCTCTCGCCGGGAGCGTTCAGCACGCCGAAAGAGGCGGATATGCTGGCGGCGGCGGTGAGGGAGATAGCAGCAGAGCGGTGACGCGGTGACGCGGTGATCGCTGCGCTCTGTCGCGCAATAAAACCGGCGATACCTTATCGGGTATCGCCTTTTTGTATGTGGCAAACATCACGAGTGCGGGAGGCGGGATTCGCCTGGCGGCGAATTTAGGATATTTCCCTCGCTTCGCATAGGGAAATTTAAAATCGGCACTGGTGGGGTTCACGCTATCTTTGCGGAAACCGTGAAGACCAGCGCTTTAATCAAGATTGATTTACGGTGCCGATTTTGGTTGCCCCTCACGGGGCAATT
>CACXDI010000189.1 GCA_902766335.1 uncultured Ruminococcus sp. | reverse complement strand
CTCTGATGCACATAAGCTCCTTTGCGCCGGAGTTATCTGCAACCTTGAGATAAGTCTGCATCTGTATCACAGTGCGTTCCTCCTTTCAAAAAATCCGTTAAAGTTGATTACTTAGCCTGCTCGATAACTCTGACAAGTCTCCATCTCTTATCCTTAGAAAGAGGTCTTGTCTCCATTACCTCGACCTTATCGCCCTTGTGGCACTCGTTCTTCTCGTCGTGTGCCTTGAGCTTTACGGTCCTCTTGATGATCTTCTTGTAGAGAGGATGTGCAACGTTATCCTCGATAGCAACCACGATAGTCTTGTCCATCTTATCGGAAACGACCATACCTACTCTGGTTTTTCTAAGATTTCTTTCGCTCATTGCTGCTCCTCCCTTCAGGCATTCTCATTGCTGCGAAGAACAGTCTTTACGCGAGCGATATCTCTCTTGACAGCCTTCATACGCATGGGATTTTCGAGCTGGTTAACAGCATGCTGGAAGCGAAGATTGAAAAGCTCCTGCTTCAGCTCTGCGAGCTTCTGCTCCAGCTCTGCTACAGACAGATCCTTAAGTTCACTTGCCTTCATTACTGTTCACCGTCCTCTCTCTTAACGAACTTGCACTTGATAGGAAGCTTGTGCATCGCAAGTCTCATAGCCTCGCGTGCAGTCTCTTCACTAACACCTGCGATCTCAAACATTACGCGACCGGGCTTAACAACAGCTACCCAGTACTCGGGCGAGCCCTTACCGGAACCCATTCGGGTCTCAGCAGGCTTCTCAGTTACAGGCTTGTCGGGGAAGATCTTGATCCAAACCTGTCCGCCTCTCTTGATGTATCTTGTCATCGCGATACGGGCAGCCTCTATCTGATTAGAGGTGATCCAAGCAGGCTGAAGCGCCTGAAGACCAAATTCGCCGTTTGTAACCTTATTTCCTCTGGTAGCCTTGCCCTTAAGTCTACCTCTCTGTACTCTTCTGTACTTTACTCTCTTAGGAAGCAGCATTACTTGTTACCCCCTTCTCTTTTCATAGCTCTTGCTTTGTTGAAATCTCTGCGATGATCCTTAGCCTTGTCATCGCGGCGCTGTCTGCGCTTTCTGTCGGGACGTCTGTCAGAAGCAGCCTTCTCACCCTTGAGAACCTCGCCTCTGTATACCCATACCTTAACGCCGATCTTACCGTAAGTGGTGTTTGCCTCAGCAAAACCGTAGTCGATATCAGCTCTGATGGTCTGCAGCGGGATAGTACCCTCGTGATAAGCCTCGCTTCTAGCGATCTCAGCACCGGCAAGACGACCGGAGCACTTGACCTTGATGCCCTTAGCGCCCAGCTTCATAGCTCTGCCGATGGACTGCTTCATAGCTCTTCTGAAGGAAACTCTGTCCTCAAGATCGTGAGCTATCTTCTCAGCTACCAGCTGTGCATTGATGTCAGGGCTCTTTACCTCTACGATATTAATGGAGACCTTCTTGCCGGTCAGCTTCTCGATGTCAGCCTTCAGCTTCTCGATCTCAGCACCGCCCTTACCGATAACAAGACCGGGCTTAGCGCAGTGTACGTGAACCTTGATCTTCTGACCGCCTTCGCTGTCAGCGAAGCGCTCGATCTCCACCTTGGGAACACCGGCGTAAACGGTCTTGCTTGCAGGATTCTTTGATCTCTGGTTGAGCTTCTTTAAGATAAACTTGCGGATATTGTAGTCCTCAACAAGGGTATCGCCAAAGTCGTTCTTTCCGGCAAACCAACGGGAATCCCAATCTTTTATAACACCGACTCTGAGTCCGTGCGGATTGACCTTCTGGCCCATAGATTTTACCTCCTTAGTCTTCCTTTTCCTTGAGAACTACGGTGATATGCGATGTTCTCTTGAGTATTCTGTAAGCTCTGCCCTGTGCTCTAGGCATGATCCTCTTCATGATAGGTCCGGGGCAAACGTAGCACTCTGCAACATAGAGGTTGTTCTTATCCATGTTGTGATTGTTCTCTGCGTTTGCAGCGGCGGACTTCAGAAGCTTCTCAAGATATTCACTGGCAGCCTTGGGTGTATGCTTTACAGTTGCGAGTGCAACCTCATAATCCTTGCCCCTGATAAGATCCAGAACGATCTGCACCTTTCTGGGAGCGATCCTGGCAGTTCTTAAAATTGCCTTTGCTTCCATTGTAAGTTCCTCCTTCCGCCGTTACTTCTTGCCGTTATTCGAGGTCTTAGAGCCGGCGTGACCCTTAAATGTTCTTGTCGGAGCAAACTCGCCCAGCTTATGTCCTACCATATCCTCGGTAACATATACCGGAACGTGCTTTCTGCCGTCGTGAACTGCAAATGTATGACCTACGAAATCGGGGAAAATCGTTGAAGCTCTGCTCCAGGTCTTAACGACCTTCTTCTCGCCCGCTTCGTTCATAGCTAAAACCTTTTTCATAAGAGACTCTTCAACGTAAGGTCCCTTCTTTACACTTCTTCCCATGTGTCATCTGCCTCCTTTCAGCATTACTTACCGTTTCTGCGCTTTACGATATACTTATCGGAGCGATGATGCTTAGCACGGGTCTTGTAACCCAGAGTAGGCTTGCCCCAGGGGGTAACAGGGCCGGGACGTCCGATGGGGGACTTACCCTCACCACCACCGTGCGGGTGATCACAGGGGTTCATAACAGAACCGCGAACTGTAGGTCTCCAGCCCATGTGGCGCTTTCTTCCTGCCTTACCGATATTCACGTTAGCGTGATCGATGTTGCCTACCTGACCGATGGTCGCCATGCAGTCGATGGGAAGCTTTCTCATCTCGCCGGAAGGAAGTCTTACCAGTGCGTACTTGTCTTCCTTACCCATCAGCTGAGCCATGTTACCTGCGGAGCGTACAAGCTGTGCGCCCTTGCCGGGATAAAGCTCAAGGTTGTGGATGAAAGTACCAACAGGGATAGCTGCAAGTCTCAGAGCGTTGCCGGGCTTGATATCCGCGGTGTCGCTGCTTCTTACAGTCTCGCCTACCTGAAGTCCTTCGGGAGCGATGATATATCTCTTCTCGCCGTCCTCGTATTCAACGAGAGCGATGAAGGAAGATCTGTTAGGATCGTACTCTATAGTGAGCACCTTTGCGTCCATATCGAGCTTATTTCTCTTAAAGTCGATAACGCGGTATTTTCTTCTCACACCGCCGCCTCTGTGACGAACGGTGATCCTGCCATAGCTGTTTCTGCCGCTGTGCTTATCCATCGGCTCAAGCAGCGCCTTGCAGGGAGCTGCCTTGCTAAGTCCCGAGTAGTCGGTCACGGTCATGCCGCGGCGTCCGGGAGTAGTAGGCTTATAGCTCTTTATTGCCATAATAATTCAACTCCTTATTATTCAGAGGAAGAATCCTCTGCTTATCAGGCGGAGCATTTTGGGGCTTATCACATCGCCCTGCCGCCTATATTACGAGCTATCAGAACAGACCGTCAAAGAACTCGATAGTCTTGTCACCCTCAACGGTAACGATAGCCTTCTTCCAGTCGGGGCGGAAACCTGCGTATCTGCCCATTCTCTTTTCCTTGCCCTTAACGCTTATGGTGTTTACCTTAGATACCTTTACGTCGAAGAGGGTCTCAACAGCCTTAGCGATCTCAACCTTGGTCGCAGTCTTTGCTACCTTGAAGGTGTACTTGCCGTCTGCAAGACGCTCGATAGAATCCTCGGTGATGACGGGCTTTAAGATGATATCAGAAGCGATCTTTTCCATTATGCATATACCTCCTCGATCTTGGCAACTGCATCCTTGACTACGATGAACTTATCGTGGTTGAGGATATCGTAAACGCTCAGGGTGTTTACAGTTGCGGTCTTGACTCCGGGGATGTTAGCAGCGCTCTTAACAAGTACGCTATCAACGCTGTCAGTAACTATAAGAGCCTTCTTCTCAGAGCCGAGTGCCTTGAGCATCTCAACTACAGCCTTGGTCTTGTAGCCGTCCAGAGCGATCTTGTCAACAACGATCATATCATTGTCGAGTACCTTGGAAGAGAACGCCGACTTCATCGCAAGTCTCTTTTCCTTCTTGTTTATCGAATAGCTGTAATCGCGGGGCTTGGGTCCTAAAGCGATACCGCCGTGTACCCACTGAGGAGATCTGGTAGAGCCCTGTCTTGCGTGACCGGTACCCTTCTGTCTCCAGGGCTTTCTTCCGCCGCCCGATACCTCTGTTCTGGTAAGAGTGGACTGTGTGCCCTGTCTCTGATTAGCGAGGTAGTTTACAACCATCGCGTGCATTATAGCCTTATTAGGCTTGATACCGAACACCTTATCATTAAGCTCAAGGTCGGATACTTTGCTGCCCTTCATATCAACTACGGTGATCTGTGACATTTTAACTCCTCCTTCCATTAAGCCTTCTTAACGCAATCAACGATTGTAACGGTGCCGTTCTTGGGACCGGGGATAGCTCCCTTGATCGCGATAAGATTGTTCTCAGCGTCAACCTTTACGACTTCCAGGTTCTGTACGGTGACCTTCTCGTTACCGAGCTGACCAGGCATGCACTTGCCCTTGTAGATCCTCGAAGGGGAAGAGCAGGCGCCCATAGATCCTGCGTGTCTGTGTACAGGACCCGAACCGTGGGTCTCCTTCAGTCTTGCGTTGTTGTGACGCTTGATGGTTCCAGCATAGCCTTTACCCTTGGAAGTACCGCTTACATCAACGATGTCGCCTACCTCAAAGGTGTCAGCCTTTACTATGTCTTTAACGTTAAGTCCAGAGCAATCGTCGAATCTGAACTCCTTGAGAGTTCTCTTGAGTGCAACGTCAGCCTTCTTGAAGTGACCTGCAAGGGGCTTGTTCGCTCTCTTTGCTCTGATGTCGCCGAAGCCCAGCTGTACTGCGTCATAGCCGTCGTTCTCAACAGTCTTCTTCTGAACGACTACGCAGGGACCTGCTTCAACAACAGTTACGGGAATAACCTTTCCCGACTCATCGAAGATCTGAGTCATACCGATCTTCTTACCGATGATACCTTTCTGCATTTTCTTTTCCTCCTAGTTGGTTATTGGTCGGACAAGTCCGACATGACCTGCGGTGCATACGTTTCGAGATCGCACGCGATCTCGTTGGGAGAACTTACTTGATCTCCATTACGATGCTGACTCCGGCAGGAAGCTCAAGATTCTCAAGGTCCGAAGTTGTTTCCTTGGTGGGTCTGATCACGTCGATAAGTCTCTTGTGAGTTCTCATTTCGAACTGCTCACGGCTGTCCTTATACTTGTGAACGGCGCGGAGGATAGTAACTATCTCCTTGTCGGTAGGCAGCGGGATGGGTCCCGATACCTTTGCGCCCGAGCGCTTAACCACGTCTACTACCTTTGCAGCAGCAGCGTCAACAGTTGCGTGCTCATAGCCCTTGATCTTGATTCTGATCCTTTCATTGACTGCCACTTAAATCGCCTCCTTAGTGCGTATTATCAATAGCCTCGCACATCCGCTCGCATTCGCTCGCTCCGTGCGTATCGGCAATCAGCGAACGCTTTGCTTTTCGCTGATGTGGGGGCAACCGCTGTACCTAACCACTATCCCGTGTGTTCCCTGCCCGTCTCATAAAAAATGCCGAAAGCCTTTTACCGCTCCCGACCATAAGACGCACAGCCTGCCCGTACAAAAGGCGATGATCGCCCCTCGCAAGAAGTACAAGCCAACACACAGTGCTTCGTTATTACAGCCGCCCGGTTTAAAATCGGACATACTCGGCGGAAATTACCCGGCGCACCGCCGGCAACCTCCCGCTTCAACGCATATCTTGTGTACGGAACTGCTCATAGTAATTCCGTACCGTTGCAGTCGCGCAATACATATTATATAACATCAGGCGGCTGTTTGCAATAGATTTTACAAAAAATTAACAAATTGTCCGCCGCTGACAACGGAGAAATTTTTCCGGCTGCAAAATTTATTTTTGTTCACTTTGCACAACTTTATTTGTCAACTGCCCAGCATCACGATACTGCGGCGTTTTCTGTCCTTCTTTATCATCACGTTCCAGAACAACCCGCATAACGCAGTCACCACCGAGCTCATCATTGAGCTCTCGTCCATATAGTCCATGCGCAGCTGCTCCATATAGCTTCCTCCATCATTCTTTTCGGAATTGATCAGCACTCTGAATCTCCTGATACAGTCGCTCACGGTCTGGCATTTCTCTGACACACTTGCGTGGTAACACCATGCCTTACGTTCGTCCGGTGTCATGCTGTCCAGCAGAGCGGAGATCTCCTCCTGCCACTTCGGCTCAATGTAGACAAGCGCATCCTCCGGATCCATTCCCAACTGCACCGCACGGCTGTAGTCCAGCGCCTGATGGTACCAGTCCTTATACTCTCTGTTGTGATCTGCCATGTATCCCGAATACCTGACCACCAGTCCCGCCGCAGCTCCCAGACAGCAGATCACCACGCACACCGCCGCAGTAAGCCATCCGGGTCTGATGCCCGCTTTTTTGTAAAGGTATATATTTAATAGTATACCCGCTGCCGCCACCGGTAAAGCCAACCCAAGTCCCGCGTTCTGCTTCATGAGCCAAAGCTCCCCGGCAAAGACAGCTGCCGCCCCGGGCAAAAAACAGATCAGCGTTATCAGCCAACCCTTCACACGCCCGGACGGCGAAGGCTTTTGCTCCGCCCTGACCGTCGCACTGCGGGCACAATCGGGACAAAGATACTCCACATTCCCGGCAGCTCGGTAAAAACTGTATCCCATTCCCTCACTGCTGCACCCGGAACAGATAGGTATGCAGCCGTTATCCGAAAGCATTTTCATAAGGGAATCAAGCTCGGCGGCAAATATCCCCGCCGTGTCCTCCGGACCCAGCTTGAGCATCATCCTCATGCCGGTACCTTTCCCCGGCAGTGCCCGGGGAGGACTGAACCCCTCGTGAGCCCTGAGCCATGTGCCCAAAGGAGCCGAGATCGGCGTACTGCCCTTCTTGGCGTAAATATCTATATAGGCGGAATTTGTGTATCTCGACCACTCAATATGCACTTTCATTCCTCTCACTTCGCCCCATAGATCGGGACTCCCCTGACCGCAGCTAAGCCCTGTGGCTTCTGCGATCTCTCCGGCAGTAATGCTCATATTCATTCTCCTCACTTTATGATCTTGCCTGCTATCGCGATCCATTCGCAGGCAGATCACTTTACCTGTTTCATTATAGCATATCCTTCTGAAGATTTCAACAGGAAAATGACAAAGACCCAAGACTGCCGCAAATATCACATCTTTTGACTTTTTGTATAGTATCAGACATTAATTTACAAAATAACCATTGATTAGAGCATATATATGTGCTATTATGAAATAAGTATAGCCTTTTTATTACCGGCGGCAGGGTGCCGCTATATATAATATATAATAAGGTATATAAAGGAATGATAAGATATGGATATGATGAATTTTGACGTTGTTATAGTCGGCGCCGGTGCTTCGGGACTTTACGCCGCCTACAACCTTGACCGCTCGCTCAATGTGCTGGTCATCGCCAAGCGTGAGCTGACCCTCTGCAACTCTGCTCTCGCACAGGGCGGTATCGCCGGCGTTTACAAGTCCCCCGAGGACTCCCCGGAAAAGCACAAGCACGATACCTTCGTGGCGGGCGGCTACGAAAATGACCCCGACGCTACCGATGTGCTGGTGAACGAAGCCTGCATAGACATCGGCAAGCTCATCGAGCTGGGCGCTGAGTTCGACAAGCAGGAGAACGGCGACTACCACCGCACCCTTGAGGGCGGACACGGTATGCACCGCATATTCCACCACGCCGACGCTACCGGCTACGAGATAGAGACTACGCTGATACGCACCGTCTCGGCTCTGCCTAACGTGACGATCTGGGAGAACTCTATCGTCAGCGACACGGTAAAGACCGGCACCGGGTTCTCACTTCTGGTGCTCAGAAGCGGCAGCAGCGATCAGCCCTCGGAGTATGTGACCGTCAACTGCCACTACGCCATATTTGCTACCGGCGGTATCGGCAGAGTTTACGCCTACACCACTAACTCCGCTATCGCCACCGGCGACGGCATAGCTATGGCTTACAGAATGGGCGCGGAGATAAAGAATCTCTGCTATATACAGTTCCACCCCACAGCCTTCAACAACCGCCACACCCGCGAGTGCTTCCTCGTGTCCGAGGCTGTCCGCGGCGAGGGCGCGTATCTGAGGAACTGCCACGGTGACCGGTTCATGCACCTCTACGACAAACGCCTGGAGCTTGCGCCCCGGGACGTTGTATCCCACTCGATAATCTTCGAGTCACAGCGCACCGGCAGCGATGAGTTCTTCCTGGACATCACCCACAAGGATCCGGATTTCATTCGGAACCGCTTCCCCATGATATACAAGAACCTTCTGACCCAGGGCATTGACATGACAAAGGATTATATCCCCATATTCCCCTGTCAGCACTACCTCATGGGCGGCATAAAGGTGGACACCCTCTCCCGCACCACGATAGACGGGCTCTACGCAGTGGGCGAGTGCAGCTGCACCGGAGTTCACGGCAACAACCGGCTTGCGTCCAACTCGCTGCTGGAGGCTCACGTATTCTCCCGCCGCGCAGCTCACGATATCAATGAGCGCATAAAGACGGCTCCCAACGTGTTCGAGCAGTACACCTTCGACACACACGAGGGCGCACCTCATATGCCCGAGGGCAACCGCCGCCGCATACGTCAGATAATGCAGAAGGACTACTTCGTTATCCCCAACGTACACGGTCTGAAGGACGGCATGAACGAGGTCAAGGGCATAATGGACAAGCTCAACAACGAGCGCTACGCCATCACCACCGACTATATCCTGGCAAGAAGCCTCGCCACCTGCGCATACATTATATTAAAGGAAGCCTCGGCTATCTGCGAGGGCAGCGAGGAGATCCCCAATATGCCGAAGTTTGAAAAACCGGACTGAGGACAAAGTCTGCTGTAAGGGCAAACTGCTATGAAAACACTTTAAGTTCATAATCAAATGGCTGCTGATAATTGCCGCTTTATTCACAGTGACCGTTCTGCCGATGTTACTGATGACCGACTGGGCGAAAGAGTATCATCTGGACGGCAGCGTCCGGGTGTATGAGTGTACGGCGGGGAGCGGAACAAACAGCCTGGTATGACCATCTTCTGCGTTTACAGACATAAATATAAGGAGTAACCAACATGAGACTTATGCAATTTCAGATAGACGATATGATAAAGGCGGCGCTTCTGGAGGACATCAACTACATTGACGTCACCACCGACTACCTTGTGGACGAGGACAAGATCGACACGGCGCAGTATGTGGCGAAAGCCGAAGGCGTGCTCTGCGGTATCGAGATAGCGCTGCGGGTGTTCACCCTGCTTGACCCCACAGCCGCCTTTGAGGTGCTGATACACGACGGCGAAGCTGTCAAAAAGGGCGACATCATCGCCCGGATCACCGCCCACACCCGCGCTCTGCTAAAGGGCGAGCGGACGGCGCTGAACATTTTGCAGCATATGTCCGGCATAGCCACCGCTACCAACAAATGCGTCAGGCTGGTGGAGGGCACAAACGCCGCAGTCGCTGACACCCGCAAGACTCTGCCGGGTCTGCGCGTCTTCCAGAAGTACGCGGTAACGGTAGGCGGCGGACGCAATCACCGCTACAATCTCTCCGACTGCGCCATGCTGAAGGACACCCACTTAGACGCCTACGGCTCGATCACGGGAGCGGTCAATGCCCTGCGTGAGAAAATGGGTCACACCGTCAAGATAGAGGTAGAGGTAGGCGATCTCGATTCGCTCCGCGAGGCTCTTGACGTCGGCTGCGAGATCATCATGCTGGACAATATGTCCTGCGAGGAAATGGCTGAGGCGGTGAAGATCACCGCAGGACGCGCCAAGCTGGAAGCCTCGGGCAACGTCACCGAGCAGACGATCGCCGACATCGCAAAGACCGGCGTGGACATAATCTCGCTGGGAGCGCTGACACATTCGGTGCAGGCGTTCGACATCTCGATGAAAATGGTGAAGAAATAAAAAAGCTGCCGCACGGTTAATTCTCCGTGCGGCAGTTTTGCTTTGCTGTCACTTGCACTTTACGCTCTTAGTGACGCTCCACGCGCCGTAGTATTTGGCGCTGCCCACCGTCTTGTAGGCTCTGACCCTTACGTAATAGGTCTTGCCCTTTTTCAGACCGGTGAAGGTCTTGCTTGTGGCAGAAGCGCCGGAGACAAGATAGGTCTTTTTGCTGTTCGTGAACTTGTTGTTGAGCGCTGTATTGATCTGATATCCGGTGACATTTCCGCCGGACTTTTTCCATACCGCCTTGACCTGTCTGGTCTTGGGAGACTTCACTCTGGAAAGCACAGCCTTTGCCGGCTTGATGATGAAATCAGCCGTCTTGGTGCCGGTGTAAGCTCCCCTGCCGGTGACGGTGACCGTCGCCCTGCCGCAGTTGGTGTTGGCGGAATATCTTACCGTGTAGTCGGTATTCCCCCTCAGAGTCTTGCCGTTCAGCCTGACGGTAACTGCCGGAGTCAGAGCCTTGCCGGTATAAACGTTGCCGGCGGACGCCACCGTAACAGTTGCGCCGGAGATACTGCCCCGCTGCTTCTTGGGAGTGTAGCTGTCCTTGTAGCTGTAACCGCAGACGGTGCAGGTATGCTGAGTGTAGCCCTGCTTGTCATAGGTAGGCTCGATGACCCTGTCGGTGAAGCTGTGACCCTTAGCCGGGGTCGCGGCGTCCTTGTAGCTATACCCGCAAGCCGAGCAGGTGTGCTGAGTGCAGCCCTTTTCGGTGCAGGTGGGAGCTACCACCCTGTCGGTGAAGCTGTGACCCTTAGCCGGAGTCTCGGCGTCCTTGTAGCTGTATCCGCAAGCCGAGCAGGTGTGCTGAGTGCAGCCCTTTTCGGTGCAGGTGGGAGCTACCACCCTG
>CACXDI010000188.1 GCA_902766335.1 uncultured Ruminococcus sp. | reverse complement strand
GATGTCGCCGTCGGGCTTCTGTACACCGAGGATGAGCATATGCTCAGCCATCCAGCCTTCGTTCTTGCCCTGGAAGGAAGCGATTCTCAGAGCGAAGCACTTCTTGCCCAGCAGAACGTTGCCGCCGTAAGCGGAGTTGATAGAGCAGATAGTGTTTCTCTCAGGGAACTGTACGATGTATCTCTTCTCAGGATCAACGTCAGCCTTGGAGTGCAGACCGCGAACAAAGTCATCGGAGGTGTCGCCCAGGTTCTCGAAAGCTCTGGTGCCCACACGGGTCATGATATCCATGTTCAGTACAACGTAGATAGAGTCGGTCAGCTCAACGCCCACCTTAGCGAGGGGAGAACCGATAGGACCCATGGAGTAAGGGATAACATACATAGTTCTTCCCTTCATGGAGCCGTCATACATAGGCTCCAGCATAGCCCACATCTCGTTGGGATCCATCCAGTTGTTGGTGGGGCCTGCGTCCTCTTCCTTCTCGGAGCAGATGAAAGTTCTGTCCTCAACACGTGCAACGTCATTGGGAGCAGTTCTGTGATAGAGACAGCCGGGATACTCGTCCTGGTTCATCTTTATCATCTCTCCGGTAGACAGAGCCTCCTGTCTCAGAGCCTCAAGCTGCTCGTCGCTGCCGTCGATCCATACTACCTTTTGAGGCTTGGTCAGAGCGATCATTTCATCGACCCACGCATTTACGTTAGGGTTCTTTGTCAAACTTGCCATTAAAATTTCTCCTTTCAAGAAATACACTGTTTTGCAGGATTAGCGTCTGCTGACTTGCAAACCGCTTTTTGCCCGCTGTCAGTTAGCATTTGGAAACCTTTCCTTCCGAAAAAATATCCATACAAGTTTATTATACTATATTTTGCCGGTGTTGTCAACAGTCTGACACCACTTTTTTCAGATGTTTTTACTCGGAAAGCAGCCCGCCCAGCGCGTCCTCAAGACCATCGTCCTCCAGAGCGCGGGATATCAGCAGGGCGTTGAACACGCTGCCGAAGCGATCGTCCAGAGGTATATCGTTCTGCTCGCCGGACTTCATATCCTTGAGAGCAGCCTTGCCTGCCTCCAGCTCGCTGTCGCCGATGACCACCGAGAATTTTGCACCCAGCTTGTCGGCGTATTTCATCTGTGCGCGGACAGACCTGCCCACCACGTCGCACTCGGCTCTCACGCCGTCAGCGCGGAGAGCGCGGCATATCTGCATAGCCTTGACAGCCGCAGCGTCGCCCATAGAGCCTATGTATATATCGCAGCTTTCCTCCTCGGCGAACTCCACGCCCTGATTCTCCATGGTGAGGATAAGTCTTTCCAGACCCATGCCGAAGCCGAGAGCGGGGCAGGGCTTGTCGCTTAAGGTCTCGATAAGACCGTCATAGCGTCCGCCGCCGCACACGGTACCCTGTGAGCCTATATCCTCGGAAACGAACTCGAACACCGTCTTGGTGTAGTAGTCAAGACCCCGGACGATGCGGTCATTTATCTTATACTCTATGCCCATAGCGGTGAGGTAGCCCTGGAGCTTCTCGAAGTGCCCGCGGCAGTCGTCGCAGAGGTGATCGAGGATAGAGGGAGCGTCCTTGGCGATCTCGGAGCATATCTCCGACTTGCAGTCCAGCAGACGGAGAGGATTCTTTTCAAGTCTGGTGTGGCAGGTATCGCACAGCTTGTCGATGTGGGGCGTGAAGTAATCCTTAAGCGCCTGCTGATACTGCGCCCTGCACTCGGGGCAGCCGATAGAATTTATATTGAGCTGTATATTGCGCAGTCCCGCCACGTCAAGTATAGACTTAGCAAGGGATATCACCTCGGCGTCGGCGCGGGGATCCTTGGTGCCCGCCATTTCCACGCCGAACTGGTGGAACTCTCTGAGCCTTCCCGCCTGCGGCTTTTCGTGTCTGAAGCAGGAGAGCACGTAGAACAGCTTCTGAGGCAAACCGTCATTGAGCAGTCCGTTCTCGATAAGTGCGCGGATAGTACCTGCGGTGCCCTCGGGTCTGAGGGTATATCCCTCGTCGCCGGTAGCAGATACCGAATACATCTCCTTCTGCACCACGTCGGTGGTATCGCCCACCGAGCGCACGAACAGCGAGGTGCTCTCAAAGGTAGGTATGCGTATCTCCTTAAAGCCGTAAGCCTCGGCGTGAGACTTGACCAGTGCCTCGACGGTATTCCACTTATACATCTGCGAAGGCACAACGTCCTTCGTACCGTTAGGTCTCTGAACCTTTAGTGTTGCCATAAAAAACTTCCTTTCATCTGATGATACATACATATAAATTATAACACGAACCCGCCGTTATGTTGTAAATAATCGGTGAATTTTATCCGCAGACAAAAAGGACAGTCCATAAAGAACTGTCCTTTGATCTGCATTTGAAGGTTTTGCCGCCATCCGGCTCACCTATCATTATTTTATCGTCATATACTTTCCCCAGGTACAGCCGTTTGCCTTGTAGTATGTCCAGTTTACAGGATCCGGATACTGTCCGACGATAGATTCCTTGTTATCATCAATAATACTTCTCGTCCACTGTACGAAATAGTTATCCGCTTCTGAACCGGCTAACTTAGTGCTTCCGATATAAACGATACCGGAATCTATACCGTTCTGCTCCAGAGTTTCATGTACCTCCAGCTGAAGGGCGTTCATCGCCATCTCAGGCGGGATACGGCAGTCTATCGCAACATTACAGTAATCAGCTATTACCTTTGACTTGGCGATACCCTCCGTTTCCTTTTCGATAAGAAATGCGATAACAGCATTATATGCGGTCTTTGCGTTTCCGTTTGATGTTTTAAGTCTTGCTTTTTTAATATAGGTAAGCATACTCGGTACCAGTATAGCTGCCAGCACGCCGATTATTGCTATAACAACAACCAACTCTACCAGAGTGAACCCTTTGCGGCTTCTCATAAAAATACCCCCTCCGATATTTCGTCAAAAGCCATTTTGTATCCCTTTTCGCCCGGTTCCCACACCGAGCCTATCATAATTCAACTATATTATATCAGATTGGTAAAGTAAAGTCAATAGATACCGAACACTGTTAGGTAAATTCGTAGCAATAGACAATCCACCAAAGAATTCCAGAAGATCATTTTGTAAAATAAAATCAAAAAATTTCGGAGACAACAACGTCATCTCCGAAATTTCGTATTATCCGCAATTCTTTTCGTAAATTATCCGCAGACCCTTCAACAGCAGCGTTTCATCGAGAACGATTTCGCGGCGGCAGTAGGGGGCTATCACGCCGGCAAGTCCGCCGGTGGCTATGACGGTACACTTCTCACCCAGCTCCTCCTCTATCCTCTCGGTGATGCCGTCGATGCTGGAGGCGGTGGCGTTGAGTATGCCGCTTTTCATGCAGTCTATGGTGTTGGTGCCGATCAGCTTTCTCGGCGGGGTAAGGCTTATGCGCGGCAGCTGCGAGGTGCGGCTGGTAAGCGAATCAAGCGACACCCTAAGCCCCGGGATTATCATTCCGCCCAGGAAATTTCGCTCGGCGTCTATCACCGAAACGGTGGTGGCGGTGCCCATATCGACGAGTATCAGCGGCGGGGAGTAGAGATTCACCGCCGCCACGGCGTCGGCAACTCTGTCGCTGCCCAGCTGTGCCGGATCATCAAGCATTATTTTCAGCCCTGTCTTTATGCCGGGGCCCACGGTGAGCACTCTGCCGCAGCCGAGACGCTCCATTGCCGCCTTGACGGTATCGGTGAGGGGCGGCACTACCGAAGAGATTATCCCTCCGCTGATATGCTCCCCTGCCAGACCGTTGAGCTCCAGTATATTCTTTATCATCACGGTATATTCCATTTGTGTGGACTGATGATTGGTGGAAAGGCGCTCGACGAACTTTATGTCGTGCTTGTCGAAGCAGCCGATCACTATGTTGGAATTACCGATATCTACCGCAAGTATCATTTCAGATCCTCCAGCAGCCCGTGCTGTTCGTAGCGTGCCACTCTGACAGCCCGGTTGTTTTCGTCAACGAAAACCACGGTAGGCTTGAAGTCCTTCAGTTCCTCGGGGGTAACGTCGGCGTATGCCATGATTATCACCATGTCGCCCTTCTGTCCCGAGCGTGCGGCGGCGCCGTTAAGGCAGATAGTACCGCTGCCCCGTTCGCCGGCGATGACGTAGGTCTCTATCCTGCTGCCGCTGTTGACGTTCACGATATGCACGTGCTCATATTCATACAGCCCGGCGGCTTCCATAAGGTCAAGGTCTATCGTCACCGAGCCGATGTAGTTGAGTTCCGCCTGAGTGACGGTAGCGCGGTGAAGCTTGCTTTTAAGTACGGAAATATTCAATGGTACGCTCCTTTATACGTCTTCGGTGAAGAAGTTGTCTATAAGTCTTGTCTTGCCGATGTACACCGCTATAGCGCAGAGTGCGGGGCGGTCAAGGGCAGGTATCTGCTGCATGGTAGCTAAGTCTACCAGCTTTACGTAATCTATCTTAGCAAGCGGCTCGCTTTCTATGAGCTTTGTCATCTCGCCGGTGATCTTTGAGCTATCGGTCTCGCCCTTTTTCACAAGCTCCATACCCAGCTTAATGGACTTGGAAAGTATCAGCGCCGCCTGTCTTTCCTCGGCGGAAAGGTAGGTGTTGCGGGAGCTTTTTGCAAGCCCGTCATCCTCGCGGATTATGGGGCAGCCGATTATCTCCAGCGGCATATTGAGATCGTCCACCATATGCTTTATGACGGCAAGCTGCTGAGCGTCCTTTTTGCCGAAGTAAGCCCTGTCGGGGGTAACGATATTGAAAAGCTTGCTCACCACGGTGCATACGCCGCGGAAGTGCACCGGTCTTGAAAGACCGCAAAGCTCCTGAGTGAGCACCGTCATATCAACGAAAGAGCTGAAGCCCTCGTGGTACATCTCGCCCGGCTCGGGGTTAAAGATAAGATCGCCGCCGTGAGCCTCCACCAGAGCGGCGTCATGATCCAGGTCTCTCGGGTAGGTCTCGAGATCCTCTGTAGGTCCGAACTGCATGGGGTTGACGAAATCCGACACCACGGTGCGGTCATTATCCCGGACGGAAGCATCGATAAGGCTTGCGTGACCTTCATGGAGATAGCCCATAGTAGGCACCAGACCAACGGTAAGCCCCTCGGCTCTCCAAGCCCTGACCTGTTCGCGTACTTCGGCTACTGTCTTTACTATTTTCATTTTTTATTCCTCTTTTCGATTATTAGCTGGTTGAGCGATCATATGAGATAGCGGGGGTGAGGGGGATTCGCCTTGCGGCGAATTTTGGACATTTCCCTCGCCGCGCTTGCGCTTGGCGTTGGGAAATTTAAAATCGGCACTAGTGGGGTTCTCGCTCATTTTGTGGGGGACTTTTCATGTCTGCACTTTAACCTATATGGATATCTGATGCCGATTTTAAAACGGTGGGTACTGTGTAGGGCGGGGGCTTGCCCCCGCCGCTTACGTTTCCGTCAGAATGTCCGTAGGGCTCAATCGTCCGTTACCCGGTTGCCCCTAGCGGGGCAATTGGGGACTCTGTCCCCAAACCCTAGCTTAGGGCTCCTCGCCCTAAGAACCTCGGCAGCCTCGCGCG
>CACXDI010000187.1 GCA_902766335.1 uncultured Ruminococcus sp. | reverse complement strand
GCCCTACACCAGTACCTACCGTTTTAAAATCGGCATCAGATATCCATATAGGTTAAAGCGCAGACATGAAAAGTTCCCGCAAAATGAACGAGAACCCCACCAGTGCCGATTTTAAATTTCCCGATGCGGAGCGAGGGAAATGTCCGAATTGCCCCGCAAGGGGCAACTACCGATAGTCGGGGCACCCCATGTCAGGTCAACAAAAAAAGACACCGCAAACGCGATGTCCTTTGTAATGGAGCGGATTACGAGGCTCGAACTCGCTACCTCCACCTTGGCAAGGTGGCGCTCTACCAGATGAGCTAAATCCGCATTATGCCTCCGGACGGAATCGAACCATCGACACGGGGATTTTCAGTCCCCTGCTCTACCTACTGAGCTACAGAGGCAAAGCAAGCAAACTGACCTGTGCCGTACACGGTACAGCTACGACCGGAATGGGGCTCGAACCCACGACCTCCAGCGTGACAGGCTGGCGTTCTAACCAACTGAACTACCCGGCCTGACGGTAAAGCTCTCGCTTTACAAAGTGGAAACTATAGGGCTCGAACCTATGACCCTCTGCTTGTAAGGCAGATGCTCTCCCAGCTGAGCTAAGCTTCCATATAACAGGCTTTTCTTTACTTGCTCTTCACAACGTAATATATTTTATCATATCAGCCGGGTGTTGTCAAGTGTATTTCGCGAAATTTCAGAAATTTGGAGCTTTTAACAAAAACTTTCAAGAAATTAGTCTGCTTTTCACAAGCGCGATATCCTCTGATCCCCGCCCGAGGGCGCTATCCCGGTGTATTCGGTGGCTGACGCAGTATTCCCGGGGGCAGTAAGATCGGCTGCGGGGGGCGGGCACTTCCCTGCCGCATTGTAAAGCTCCGCGAACGCGCTCACGCCGCCGCGGTACATCTTCTGCTGGAGCGATATGGGCAGCGAGTTGTAAAAAGCCATAGCCGCTCTGTCCGATTCCAGCAGCTCGCTCATGTCCTTATAATCAAGTGTCATGGGAACATCTCCTTAAAATAAAATATCTCACGCTGTTATTGTTGCCCTCAGCGTGAGAATTATCATAAGAAAATTTTAACATCAGTTTTCAATGACGCGGTAGTTGTCGGCAGCCTCTTCCTTTTTGGCGTACTCCGACACGTTCAGTACCTCGACTTTGAGCGGGCGCTGACCCATATTGATAGCGATAACGTCGCCCACCCTGACGTCATAGGACGCCCGCGCCACCTTGCCGTTGACCTCGATCTTGCCCGCGTCGCAGGCTTCATTGGCAACGGTGCGCCGCTTTATCAGCCGCGTAACTTTAAGATATTTGTCCAGTCGCATACTTTTCCTCCCTTAGTTTGTAAGCCGGATCCCCGCGCTCCCGCAGTTTCGGCTGCAAAAATAAAAAGGGGGCAGCCGTGCTGACCGCCCCTGTAGCAATAGCTTACTTGTTTACAGCGTCCTTGAGAGTCTGACCTGCCTTGAATACAGGAACAGTCTTTGCGGGAATGGTAACAGTCTCCTTGGTGCGGGGATTTCTGCCGGTGGTCTCGGGCTTCTCCTTGGTCTTAAAGGTGCCAAAGCCTACCAGAGTGATCTTGTCGCCGGCAACGAGAACGTCGGTAATAGAATCAATTACTGCGTTGAGAGCCTTCTCAGCGTCCTTCTTGGAATAACCGCCTTTTTCTGCGATAGCATTGATGAGTTCTGCCTTTTTCATTTTCAAAAACCTCCAAAATTTTTTAATATTATATCAAGCTTTAATATGCTTAATCAACTTATTTATAAAGCTCCTCAGCCGCGAGCCCTTCAAGTCCCGAAGCCTCAGCCCCGCCGAACCTTCCGATGAAATCCTCACAAGCCGCCGCCAATTCCTCCTCGGCGTCGCCGCCTCCGAGCCTTACGATATTGGCGCAGACGAACATAGCCTTAGCCATATCGCCGCTGTCGATGAGCCTTTTTGCAAGCTCCTTAGCCTGTTCCGCGCCCTCAAGCTCGACTCCTGCGCGAGCCGCACGCTTACCCAGCTTCTGCGCCCGCATAAGCGAGGGAAACACCTTCGGCACGCTCTTCAGCGTATCGGTATAGGTCTCCTGCTGCTTTTCGTCCTTCTTTATGGCGTCCCAGTTTGAAAGCACATTGTCCACGGTATCAGCCTGGACATCGCCGAAAACGTGCGGGTGGCGAAGTATAAGCTTTTTGCACACCTCGTCCGCGATAGCGTCAAGGTCAAACCGTCCCTCTTCCGCCTCGATATCCGCATGAAAGACCACCTGCAGGAGCACATCCCCCAGCTCCTCGCGGAGCATTTCCGGAGAATCGCAGTCGATAGCCTCAAGCACCTCGTAGGTCTCCTCAAGGAAGTCCCGCCTTATCGAAGCGTGGGTCTGTACCTTGTCCCAGGGACAGCCCTTGTCCGAGCGAAGCAGCGAAACTATCTCTTTAAGATCGTCGACATTGTAGCTTTCCTTTGCGAGCAAAGCCTTTGTCCTGCGCTCAAATTCAGACTGTTCAACGGTATACAAAGCCTTCCACCTCACAAAACTGCACTATATGCGCGTTTCGGAGCGCACTGTACCGTACATTATTATTTTAACCTATAAATCTGAAAATTTCAAGGGTTTTCACTAATTTTTTTTGAAAAAAACCGAAAAATTTGATATTTCGGCGAAATACACAATAAAGCAAAAGAAATCAAACATATAATTGCGCCAAATGCTACAGATACCAATACTCCTGCGGTATACATAAAACCGTCCATTCTTTCTGTCACCAGCCTTTGCGTAAGGTATGCGGTGAAGCTGCACAGCAGTGCGGGTATCACGGGGGCGCGGAGCTTTGCTGCCGCTTCCCGGGAGGCTCCGCTGCCATTTACCAGCAGGTACACCGAGCCCAGACAGACCACCGCCTGAGAGACCACCGTGGATATTGCAGCTCCGCAGATGTTGAACCGCGGCATGGGTATCAGCAGGAGATTCAGCCCCAGCTTGACCGCTATCCCCGCAAGGCTCACCAGCATGGCGGGCAGCTGCTTGCCGCACGCCTGTATGGCTGTAAGGCAGGGCAGGGATATCCCCATGAATATCACCCCGATGCCGAGCACCGACAGCGGCGCGGCACTCACCGAGATCTCGGCGTGCGAGCCGTGGAACATAAGCTCCAGCAGCGGCTTTGCAAGTATGCAGACCCCCAGTCCGCCGGGCAGAGCTATCCCCGAGGATATCAGGAACAGCGAGCCGAGAACGCCGTCTACCTCCTTCTTCCTGCCGCGGGCTATGGCTGAGCTCAGCTCCGGCAGGACGCTTTTGCCCAACATGGCTGTGAAAGTCGGCAGCAGCCCGAACACCATGAGCGCAAGCGCCGTGTAGGAGCCGTAGACGAACGAGGAGCGCTCGTCCGGGGCGATACCGCTGTCGGCGAGGAAGGCGAAGAGCGTGGGGTCTGCGTCCATAGCGCGGTCCAGACCGGGGGCTATGGTGGTGAGGTCTGCGACTCCCGACAGGGTGGCGACAAGCATTATCAGCGACGCCGGCATAGAGCGGGAAAGCAGCGCCCCGCAGCTGCGTCTGCGGGAGATATCCAGCGACAGGCTGTAGGGGGAAAACTCCGCCGCGCACTCGGCGGAGGCTCTGCGGGTATGCAAAAACAGGAACAGGCAGCATATCAGCGAAGCGGCGGCGATGCCCGCTGCCGAGGCGGCTGCGGCGTAGGGCACGGCTGTAAGCTCCGCTTCACGGAGATCGGTGCAGTATCTCCCGAAGCAGCCGTGGTACTGCGCAAAGCTGCCGGCGGCGTACCTCATGACGGCATAGGGCGCGGCAAGCCCGAACAGCAGCTTCGCTGCCGTCTCGGTTATCTCGGAAGCGGCGGTGGGGTTCATGCTTCCCAGCCCCTCAGCCCAGCCGCGCCGGACGTTCACCAGCGCCTGCACCGGCAGCGACAGCGCCACGGCTATCACCGAAAGCTGCGCCTTGCTGTCGTGGATAACGTCCTTTGCCAGCAGTCCCGAGCCAAGTATCAGCATGGCACTCAGGGCTGAAGCTATCAGGAAAAACAGCAGGTATGCGGTGCGGTGTATCCGGACGGCGTTTTTATATCTTCCCAGAGCCAGCTGAGAGGAGACCATGCTGCTGACAGCGCCGGTGACACCTCCCGCCGCCAGCGCGAACACCGGAGTGAACACCGCGAATGCTCCCGAGTAGCAGCTCATGCCGCTGCCGCCCAGCATGGCGGTAAGGGGTATCTTATACGCCAGCCCCAGTATCTTTGTCACCAGCACCATTACCATAAGCACAGCGGAGCCTTTCAGAAAGCCTTGTTTTTTCAAAGACCGCACCTCCCCGACAGATGCCCGCCCACAGGACGGGCTTTTCTTTAAGGCAACACCGCACAATCATTGTGCGTCAGAAACGGGCATTAGCAAAGCTAATGGGTCAGATTTTTCGTCTTGGAACAGCTT
>CACXDI010000186.1 GCA_902766335.1 uncultured Ruminococcus sp. | reverse complement strand
GGTACAGATATTTGTAGATCATTTGGGTTGTGCTCAAAATCGAACCCTTCCAATAGTTAATTTAGAAAAAGCGTTGAAAAAGTTAACCGGCATACGAGAAGATTGTAGAATTGCATAATCGGGATAGGCTCGGCTGGCTGATAAATGCTTTATTCGTGCATGGCTCTTATGCGTGGAGCAGCAAGTCAACTGTAAAATTTTTATGAAGGCATATAATGTGGGTTAAGGTATTATGTTAATGATTGGAGATACTGTCGGTATGGAGGGCTCGGTGATATGGCTGCCGTGAGGCGGGTGAGTAGATCATGGCATAGAGCATTGCGGGGAGTGGCAGCGGTTGCAATAATTATTGCTTTTTAGAATGGAATTATTTGCGGCTTTTGTAATCATTATTGCTGTGAAGGAAACAATAAAATAAGACGTTCAATAACATTTTGCGATTAGTCCTCTCAACAGTAAGCACACTTAGAGCCCGATTTGACAAATACAAATTTTAATTTTTCAGAAAGTTTGTAGGAAACGATAATCATGGCAGCGAAAGTATGCACCTCTTTGTTATTCTGCACATGGGTCGGAATTGGCTGGGAATAATTCAGAGTGCGAGGGCGATTGGTTCTTGACGGTAGAGAATAATAACCTTGATGATGGATTTTATTATTTTGGGTAATGAAAAATATTCCATTCTGACAGAGTGTTATTATTCTCAAGATGGTGCAATTAAAAGTTGCTCGTGCAGTTAATACAACGAGGAAATTTAGTGCTTTGTCGGAATTAATAGCGCTGGCAATGATCGCCTATTTTGTTCATAGCAGGAATACTATTCCA
The DNA here is from genome assembly GCA_902766335.1 of uncultured Ruminococcus sp. GTDB lineage: Bacteria > Bacillota > Clostridia > Oscillospirales > Ruminococcaceae > YE71. Next base: position 7,732 of record CACXDI010000186.1, on the reverse strand, counting down.
GAATCCGAATACTACATAACGTTGATTCCTCTGTCATGTTTTAATATACCACAGATTCTCCGATTTGTCATTGAACGAAAAATGAGTGAAAAATGATTAATTATACGGTGCAAAATACATTGATACCGAAAATCGCATCGGCACATGTACGCGGTAAAAAAGTTCATACTGCGTATATGACGGCATATGATGTTCTGTTTATCATTTCGGACGGCTTCCAACAGCATCAGTGCCGCGAATAGTGCTGATGCTGACCTTTCTATATCAGTATAGCAGAAAGAATAGCTCTTTCCCGCATATTTCACAATCGGTTTGCTTGTCAAAAGTACCTTTTTGGCATAGTGCATAGCAATTTGCACAAATAAACATGGCCAATGGCTTTATGTCAACCTTATTTTCGCCTTTGAATTTAAGAATTTTGCTAATTTATTTGTGCAGTTTTACGAATGGTTTTTGAAAACTGACTTTTGACAGGCAAAGCACATTTAGAATCGGTATGCCAAATTCAAGAATTATTCACTAATGATTCTTGACAGCAAAAATAAAAGGGATATGTCCATTGTGAAATGGATTCCATATCCCTTAGATTTTTCTTTAATTGTAGTAATACTTAGTATTATCCCTTAACCATAATACTCCAGTAGCCAGCAACTTATGACTGCCGATTCAGATAAAGGGTATAATCTTTTATGTATCAGTATTGCCTTTGCTGAATTTCTTTTTATATATAAATGCGAAAACTAACGTAGCTGTCATAAGTATAGCCTGAACGCCGAGAGATATGTAAAATCCGGGAGAGTGAGGGTCGGTGATGCTTGTGCCGAGAACAGTTGAGGATATTGCAAGCGCCGACATTCCAAGCGTTCCGCCGAGAATATACGGCTTGTAGCTAACCCCTGTCGCTCCGAGATACATGCTTGTGATATCGGCAGGAAGTATACCTACTGCTTTTATTACAAAGCTGAATATGAAGTCATTATCTCCTCGCAGTTGAGAAACTGCCTTTGCTTTTGGATATTTCTCTGCTATCCGTTTTACAGCCGCGTTTCCGAACTTTTTCCCGATACAATAAGGCAAACTGAGCATAACTAAGGTTCCGATAAGGTCTACGAGCAGCGCTGTAGGCAGAGAAAACAATATACCGTTTGCTATGTAAAGCAAGCCCGAATATATGACGATACTAAGGCTTTTCAGTGCAAAGAGAGCTATCATCACTGCGGCGGCAAGCAGACGGCTCTCTGGTGCAAGTCCTATTATCCCGCTCACAGTAAAGCTGCTTTTGTGAATTATACAAAATACTATGATACCTGCCCAGAGAGCAGCCTGCACTGCGGTGAACAGGATCCTTTTCTTACCCACATCACTGCTCATCGTCGAATTTATCCCAAAAGCTCCAAAGCGCTTTTTCATAAGCGTCCTTGTCAATAAAATACCCCATGCAATGCCCCGCGCCCTCGATGATGAGGTGTTCCTTCTCACCGCCTATTGCCGCATAGTTCTGATAGAACATCTCCATCGGCACGAAGGTGTCTGCGGTGCCGTGGATAAGCATCACCGGCTTGACGTTTGAGCGCAGAGCTTCAACGGTCGTGAACTCGTCGGAACGCATACCTATCTTTCGCCTGCTGATGATGTCGGCGGTGGCACAGCGGAGCCGGTACTCCATGTGGAAATTGTCCTTCAGGATATGCCGCAGCTGCGCCTTTGCAGAGGTGAACGCCGAGTCTGCGATAATGCCGTGAACATTGTCGGGGAGGGTCTCGCCGCTTGCCATCAGCACCGTTGCCGCGCCCATCGACGTGCCGTATAGATAGACCGGCAGGCTGTTCCCGTAGCTCAGGTTCGCCCACCCAGCCCAGCGTCGGCAGTCGTTTTTCTCGATCATTCCCATGCCCATAGCGTAACCGTCATTACCGTTCTGCGCACGCTGCTCGGCATAGAGCACATCGCAGCCGCTGTCATACAGAAAATCGGAGATCAGCCCGAAATCTTTAGTCCAGCTGCTTCGCCAGCCGTGCATGGCGATGATGAGCCGCCTCGGTTCCTCGCACCTCACGAGATGTCCCCGTAGCTTCGTGCCGTCATCTCCCGTTATCTCCACAAGCTCGCTTTCACGCCATGAGAGCATTTCGGCAGCCGCTTCTCTCGCCGACCTGTAATCGTCCTTCGGCTTTGACCCCTTTAGTGTGTTGGTCAGCAGTCCCAATGCCCTCGGCGGTTCCTTATCGAACGCTGTGCCCAGCAGGAACTCGGTGACGGTATTAAAGCAGACAGCAGACACCGCCGACGCACCGATCCCGCAGGCTATCTTTGTTGATTTTTTCATTTCAGCTGCTCCTTCCGTGTATCAGGTATCTTCTGACTATCCTTTCCGCAAATTCGGAAACATCATCAAAGTCATATTCATTCGGGTGATAATAGGCTTCCTTGAAGATGACATCAAGGCGGTCGCTGTAATAGGGCATTTGCTCATACAGCATATTCTGAAATTCCCGCTACACCTTACCCTGACACAAGAAAAATCCATAGTAGGTGCAGGAATCATTTACCCATTTGCGGGAAAGCTGCTCAAGACTGTATCTGCAGCCCTTCTCGGGCGGCATACCGCAGGTAGCGAAAAAAGCCACTCCTGCGTCCTCTATCTGCTTCACAAGGTCGAGTACCTTCACCGGACAGGTCTGCCTGTGTACGGGATAACCGATGTAATAAAGGTCTGCCTTCGGAGGCTTGTCATAAATTGAGATGTCATGGATAGACTTGTCCCCGTTCGGGAGCGTGATGTAGAACTGCTCCGCCAGGGCTTTAGTGTTGCCTGTCTCTGACAAATACATTACTGCTACGCTCATGCTGTCAGCTCCTTTCACTCAACGGTACATATACCGCATCGGGCTTGACGCTTATGTAAGCCGGGCGGATTATTTTGCCTGCGTTCTGTATCTCCTCAATGCGGTGAGCGCTCCAGCCTGCTATCCTTGCAACTGCGAATATCGGTGTGAAAAGCTCCTCCGGCAGACCCAGCATTTTGTATATCAGCCCCGAATAGAGATCCACGTTGGGGCTTACTCCCTTGTACATTCTGCGCTTTTCGGATATTATGGCGGGAGCAGCCCCGGCAACATATTCATACAGCGAATACTCCTCCTCATACCCCATCGCGTCAGACAGCGTCCTTGCGCACTTTTTCAGAATATCCGCTCTCGGGTCTGACCTGGAGTAGATGGCGTGTCCCATTCCGTAGATAAGCCCGGCATTGTCAAAAGCCTGCCTGTCAAGCAGCTTTACAAGGTAGTCGTTGACAGCGCCGCGGTCGGTGACGTCAATGCTCGCTCTCATATCCTCAAACATTCTGACTACCTTGATATTCGCTCCTCCGTGGCGGGGACCCTTCAGTGAGCCCAGAGCCGCAGCTATCGCCGAATAGGTGTCCGTCCCCGACGAAGTCACCACATGGGTCGTGAATGTCGAATTGTTACCGCCGCCGTGCTCCGCATGGAGCACCAGCGCCATGTCGAGTATCTTCGCTTCAAGGTCGGTGAACTGCCCGTCCTCACGGAGCATATACAGCAGATTCTCGGCGGTGGAAAAGCCGGGCTCGGGACTGCGCAGAACGAGCGTCTGCCCGCGATGATAGTGACGGTAGGCCTGATAGGCATACACCGCAAGCATCGGGAACACGGCTATCAGCTGTAAGCATTGCCGCAGCACGTTTGCGGTCGAGGTATCGTCGGCATTGTCATCGTATGCGTAAAGCGCCAGCACCGTCCTCGACAGAATGTTCATCATATCCCTGCCGGGCACTTTGAGTATCATATCTCGCGTGAAGGACTGCGGAAGCTGCCTGTATTCCGAAAGCACAGCCTGAAACTCTCTGAGCTCTACGGCGTTCGGCAGCTTTGAGAACAGCAGCAGATACACCGTTTCCTCAAAGCCGAAACGGTCGTCGCTGCGAAAGCCGCTTACAAGCTCGCGCACATTTATCCCGCGGTAATAAAGCTCGCCCCTGCATGGCACCTCGCTGCCGTTTTTGTCAAGTTCCTTTGCCTTTATCCTCGATATCTCGGTAAGCCCCGTCACCACGCCCTTGCCGTTTAAGTCACGAAGCCCGCGGTACACATTATGCTCGGCGTACATATCCGGCGTAATGCCGTTGCGGCTGTCGGAAAGAGAAGCAAGCTGCGAAACGTAGGGCGTTATCTCCGAACGGTACATGATCTCACCTCACTCTGCAAACTCCGTCTCAATAGTCTTTCTCTCGCCGAGCTTCACCGCAGTCAGCACCGTCACAAGGTTCAGCACGCCCTCCAGCATCATGGCGATCCCCAGCAGCGTCATCAGCACGCCGACACTCTCGCTGGGGCGAAAGACCAACAATATCCCTACGATACCGCTGACTACTGCCGCAGACATGATGAGCCACCATTTTTGCAGCCCGAAGCGCCTTGAATCAACGGCAGTCTGAACCTTCAAAAGCGCGTCCACCAGCGTGAACAGCCCCAGCGTAATGCAGATGAAATTCAGCACGTCGGCGGGCTTAATGATCACCACCGTGCCGATTATCATGATGAATATCCCCAGCGCAAGATCGTGCTGGAATGCAAGGCGGTAGAGGTCTTTTGAATAATATCCTATCAGCTTGAATACCCCGAAGGCAAGCAGCACCGTGCCCGATATCCTGCCGATGACAGCTGCCGATACATCGGGGTCGACTGCGAGCACTATCCCCATCAGCACGAGCAGCAGGGATATGACGATGTAGCCCGCTTTTGCAGTCTTGATGAAATTTCTTCTTTCCATAGTTTTCACCTCTTTATGGTCGTACCGTGCAGGTTTCACCCGGGTTATTTTTGCTTATCACTCATCAACGGGGGAGGAAAACGATCTGGGCTACTCCCTGCAGGTATTGTATTCAGTTTAGCACGGTCGGTGCAGAATTGGAATAGTCACAACAGCCCGAATGCATAAAAAATAGGCAGATCGCGTGATTTGTCTAAATGCTGTTTGTTTGATTTCGTTTGACATATTTGAAGGATCATAGTATAATATATTCAGCGGGGTGAGAACATGGCAGGACGCACGAAAGAAGATATACGGGCTTCGCTTTTAAGGCTGCTGAGCCAGAAGCCTATCAACAAGATAACCGTCAGGGATATAGTCGAGGACTGCGGCATCAACCGCAATACCTTTTACTATCACTATGAGGATATCCCGTCGGTCATCGAGGAGATGATCACCGACGAGGCGGAGAAAATAATTGCCGGGTATTCGCATATCGAATCGCTGGAGGAATGTCTCGGCGTGTCCATCGATTTCTTTCTCGATAACAAAAAAGCGGTGATGCACATACACAATTCCTCCCACCGGGAGATGTATGAGCACTATCTCTGGAAAGTCTGCGAGCACGTCGTAAGGGTGTATTTTGACACGGTGCTGACGAACGAAGAGCTTGCCCCCGAGCAGAAGGAGATACTGATAAACTACCACAAATGCGCAGGCTTCGGGCTGATGATAAACTGGCTGAACGGCGGCATGAAGGAGGACATCAAGGGAGACCTGCACAAGCTCTACACTGTGCGGCACGACATGAACAAGGGAAAGTACAGCGATCTTTTTTAGGCACATCGGGCGGTGTGCCTATTTTTTGTGCAGAAGCCCGCGATTGACTGTATCAATATTCTGTGAGCTGTGATACACTTGAGTTATCAAACCAAAGGGGGCTGGCTCATGAAATACAGTAATGAACAGCTTATGCTGATGATGGCGGTGACGTCGTTTCTCGGCTGGTGTACCGAGAATCTGTGGCTGCTGGCGCGCAAAGGGTACGCCGACAACCGCAACATGGTCTGCCCCTTTCTGCTGGGCTACGGGCTTGCGATAACCGGATTCTTCCTGCTGGCGGGTACTCCGCAGAATGTAGGCTTGCTGCTCCGTTTTGAGGAAAGCGGAACGCTGACGCAAGGGTACACGGCGTACTACATATTCTCGTTCGCGGCTGTGAGCGTGGGTGAGATACTGCTCGGCAGCACGGTGGAGGCGGTCTTTGGCTTTCACTACTGGGACTACTCTTCGCTGCCCATGCACATCACGCGCTACACCTCCATACCGACCAGCGCTGGATTTGCGGCGATGATCACCTTCTTCATGGGAGAGTGCTTCGAGCCAATAATGTCAGTACTGGGGCAGATACCATTGAGCCTTGCAAAGCCGGCAGCAACGCTGCTTGTCTCGGTCATGGCGGGAGATCTCGTTTACAGCTTTCGGGCTATGTTCATGAGCCGAAAGCTGAATGAGAGATGGAGAGTCGAAAGAGGGGCGGTGAGAGAGCATATCCATAGTGTATTATCGGGGAGATAGTCAAGCTATCGGAAGAGATAACGAGCTGTCTCCTGATGTTCGGTAGATACCCTGATGTATCCAATTTTGCTCATAGTTGTTTCCTTTCCTTTTGTTGATATATGATTGACTTATTGGCGATGATGATGTATAATTACAGATAAGGGCAGGCACTCTGACTGCTCGTAAAACTCAGAATTTAGAGGTGATTTGTAATTGTTTGATAATGTATTGCAGGCGGTCAAGAATTGGCTCTCAAAAGAAATAGAAATCCAAAATGATAAGATTACCGTTGAAATTATTAGCGATACCGCAGATTGTCTTTTAGTAAATATAGATACCGAACGATATATAGGTCATCTTAACGTATCAATGCCTGATTTTCGTCCATACAGATATGTTGAATTATATGTTTTAGATATTAAAAAAGATGTGACTCAATCGCCGGCATTCTTTTATTATGATAATGAGAATGATTCAATTTCAGATATTATTGATAACCTAAACGATGGAATTAAGTTTATGCTCTCTGAAATATAATTTTTTAGTAACAAAACTCATCACCACGGCAAGGAGAGTAATCCCCCTGCCGTATTTTTATTCAAGCTGATTTTTCTTTCTTTTTGGAAGACCTATTGACTGAAATGAGGTGGACTATGTTGTAGTCGATGGGCATAAGGTGGAGTTTTGAGTTTTTCGGCGTGCTTGTGGGGTGCGCCGATTATTATATACACAGACTCTTTCAAGCAAAACGAAACCGTCCATATACTGCTGATACGGCAGCATACGGACGGTGGATATTATATGCAATAGTTTTTTTATTGTTCAGCTTATTTCAAGGGCTTAATGAGCTCAAGCATAAGCTGTGCACCAACACGCATACCCTTAGTAAACTCTGAGCGAGCCGCAAGCGATGTTACATCTATCTGTGCGTCCTGATACTCGTCATATATCTCAGCACACTCGGGAAAGCTTTCCAGAAGCTTTCTTTCGACCTCGCACAACTTGTCAACTGCCGATTTGTATTCAACACTTAGACTGCTCTTATCAGTAAAGCGGAAAATATCATTATCATAAATCAAATCAATAATGCTGTTCATGAAGCATCTCTCCTTATTATTTTGATTACGATATATTCCTCTGTCTTAGCTTGTCTCGGACAACTTTTGGTCAACTATGAGATGAAAAGTTGTCCGAAGTTATTGAAATCGGACTTATGTGCGTTTGTGCAGGTGATGCGTTTTTTTGTTGTGTTTTCAAGGGTTATTGAGAACATATAGCAAAATAGCTTAGTGTAGTTTAGGTGGCTATTTTAATATCACAAATCAGAATAAATGTCAAGAGGATTGTGATATAATTTTCTAAAAAAGAAAGTTGGGGCGATGTTATTGTTTGATTTGGG
>CACXDI010000185.1 GCA_902766335.1 uncultured Ruminococcus sp. | reverse complement strand
CGCAAGCCGAGCAGGTGTGCTGAGTGCAGCCCTTTTCGGTGCAGGTGGGAGCTACCACCCTGTCGGTGAAGCTGTGACCTTTTGCCGCTATAGTCTCGGTGTATATGTCACCGCAGACGGAGCAGGTGTAGGTCTTGACGCCCGGCTCTGTGCAGCTGGGCTGTCTGGTGACAGCAGAGGTGTAGTCATGCACGATATTGACGTCGATGAGCCGCGCACTTACATATGCCTCGTCCCAATATTCGCTGGGAGAATAGCTGATAGTAAAATATTTGCCGCTGTCGGAGGCTTTGACAGAATGGTTGGTGAACACCACCGGGTTTGATTCCCCGTCGGTGAGAAGCCCGGGAGTCAGATCGGTGTCATAAGCTATCTCTGTCGATTCCCTGCCGTTTTTGTCTGTGGTCACACGGCATATGGAAGCGCTCTTGTAATTGGTGATATAACGTCTCGCCTTGAAAGCAACAGACGTTCCCTCTTTTATACTGCTTGAGTAGGAGGGGGTAGTCGCCGGGTAGAACCAGCTGCAATCATCGTCATCTACTTCATAGCTTATGGTTATGTCCCTGAGCACGCCCCGGGTGTCCTTTGCAAGAGCCGGCAGAGCTGACTCGCTGACGCTGTTGTGGAACTTCTTGTCCGAAGAGTTATATTTCCATTCACCGGCTGTGGACAGCTCGTATTTCATTCCGCTGTCGGTGGTCACGGTGACGGTATCGGGGAGAACCTGTTCAAGCCTTGCAAAGCCCTCGGCATTCTCCCAGGAGGAAGCTATCACCAGCTTGTTGTATTTCGTAACGGCTGATTTCACCCTTGAAGTCAGCATGGTCTTGATGTCAAAAAACTCCACTGTGTACTCTATGACCGCAGGAGAAGACGAGCTGTCCTTGAGACCCTCTATCCTCACCTTGTAGCTGTTGTCATAATATCCGGTGGAGGTGTTGTAGTCGTCCGGCTGGGCGAATACTACACCTCTTGTTTTCACGCTCAGCGTGTTGTCCGCCTTTGTTCTCACCACGCTGTGTCCGGTGGAGAGATTTGTTATCGTGACCTTTACAGCGTCGGCGGAGGGGATAGTAAATGTACCGCTGTTCCAGTCGGCGTTCCATGCAGATTCGGAAGCGTACACGAGATTTTTAGGCATAGCGCCCGGCGCCGGGAATGCGCTGAAGGTATCCATATATCTGCCGGAACCGCCGGATACGCAATCGCCCACGCCGATCCTGCCGCAGTAACCGTACTGCACCGAAGCATACGCGGGGTTTATAATGGCATATCGGTGACCGGTGGTGTCCCAGGTATTTGTGCTGAGACTGTAGCCCTCGTTCATCCAGCCTGCTATAGACCCGGAGGGCGTGTACCCCCACGCCAGGATATTATGCTGACAGGCGAAGCCCTTTTGCCAGAGCTCATCGTCCATGTCGGCGGGCTTGCTGTCGTTGCTGATGTGGTGGTTGAACTCAAAATTGCGGTCAAGCGCCTGATACTGGAGACTTTCGTTCTGAGTGCAGTGGACGGAAAAATCCTCCACACCCACGAGCCAGCGGAAAAAGTTCGACATACCCTCCATGGCGGCAAGGGTATCATCGGTCAGCACGCCGGCAGCATAGGGTGCGGAAGTGGAGGCGGGCACCTTATAATAGGTGCTTTTGTCATATTCCTCGTAGCTGCTGTCAAGCGGCACCGCCTGTTCGTACTTTGAGACGATCTGTGCCTTTGTGCGTGTTTTGTAGGGAGCGTAATTGTTGGCGTTATAGACTCTGACCGAATCGGCTTGCGCGGCTATCTCCGCCGGAAAGAAAGGTCTATCATTTATAACAGCGTAAGCTCCGGCGCTGCAAAGTATAAGCGCGGCTGCCGCTATCGAAAACAGTTTCCTTTTCACTTTTTGACCTCCTGACTGTTAAATAATGTATGTTATGATTATAGCATTTCAGCCTGAAAAAATCAACATTATCAGGAGCGCCGCAGAAGGATTTGTATAAATGCACAAAAACCCGGACGAGTTATTGTTTGCTTTAATATCTGCCCTTTTCCATGCCCGCTCTTAGCTTTTCCATAGCCTTCTTCTCTATCCGCGAGACATAGGAGCGGGATATCCCAAGCTTCTGCGCCGCCTCACGCTGGGTGACCGCCGCCCTGCCGCCGAGACCGTAGCGCATGACGATTATCTCACGCTCACGCTCGTCAAGGACGCTGTTGACCAGCCCGCACAGGCGCCGCAGATCGCTGTTGAGACTGCACTTGTCGGCAACGGGCATATCGTCGTCGGCGATTATGTCCATAAGCGTCAGGGCGTTGCCGTTCTTGTCCACGTCCACCGGCTCGTCAAAATGCACCTCGGCGGAAAGCTTTTTGGTGGAGCGGAAGTGCATGAGCAGCTCGTTTTCCACGCACCGGGCGCCGTATGTCGCGAACCGCACTCCCTTTGTGTAGTCAAAGGTACCCACCGCTTTGATAAGCCCTATCGAGCCTATGGAGATAAGATCGTCGATGTCTGAGGCTGAGACGGAATACTTCTTGACGATGTGCGCCACCAGCCGCAGGTTGTGGCTGATAAGCTTATCCCGAGCCGTCCTGTCCCCCGCCGCCATTCGCTCAAAGCACTCGCGCTCCTCCTTTGCCGAAAGCGGCTTCGGGAAGTGCCCCTCCGACTCGAAATGCAGCGCGAACAGCAGCCCGCACCGGCTGAGCAGTCCCAGCAGAAATGCTATCATAAATATCCCTCCGCAAAAGAAACTCGCCCCTCCGCTGCCGCGCAGAAGGGCGGTGTTTTATTGTATGCAGACCGGGAAAGCAAAATGCCTGAGGGACAGAGCTATTCTCCCCTCTGCGGGCTGAGGCTGTGGAGCCCAGGAGCGGGAGCTGCGGCTAAAAAGCTGACCAGTCCCAAGACCAAGACCATAAAGCTGACATGGGCAAAGTCGGCAAAGACCTACACCGTCAAAAAGGCATCGGCTGCCTCTAAAACCGTCACCGGTCTGAAAAAGGGCAGCAAGTATTTCGCCCGCGTCCGCGCCTACAAGAAAATCGGCAAGACCGATCACTTCGGCGCGTGGAGCAGCGTAAAGAGCGTAAAGAGCAAATCAAAACCACCACTAAAGTGGTGGTTTGCACAGCCCCTAAAAGGGGCTAATACTGGCTGACCCACTAAAAGTGGGTACTGAATT
>CACXDI010000184.1 GCA_902766335.1 uncultured Ruminococcus sp. | reverse complement strand
TCGGAGCCCCCTTTTTGTAGGGGGCTCGCCAGTATTAGGCCCTTTTAGGGCCAGTACAAACCACCACTTTAGTGGTGGTTTTGATTTCAGTTGAATTCAAACCCTTCGGCGCGTATGCCGTCGATCACGTCGCCCAGCACCTCGGCGTTTGTGGAGGACACCGAGTGCAGAAGGTAAATAGCGCCCTCGTGGGCTGCACCGATCAGCTTCTGCTTTGCTTCGGCGGGGTCAGGCTGGTCATCTACGTTCCAGTCGGCATAGGCAAAGCTCCAGAGCATAGTCTTGCAGCCGCAGTCCTCAGTCACCGAAAGCGACTGCTCCGAGAACTCGCCCATTGGCGGGCGGAAGAGCGTCGGCAGGTACCCGAAGTTCTCCTTGATATACCTCTGCAAGCCGCGCACCTCCTGCTTACATTCGTCGGCTGAAAGCTCCGGCATGGAACGGTGAGTCACCGAATGATTGCCCACCGTGTGACCCTCGTCGATCATTCGCTGCACCAGCTCGGGATTTTTCTCGGCGTAGTCCTGCAAAACAAAGAACACGGCGTGGACGTTCTTCTCTTTCAATGTGTCCAGAATTTTGGACGTGTAGCCGTTCTCGTATCCCTGATCGAAGGTGAGGGTAATCTTCTTGTCCTCTTCGTTTATGGCTGTGGCGTTGTACTTTCCGTACTGAGCGTTGAACTCCAGAGCACCCAGCGGGCGGTTGTGACCGTCCAGCTGCACACCCTGACCGTAGCCGTGCTTTTCAGTGGAAAGCGGCTGCCCCTGAGCCGGCTCTATGGCGTCATCGTCCATAGTCTCCCTGGGGTCATCTGTGAGAGCGTCGGGAAGAGGTGGAGTCGGAGCCTGTCTTTGCGTTGACGTGCTGTCTTGCATTTCTGTTTGAGAGGGAGCGTTTGTATTGTCACGCCCGACGCTGTTGCTTGTGAGCGGACTGCATGAAGCTAATATGATCGCTGCGCTCATAAGAGCTGCAAGCTGCATATTTTTTGCCATGTATCATCATTCCTTTCCTGTTTATAATACTATTATCCGCAGGATATCACAAACAAGTCATGGAAAGATTTAACTGCACAAAAAAACGGACTGCCAAAAATAGCAGTCCGTAAAAAAGTACAGTTTTAGCTTTAAGCCATACCAGCGGTAATGATCGCCATTTTGTAAACCTCGTCAGCGTTGCAGCCGCGGGAGAGGTCATTGATAGGAGCGTTCAGACCCTGAAGGATAGGGCCGTAAGCCTCAAAGCCGCCCAGTCTCTGAGCGATCTTGTAGCCGATGTTTCCAGCCTCGATCAGCGGGAAGATGAAGGTATTAGCCTGTCCTGCCACCTTGGAGTCGGGGCACTTGGTCTTTGCTACCTCAGCGGAAACAGCAGCGTCGAACTGGAACTCGCCGTCGATAGTCAGCTCGGGGTCTATCTTTCTGGCTTCGATAACAGCGTCGTGGCTCAGCTGAACGGTGCCGCCCTTGCCGGAGCCGTAGGTGGAGAAGCTGAGTACCGCTACCTTCGGGTCAATGCCGAAGAAATCAGCGGTGCGTGCGGTCTCTACAGCTACCTCAGCAAGCTGCTGTGCAGCGGTGAGAACTACATTGCCGTCCTTGTCAACTCTGTCGGTGTAGCCTAAGTTGATAGCGCAGTCGCCCATAGCGATCTTCTCCTCAGCGCCGTCCTTTTCTCTGAAAAGAATGAAGCTGGAGCTTACGAGATTCGAGCCCTTCTTGGTCTTGATTATCTGTAATGCGGGACGAACGGTATCAGCGGTGGAGTAGGTAGCGCCGCCCAGCAGAGCGTCAGCCTTGCCTGCCTTTACCAGCATGGTGCCGAAGTAGTTGGACTTGGAAAGTGCAGCACGGCACTCGTCCTCGGTCATTTTGCCCTTTCTGAGAGCTGCCATCTGGGATACCAGCTCGTCCATATCGGGATAGGTGGCAGGATCGAGTATCTCAGCCTTTGCGATATCAAAGCCGCCCTTGTCGGCAGCAGCCTTGACCTCGTCCACATTACCGCAGAGGATAACGCCCATAAGCTCTTCCTTGAGCAGTCTGTCTGCGGCGGAAAGGATCCTCGCGTCGGTGCCCTCGGTGAATACGATCGTCTTTCTGCTTGCCTTTAAGTTGGCGAGCAGCTTGTCAAACATAGCCATAATTAAACCTCCAGATACTCCGACTGACTGCCGGAGAAAATTTCTGTATATTATTATACCATATATTTTTTTAGATTGCAAGACGTTGGCTGAATTTTCTTTGGATATAGTGAAAAAAAGAGTTCAAACTAATAGAGCGGCAGCAGCCGACAAAGAGAAAGGGAAGTGACATAATGAACTTCAAGGCGATAGCAAAGGGCGTGAGCGCCGGCGTGACAGTCGGCGCGGCGGTCTACGGGATATATAATTCCGTCGGCGGCAAAAAGCGCAGGATGAAGTCCAAGGTCTCCCGCGCTATGGATTCGCTGGGCGACATGATCGACAACATCTCAGAAATGCTTTCATGAGCAAAAAAGACCGCCCGGAAAATCTCCGGACGGTCTGTTTGATCTTCAGCGGTATTCCTCCTGAACTGCGCTGAGCGTGCCTATGATACGGGAAAACAGCGCCATGATGAGCAGTACCGCTCCCGCTGTAAGGTATACCATGGAGAGCCGGTTGGTGGTGCCGTAGATCTCCACTATTCCCGTGAAGATGCTGCCTGCCGTAAGCGTGGCTATGCCGGAGGACATCAGGTTCATGGTGACCCGCCCCGCCGGACGGTGCCCGGTCACGGCGTTTATAGCCGAGGGCAGCACTCCCAGCAAAAGCGGCGGCGCAAAGGCGTACAGCATATATACCGAATAGACGCCGAAGCTGAAATGCTCGTATACTGCGCCGAAGAATGCCGTGAATATCGTGACGCAGAGCCACACCAGCGCCCGCTTAGCCGAGATGTGCTGTGCTATATCCGGCCTGCGCTCGCCTATTATCACCTTCATGTTATTGTCCGATGTATACAATGTCGCTCACGCTCCTTTCCTTTGAATGGCGTCCGCCGGTGGTGGGGTTGTTTATTATAGTGCCGTTGAACACCATAGTTGACGAACCGCCGCCGTCCAGATTGTATGCCGTCTTGCAGCCCAGCGACTGCATGACCTCGGCAAGCTCCTTTAGGCTAAGTCCCGCACTGGACGACGTCCTGCCGTCCGAGACTACCATTACATAATGCAGTCCGTCTATCTGTCCGATAGCCGTGCGGGGATTGCTCGCCATAGCCTTGCCTACCTCGTCATTCTCGTCCACCGCTATCTGACCGTCAATGACGATCCCGGGCCCGAAGGAGAGCACCTGCTGTGCGCCGTCAGCCACAAGCTGGGAAGCCGGAACGCTGTTTTCATCTATCACCTGCATGGTGCCGTCCGAGTAGATGACAAGATCCTCGCCGCCGCCCGAGCTGTCGCGCAGGAGCTGTCCCTGCCGCACCACATAGCCCGACTCGCGGGCGCCGTAGAAGTCGCCGTTTATTGCGAGTATCGCACCTGTCTGCGAAGCTATCTCCGAAGTCTTGGCGGTGACGTTCTTGCCGTATGCGCCGTTTGCAAGGGCGGTCTTCAGATACTCCGGCGAGCTAAGCTGTATATCCGCAGCATAGATATCCGTGTCGTACTCCCGGTACTGGGTTATGGTTATGGAAATATTGCCGTCGCTGTAGCTGTTGGCGGTGACCACCGGCTCGGTATTATCCCCGGAAGCCGCTTCGGTCTGCGTGTCAGCTTCTTCATCGCCGGCAGCTTCGGTGACAGCTGACGTCTGCGCCTGGGTATCGGCAGGGTCATCTGCGGGAGCTGTGGTCTGTGCGGTCACGGTGCCCGAGCACTGGGATACCGCGCTGCCCGCATTATAAGACGATACGCTGTTGTCAAGCTGCACCGTCTGGTAAACATGGGACAGCACGAAGGTATCAAGCAGCGCGTAAGCGGTAAAGCCGGTCAGCGCAAGTCCGTAGGTGATCCCCCACGCGAATTTTTTCTTAAACATTTCCCACACTCTCCCTTCGGGATGCCCTGTTATCCTTCCTGAAAATGACCAGCCGCTGCACCGCCCAGCTTACAAAGAAGAACATCACCTCTACCATAAGCTTTGCGATATATGCGTTTATCCCCGCCGCCGTGAGCGCCTTTAGCACCAGCGTGTTTGCGATGAGTATCCCGCCCGCAAGGGTGAAGTATTGCAGAGCCGAGCGCCCCAGCGGCTTGTCGCTGTCAAAGACCAGCTTCCGGTTCACGGTAAAGTTCACCGCCGAGCTTACCGCGCGGGCTATGATGTTCGCCGCGGCGGGCAGCCCGAGGAGCATGGTGATAAGGCTGTAGAGCGAATAATCCACCCCGAACCCCAGCAGCGACGACAGCGAGAATCTCAGTATCTCCTTGTAAATCCGCGCCGAATCTTTGACGGTGTTGAAGTGCGAGCCGCTGTTGTTGTCAATGTAGATCGTCTCGATCGGGACTTCTCTTATGGGCAGCTTCATGCGTGCAAGCTCCAGCAGCACGTTCATTTCGTACTCGTACCTCTCGCCCGGTATCCTCATCATCAGCGGCAGCAGCGAGCTGTGGAAGGCGCGGAGCCCTGTCTGGGTGTCATGTACCGCAAGCCCGGTGGTGAGCCGGTAGATTCCTCTGGTGACGCTGTTGCCGAACCTGCTCCTTAGCGGCACGTTTTCAGAAAGTGCGCGGCTGCCGAGTATCAGCGAGCCGGGTCTTGAAGCTGCCGCCCTGCACACCCTCGCGGCGTCGGAGACGGTGTGCTGTCCGTCCGAGTCCATGGTGACTATTATGCTGTCGGTGAAGCAGGCTGCGATATAGCTGTAGCCGGTCTTTAGCGCCGCGCCCTTGCCCCGGTTGACCTCGTGAGGTATCACATGGGCGTATACCGTGCAGACGGAGAATATCGGGGAGTAGTCCTCGCCGCTGCCGTCGTCCACCACCACCGCCTCAAAGCCTGCGGCGGTAATGTCCTGCACGAGCTGAACAAGCCTTTCGTCCGGCTCGTAGGCGGGTATCAGCGCTATCTTTTTATTTGCATACATACTTAGTCGTCTCCTTTCGCTGTTGTTCGTTTTGTTGTTTTTCTTTAATTTGATTATAAGACTATAACCTTAATGTAAGTTTAAATATAACCTTAAATTTAAATAATTTTTTCGGAGGAAATTACTTATATTGCTCCACCAATTAAACATTGCCGAAAAGACGCAGACAAAATATCAAGGAACAAAAGCGCAGACGGGCTGGCGCCCTTCAAGCTTTTGTAACGCAGAGATTTTTTATTTATGTCAAGTATTTTT
>CACXDI010000183.1 GCA_902766335.1 uncultured Ruminococcus sp. | reverse complement strand
TCATCTAATGATTCAAATTCATTCTGCTAATAATGATACTTATCAATGAATCATCTATTCTTCAAGCAGACCGTACTTTAAAAGAATTCGCTTGGCAGTATAAGCATTAGACCGCTTTACATCCATATCGCCATCGTAAACCCAATTCTTAATGTCTTCTTCTGTATATGGATTAGGACATTCTTTTAGGCATTGGCGAAGGACTTCTATTTGTTCGTCTGTAAGCCATTCAGGTTTCGGAGGATATGTATTTGATTCCATATTTTTTACCACCTAACAAACACTCTTTCGTTTTTGAAGTTAATAAAACAAGATATTCTTCTTTTTGTTCTTTGGTCATACTGTCAAATTCACTTGATGTTGCTACATCATATAATGTGAATTTTCTTTCACCTATACTAAAGAAGCTTTCTCGTGACTTATTAAGCAAGAAATTATTATATCCGTCTTCATCATAATTCTCAATTTTGAATACAGTATATTTATTCTTGCCATTATTTCCTTGTGCCGTAAGGCTCAGCATTTGATTGTTCTTGGAAAAACCGTCAATATCGGCAAAACTTAATGCTCCGTTGCTTCCATGATTATGAAAAGCATGGAAAGGTTTTTCATCGTAGTCAATTTTAGCACCGCCTACAACTCCTTTATGCGGAATATCCCAACCTTTGATCTTGCGCATTTTATCATCATAGATCATCGAATACTCTATGCCTGCTTCTGCATTATCTGCTCTGACGTGCTTTAAAAGGTCTTTGCTCGCTTTCTCATGAGCACGGTTGAGCTGTTTTGCTTTTATCAGATCATTCGGGTTCTTTGCATCTTTAGCACCGAAGATGTCCAGCTTTGGTACTTTCTTTTCAGCATCAATGGGCACGAACTCATAAGGCGATTCGCCATTTACTATTTTAATTATAGCATTAGAATAACTATCTGTCAATGGTTTTTTAGATTTTAAGTATCTGTTATTCCCATGCACCGCCTTCTGCGATACGCTCCTACCGAAGCCGATAACCCTTGTGCGGTCGTTCCTCGGCAGCAGTCCGTTGCTTTCGCAGAAATCAGAAAGTCGAGCCTCCTGGCGTTTCAGAGTGTTCGACTTGCGGTCGAAGTCGCTTTGGAGCTTTGCTTTCAGCTCCTCATCGTCGGCGCTGCCGATAGCAGAGTCGAGTGCTGCAAGCCCGCGCTTGCTCTTGCGGATAGCCCGTTCCATGCCGCGCTGCTTCTGTTCAAGCTCGTATTCGCGAAGGTTCTCCTCCTTATCTACAGGGAAGTTCGCACGCTCTGACAAGCCCTCGAAGAAGGGGAAGAAGTCGTGTCGGCAGTTCCAACCTTTTAAGCCGTCGCCCCTTCCGTAGCCTGTCGCAGCTCTGAGCGAGGGGTATTTTTTACTCTTGCCCGATATGCTGTAAACCTTGCCCTGCCATTCGGCGTGACTGGGTCTTGCTCCCGAGTGAGCTGTAACCTCGACAAGATCGGTGCCCATATCCTCTGCAAGGTCGAGCTGCATTCGCCCGGTAGTCTGACCGATGCCGGTGATCACTGCACGGCGTACAGCCACGTCCGCCCAGTCGGTACGACCGCTCGGATATGTGACCGACTGTATGCCCTTGTCTGCAAGCTCCTTGACGGCGCTGTATATCGCCTCCTGCGGGCTGAATGCGCCCGACAGCACCTTTAGATATGCCTTATCCATAAGGTGTGTGACAGTCTTGCGGCTCGACTGCACCATGCTGCGAGTGAGGTTCTCGTACATACCGTCAGCGTTCTTAATTCCCGCTTTCAGAGAATTGGAGAACGCCACCGAGCGCGTGAAGGAGTCAGCGTCCTTGCCGTAGTAGCGGTATATCTTAGCGTCGTTGTTTATCGCCTGCTTGCAGGCTTCGGTGTACAGTGCGGCGATCTCCCGCTTTGACAGCTTGGTGTACTTGCGAAGCAGCTTGTTGACATCGGCGGTAGACATTCTCAGCTGTGCCGCCTTGTAGAGCTGCCACTCGGCGGAGGGAGTGAGATAATTCGCCTTTGTCAGCTTCTTGGCTATCGACTGTATGATCTCGGTCTGAAGCTCGTTTACCAGATCTACCAGCGGATCCGGCAAGCGGCTCAGCGTCTGAGGTGTGAGCATTACTCATCACCCGCCTCACCAAATCCCATGAGGTCATCATCCGACTCGACACCGTCAAGCACCTTCCGTGCTTTGCTCTCCGTCTCGCCGTACCATTTCACACGGTATTCCCAAGCCATCATCAGACCTGCATTCACATCCTCGCGGTCTCTGGAGCGCTCGGCGTTCTCGTCGATAAGCGGGCTTTGGTCAAACTGGATATCGACCTTTGTATCGGTCTTTATCTTCGGATCTATGAACTCATGCCCGATGTAGAGCAGCGTCCTAACCAGCTGCTGGAGAAAGCTCTCCACCTTGATAAAGTGCTTGTGAGCATTCTGTATCAGATCCTGCTTGTCTCCGGTGTACTGAGTA
This sequence comes from uncultured Ruminococcus sp., assembly GCA_902766335.1. Classification (GTDB taxonomy): domain Bacteria; phylum Bacillota; class Clostridia; order Oscillospirales; family Ruminococcaceae; genus YE71. Next base: position 13,389 of record CACXDI010000183.1, on the reverse strand, counting down.
GCGGTCACTATGCTGCCGTTGTTGAATTGATAGTGCTTAGTACCGAAGCCGACCTTAAAGCTGAGGTAATCAAGCTGAGCCTGCACGCCCTTTTCGTTGGCGTCTACTCTCAGATCGGGGTTGTGTTCCTGCACAAGTTGCTTCTCCGAACCGTCGCCCATCGTGGTGCCGATGGTGTAGAACAGCTGCTGGTTGACGTCGTCCGGCGCGACGGTCTCGCCGCCTTCCATTTCGGCAAGCAGAGTCTTGTTGACAAATACCTTTTTCTGACCGAGCCAGAAATCTGAGTTGAAATTGTTGTATGCAATATCAACTCCTTTGAGGTTGTCTATCGCGTTGGCGAACACGGCACAGCCCATTCCATTAGACTTATCAGAGGTATTGACTATAGCGGGCTTGCAAATTGCAAACCACGGCTCCGACGAGCCGGTGCGTATCTCCCCGGGAATATTATCGGGGAGATCTTCCTCTTTAAGCAGACTGCCTTTGTCATCAACGCCGAAAAGGTGATTTTCGATAACATATTCTCCGCTGTCAAGCCTGTGTATCTGCAAATACAGCTTTTTCTTTCCCATAACGGAAATATCCGAACAAAATGCTGCTTCTGTTATGATGCCGTTATCACATGAAAGCGGTATAATATTCTCGGCTGATATGTAGTCGAGGTCTATTCTGTTGTCGGGATCCGCAAGCAGCCTTCCGTCATCTGCAAAGCGGGCGTTTCTCAGCCCTACAACTATTGCAGCGGTGCCTGAATACATCATGCGCTCCATAAGGTCGTTAGCCTGCTCCCAGAAGTTATTTGAGCCCAGCACCCCGCCAAGCTCGTTCTCTCCCTGTAACCAGTTATTAGTATGATCGTCCGATATAACGATCTTCGTCTTATCGTTGATAAGAAGGCTTGCCCAGTCCTCGCATATCTTCTTTGCCATTTTCATGGTGTACATATCTCTGCTTCGGATCTTCTTGCCGTCCGATACCCTTATTCTGTGGAACGGCTCATGGAATCCCTTCCACCAATGCTTCCATTCTTCGATAGCTTCGTAATACCTCTGCGATATATTACAGCTGTATTTCTTGTTTATCCAGTCTATCACCCATGTATTCAAGTGCCTTCACCTCCTACCGCTAAAAGAATCTTGATGAACTTGCTGAAGCTGTACTCCAGCGCATCAGCCGTATCTATATCGCAGGTGCCGTCGTCGAGCCGGACATCCTCGCCCTCTACCTTTGAGTCCCACACCTGTTCCGACAGACTTCCGATAACGTGCTTACAGCTTTTCAGCACATGGAATCTTCCGTCAGCCATAAACGTGAGCAGGGCGGCTATCCTGTCATTTACCGGAGCTTTGTAGCAGTCGGCTATCTTAAGAAGCAGCCTTGCGTTCCTGCTCGCCGTCCTAAGTCCGTTGATGATCGTCTGCGCTTCGTTATCAGCCCATGCTATCTTTATTAAAATGGGGTTATACTCCTTGTAAAGAGCCTTTACAAAAGATATAAACTCCGTATAGACCGTTTTAGGTCCTATCTCTCCCTTGCCGCCCTCTATCCTGTGATCGGCGATTACGATAAGCTCCTTAAAGCCCTCCATGAAGGCGGTAGCCACAAAGGTGGTCTTGGACTTGTTGCCGCCGAAGTCTATGCCGATCTGGATAGATGTAATCTTGCTCTTGTCCACCGAGTCAAGCAGATACTTGTCGGTGTTGTTTGCAAAGTCGGGGAAGATGAGACCGTCAGCGGCGAGCCTCATGCCGAGGATATCCCGCTTGTACTGCACGCTGCTGTGATCGTACTGCGAGATTATCTCCTTTCTGCGCTCCCCGGGGATATTGATGTTGTCGTTTATCGTGAAATGCTCGTAATTGTAGCCGCCGAGAAGCTCTCCGGCTTTGCTCTTGCGTTCATATTCATCGATAAACTCCGTATATATCCAGTGCTTTGGAGTACCGGGGTTCAGATCCCACCAGAACTTACGCTTGAGTGCTGCGATAGAACGGTTGAGGGCTTCCTGTATGAAGTGCTTGTCATGCAGGTTTATCTCGGTAGCTATCCACATTCCTATGGATATACCCCTGATCTTCGTCCAGCTGTTTGACAGCGCACCGCCCACGAACATCACTATTCGCTCACGAAATCCGGTATCTATGCCCTTTATAATAAGTGCTTCGTTACCTCTGTATTTTCCCCAGCGACATTGCCCCCGGAAGTAATGCTCTATCCCGAAGCCGTTGCAGTCACCCAGGATCAGCTTTGCATTTCCGAGCGTTGAAGCAGAAGCAAGATGCACCTTATCCTTTGTGGTTTTCAGCTCATGGCAGAAGGCATACACGTTATCTACCGTCTTGCCTGCTCTTACTGCGCCTTCGGCTACATTGGCAAAGCAGCCCTCGCTGGCGGCTATATACTCCTTATGCTTATCGCCGAAGCTGTATCCGATTGACCTCCTTCGCTTAGGAGCCTTGCTTTTTCTTGCCATATATCTCCTCCTCAAGCTCTGACGTATCCTCCAGCTCAGGTTCTGCCTGAGGATTCGGAGACCAGTTTTCGGGATCCTTGTTCCGCAGCCATTCGAGCAGAGCGTTCAGGTTCGGAGCGTTCCGATGCACGGTACGCTTATACGACTTGCGTCCTCTGCTGTCGGTGCGTTCCTCCTCGGTAACGCTTTCCGCACCGAATGCAGTCTCAAGCAGGGCGCGTTCCGCTTCCGAATTGACAAAGTCGGGGTTTTCCTCAAGGAACTTGTGAAATTCCTTATGGTTGTCCACAAAGTCTTTCACCAGCTTCTTTTGCTCTGTCTTATCCTTGGCAGCAGAAAGAGCCTTGGACAGATCTCCGAGGCTCTGAATGTCTTTATCCTGTTTATCATCACGGGCGCTGCTGACTGCTTCATGCAGCAGTTCCACAGCCTTTTTCTTCTTGGGGTTCATGTCTCGGGTCTCCTTTCTGCCAAAAACGAAATCTAAGGCGTTTTAAGCGGGGCTTATGATATAGGGGTACAGTTTTACCCCTGCGCTTTTTAAAACGATTTAAACGGCATAAAATGGGGGTCTTGAACGATGTATCAAGCGGGCATAGCTTCGCCATTCGCGAGATCTTCCGTTCGACCTCCCGTCATTGCCGTTATGTAAGCCGAAACTCCGTATCGGGGACGGATCAACCCGATATTTTGTTTAGGCTCTTGTTATCTCTGCCGAAACGAAATAAGTATGAGGTCTGCCGTTGATCTCGCACCTCAGCTTGCAGCGTTTCTGCCGTATGCTCCAGCTCACTATCTGGCTTTCCTTGCCTTTTAGCAAGCCCTCGGTGATGATCAGCTCGCCATCTTTCACGACCCCTCGGCTTATGCCGATAAGCTCGCTGTCGAATATCCACTGCAGGCGCTTCTGTTCGGAGCATGACAGCGGAGTCGGATCTCCGAGGAATCGTATGACTCCTGCGGTGTTTTTTGCGGTATAGTATATATCGTCTGTCAGCTTTACGTCGATGAAGATATATCCCGGGAACAGATAGCTCTGCTCATATTTCCATTCACCCTTTCGGCGAAGAAGCATATTCTTTTTCGGAGCATAGGCTTTTATGCCCTGCCCTCTGAGCTTGGCGAGAGCGTTCCATTCCATTCCGCTTTGTACATGAAGGGTATAGATCAAGAGGTCTCACCCCTCTTTTCATCGAGGAATTTTGCTACATCTGCGTAAAGCTCGGGACGCTCCTTTGCCATAGCCTCGAATACCATCGTCTTGACCTGCTCGAAGCCTGCGTCCAAGATTTCCTCGTTCTTCAGGTCGAGGTTCTTTTTGTAGCTTGCCGCCTTCACGAGGCTTGTAGCCTGCTTGATGAGGTCTTCGGGCTTTATGGACTTCCACATCTCCTCCGGAGTGTTGTGGATACTCTCCAGAACGTAGTGTGAGAGAAGGCGGATAATGCCCTCTGTGGTATCTACATCGGGATAGCGGTTCAGCTCCTCAGCTATGCAGCGGAAGTTCTCCTGTGCCATGCGCAGCGTTTCTATCGATTCGTTAAGATTCCGCGCATGACGGCAGATAGATGCTGTTGAGATTGGTATTTCTGTCTGAACCAAGATGTAATCCGCGATCTCAGCATAGGTAAAGTCGGCGCGGATCATCTCCTCAACAGTATCCTTTATATCAGGTGGGAGCTTGTCGATCTTGCTGTGTTTTCTGCGGCTCATAAGACCGCCCCCTTAGATGACAATGCAGGAATCTGTTATTCCGCCTGCCAAAAGCCTTATACCTTTGTCGGTAAGCTTGGCTTCAAGGTCTTCAAATCTGAAGTCTGCGAGTGATGCAGGCTCCTTGGTAAGAGTGCTGCGCAGCTTTATATATCCTGCTTCATGCAGAAAGTTTATGCTGTCGAGCAGTTCGCCCTCACTGATGTACGGCAGGGCGTACTTGACATCTTTGAGGGGGTGGTACTGATGACGTATGATGTTCACCGAGCGCATGACGCTTCCGTTGTTTTCTTTAAATTTTCCCGCCTTAATGAGCTGCATCTGCTTGTCCATGTCCATTTTATCTCTCTCCCTTCATCTGCATTAAGATATCCATTATCTTGTCGAGCTTCTTCTCTGTCTTGACCTGCTCCCGATAGAAATCCTCTTTGGTAAGATAATTCTGCTTGACTTCGGTAATATCAGACTTAGCCTTGTCAAACTCGTCTTTGAGGACATATCGGCTCTTCATGTCGTCGATATCCCTCCTGCATCGGTCGAGCTCGTCCATAACTCTTTTAAGGAAGTATGTTATAACTCCCAGTCCGCAGGTAACAAGGAATGATAGGACTGATAATATCACATTCAGAGTATCATGATTCATAAGCACACCTCCTAACGAATAATGGTATCATTGCCGTTGTAACAATGATACCATTATTAATGTGTATTGTACAGGAATCTGTTTCCACAGTTTATTTCACTAAAGATCTTCCCATGTGATCTGACCTTCAAGCGGAGCGTTACGCTTTTCAACGGTGCTGTCAGCTACTATGCTGCGGATTGTCCGCACTGTCAGACCGTACTTCTGAGACAGGTATTTGTAGTTGTAACCGTTGAAATCATCTATGATAGCGGCGTTTCTGGAGGAACGGGAGACAGCTGCTATCTTCGGTATGTAGATGTCATCGCCGTCCACCAGAAGGACAAGCTTTGCATAAGCGTCTACCCCTATGCAGTCACATATCTGCTTCTGATCTTCGCTAAGGTCCTCATATATGATGTCAAGCTCAGCCACTCATATCACCCTGCCTTTTCGCCCGCCTTTCGGCTGTATTTACATATCGCTTTAGCTGCTCTATCAGCTTTGAGCAGTTGTCTTGATCGACCCAGCGGAAGGGGTCGGTCTTTGGCACCATGTTAGTGCCGCACACCTTCCTTATCGCTCCCGCAAGACGTTCAAACACATCTGCCGACTCGGGATTCGGGTCAAGCTCCTTCAGGCGATAACAGTATCTCCAGCAGAGAGCCTGCTGTTCCTTAGTTGCCATGCCGTTGTCGCCCGGCTCCTTATCCGACTTCTTTCTTTTGGCGGCAGCAGGCTTCCGCTTGTACATCTCCGAAAGTACCGCTCTGACCTCGCTGTCGTTCAGCTCTCTGACCGATTCCTTGCCGGTAATGCCGTAGATCAGCTCATGCAGCAGGTCATCGTGACCATTGCCCTTTATCCCCAGCTCGCCGCCCAGTGCGTATATCTTCCTTATCTGCTCCTTAGTTGCCATACTGCCGCCCTCCTTCTTAGGCTATGTCTATCTTTATCTTGGCTGTCTGCTCTACAGTCACAGCTCCGTCTATCATTCTCAGAGCGTCGTTGATGTCCTGCTCCGAGGTCTTTCCGCTCAGCTCCATTAGCTTCATGAAGTCGTTCCATGCGGTGATCTCTGATATGAGGTAAGCATTTTCCTTGGCGTCGGCTTCGTTCAGACCGCCGAGCTTCATAAGATTCTTTACGTCTGTGTCAAAATTCTTGCCCTTTAGCTTTTTAAGAAGTGCCTTTTCAGCCTTGTCCTCAAGACCCAGCGAAGCGATCAGCTCATCTACCGAACCGCCGCTCAGATACTCCTTGTTGTACATCGCCGTAAGCATTCTGGAAGCTCCTGCGGCGAGCTTGTAGGTGGTCTCTTCGGTAACAACGTCCTTGTAGGCTTCGCCGAAGATGTGTCTGAGGTAGCTCGGGTAAATGACCTTCAGGCTCTCAGCCTCGGTTGCCGTGACCTTATTTCCCTCGCCGTCGGAATAGCTCACCGACTTGTACTTGGTGTCCTCAAGATCGCCTTCCATTGCCTTCAGGAACTCGGCTTCGATACCCGCAGCCTCTTCCCTGAGGCTCGCGATCTCCTGTTTGATCTCCTTGTAGCGCCTGATGCGCTCGTCGGCATTACTCAGCAAGTTTCTGCACCTCCTCGTTCATTACCTCCACGCAGTCAGCGCAGATCTCGGAGTCGAAGAACGAGATCACCCTTTCGGGACTTCCGCAGAAGCAGCAGGTCGGAACGTGCTTGCTGATGAGGATCCCGTCCTCAGTCTCATTCAGATCCACTGCGATCCCCGGCATGATGCCCGTTGCTGCCCTCATATCCTTCGGGATAGTCACCCCTCCGGCTCGTGTCAGTTTCTTGTGTTTGGTCATTTCTATCAGCTTCCTTTCTTGTTTTTATAGGTTTATACGGCTTAAAATCCCTGCAGGGCATAAGCCGTGACCATTCAAGGCATTTCTTACCGTGAATACAGTCGCGGCAGGTGTAGTTTTTCATGATATGACCTCGCCTCGGCTCTGCATGAGCATTAATGCCACATCATACTTCATATCACCGTATTTCTCTATGATCTTACCATAGCTTATCTTGTGTCCGCTTAATTGACTTAGTTTTACCGCGTCCTGCAGAGTCAGTCCGCTGCTTTCCATGCGCTTCATTTTGCGTTTCTCCGCGCTTCTGGCGGCAGCGGAATGGTCCTTGTGCAGCTTAAAGTTATCCCTGCTGTTGCTTTTGTTCATCTGTTTAGCGCATTCGGAACAGTATTTCTTGTTCCCGCCGCCGTTTTCGATCTCACAGCCGCATATCTTGCAACGCTTTGAGCGTATCTCCTTGCATTCGGGACAGTAGATAGAAAAGACCTGAATAGTCTGATACTTTCTGCCGCAGCTCACGCAGGTCTTTTCCATTCCCTTCGGCTGAGCTGCTCTGCATGATTCGCAGTAGTCCTCGTATCCGTCAGTTGTCTCGAATACTTGTCCGCAGGAAATACAACAGTTTACATTAATCTCCAATAGGTTTCACCTCCTCATTTAGCCACCTTTGAATGCATTTCCCGCATTCTTCTTCCTCGCCAATACAATGCTGATACGGTGGTTTTTGATCGCTTATCGCTTTTATTGGGCAAATATAGTGCGATACCAGCGATATCATCAGATCGTACTCGTTACGTTTTGTGATGTAGTACTGTCGATTGGTCATGCCGCCCTTTCCTCTTCTGCTCATTTTCGCACCGCAGTTCGGGCAATAGTCAGTCATTTCTCTTCCTTTTGGCTCGTTTTTGCAATTGGAGCAGTATGGATAATAACCGTCGGGGTTTATCTCCCAATGAGCGTGAATTTCCTGCTCGTCTTCAATGGTGGGAGTGTCGCACAACATTGTATAAACCTTTTTTATTCCTCGCCTTATATCTTGTGACGGCACACCACTTTGAAGCAAGTATAAGATTCTGTCGGACAGTTCATCAGCGTCAACCGGTCTCATCTACTCACCCTCCCCCAACGCCGCCAGAAGCTCAGCGGCCTGCGGGAAGTGGCGACCGGTTTTCTTCAGTTCTCCTCTCTCTGACTCCCCTGAATAGATATCTGATTCTGCTAAATCAAAGTATACAATAAGATATTTGTTATCTTTCCTGTCGAAAACAATACCTATCTCTGCCTCACAGTCCTTAACCTCGTCCCCGACCTTTATCTCGTCTTCGGCTTTCTTCTGCTCCTCGTAGGCGCGGAGTTTTTCGATGGCTTTGGCGGGAGTAAAGTTCCCAAATACCTCCTCCTCATAGATGACATCGAATATCTCTTTGAGTTCCTCGCTTTCAAGCATTAGGACCTTCTCTGCCGCCTCCCACGCTTCGTCGAGACCGCGCTGGTAGGCTTCGTCATCACGCTCATACTTTTTGAGGCGACTTACTTCGTAAGTACTAATCATTGTGTTTCCGATACCCTTAATCATGTAGTATTTATCATCTGCCGATTTTAGTTCTTCCGACAGCTCTATAATATACTTTTCTCCTACCTTTGGCATAGTTTTACTTCCCCCTTCAGCTGCTCTGTCGGGTCGCCGACTCTCCTTGTGGTTGCCTGTCGCTCATAGTAGTGTTCGGGTATTTTCATCATGCTGTCCATATGCTGACACTTGACCTCGATGCCGTTTCTCTGACAGCCGATGATCTGATACGACTGCACGTTGAGTCCCGCCAGTATCGGCTCGATATCACAGCGGTCTGTCGTGACTGTTATCTCTCCCTTTAACTCACCGACGGCATTGTGCTTCGTGAAACTGTCCTGACGGAATACCACGAAAATCTTGAAGTTATTCATTGTTTCCACCTCTTTTCGATGTCTGCACTCTGCATTAGGGGCTTGTGACCCTCGCCGTTCGCTCCGATCGGCGGCTGCATTACAGACCCGGAGCAGTGCTCCGGGTTAGATTTTACTTTCTTGTATTACCAAACATTGATTTAACAAAATGAACAATCAAATAAACAAGTATCGTTGATAGCAGTACACCGATAAGAACAATAAGAACTATTCCAACAGCCTGCAAAACAGTTAATATGCTCATTTTTTGCCTTTCCTTCCTCTGAACTCAGACCGCAGGTCTAAGCCCTCGGTGTTCAGCTCTCTCACCGTATCGGTATAGCGGTTTATGACTACCAGCGTGGTGTCGGTCTCTGATATAACGAGCCATGTCTCAGGCTTCAGATGATAGTATGAAAGTATCAGCTTCTGCGCTCTTGTAGGTTTCTTAGGTCTTTTCATGGTTACACCGCCATTTCCATGTATTTTGCCATTCCTACAAGTCCCTTGTAGGAGATGTCCTCGTTGTCGAAGGCGTTTGAGAAGAGGTTTACGGCTCCTCTTATAGCTTCAGGACTGTGAGCTACCTTGAGCATGAAGTCGAGCTCCATATCCTTGCCGATCAGCTGAGGGAAAAGCAGCTCCATGTCCTCACGCTTTATCTGCTTACTGCTGTATATCTTGGTCTGCTTGGTGCGGTTTCTGATCTGAGCAAACTCCGCCTTCTGCTTTCCGCCGAGCCTGCCGACTGTCTCTTGGTTCCCGATGAAGCATATACCGAGCGTCTGCCCTCTGCCGTCGAAGTAGTCCGAGAAGCTGCGGAGCGTTTCGATAGTCTTTATCCCGAGATGCTGCGCTTCGTCTATGATGATGATAGTTCCGTCCGAGAGCTTTCCAACGATACCGAGCCAAAGCTCGTCTACCGAATTGGCGGAAACATTGAATCTGCTTCCAAGCAGCTTAAGTACCGATTTCGGGGACTTAATGCACGGGTTTACGGTAATGCATATACAGCTGCTCTCATAATCCCTTGCATACTGCTTAGCCGCCCGTGTCTTGCCGATACCTGCATCGCCGCAGGCTATTGCAAGCCCGCCCTTGAGGTGACAGTTACGGATTATGCTGTATACGTTATCCGAGATAGAGGTCTTGACATAGATATCGGGATCGTAAGAGGTAAGGTTTGCCGCTTCCTCTTTTGTCTTAAAGTACGTTATCAGCTTATCCAGCTGTTTAGTGGGGTCGGCTTTGTATGTGCCATTCTTGATGCTGGAGATAGTTCCTCCCGACATACCGATCCTCGTCGCAGCTTGATTTGCGCTGTTTAGCTGAGCTGCCAGCTCGTCGAACTTGTCCAGCGCCCAGCGTTGGGTCTCTGTAAATTCAAACATGATCACTCCTCCTGTTTCTTGCGCTTTTCAGTGTTACGGTTCATTTTGTGTATATCAATAGTAACCGTCTCAGCGCCTGCTGCCTTTTCAAGCTGTTCTATCGTAGGCTCGTCGGCTCTGATCGGGATTATATTGGTCGGCATTTCGATCTTGAACAGATCCTTGTTCTTGTGCGCTCTGCGTACAGACATATCAAGCAGATCTATGCGCTTTTCGGGAGATATGCTCGCTGCGATCTCCTTGGAATCCGCCTTTATGCGCTTGACAACATTCCTCGAAATAGCGATAGCGTCCGAAAGCTCCTCTTTCTGCTCTGTGATGTAGTCCTGCATCAGAGCGTCGGCTACATTCCATGTCCACAGATAGCGGTCATCCTTATCGTATATCCTTACGGAGCTGAGGTCTGCCGGATCATAACGCACATACACCTCTTCGCCAAGATGCTGATATGTGCTTTCATAGTCCATATACCACAGCTTCTCGCCGCCGATGGTGATGAACACGCCGTCTCTCTTGACCTTCTGGATCCTCGTTGAGCGCATGAGCATGAGATTCAGCTCGCTTTCGGGAGCCTTACGCACTCCTGCTGCCTTGATATCGTGGTTCCATACATCGATACGGCTCATGCCGCTGTATTTAGCCTCGGACCCGCCGTAGTCCTGAGTATTGAACTCATAGTCTATCCAGTCGTTCAGCACTTCCCGCACCTCAAAGTCACAAGGCAGCCTGCCTTCCTTGATACGGCGCTTCAAGCTCTCCGGGCGCTGCTTGATAGTTCCGCCGCAGTAGCCTTCGAGCATACGGGCAAACTGTGCAGTAACGGTAGAGAACGTGCGCTCGATGGGCTTAGCCTTTGCGTTTCTTACGATAGCATTACGCATTTCAACGTCAAGCCGCTGCAGTATTGTCGGGGGTATTATCTCATCCTCGTTAGATCTGCGCGATCTGTGACCCTTGCCTCCTATGTCGTAGGTCAAAAACTCGCGTCCGTTATCGACATAGATCAGCTTCGGGATACCGAAGCGCTTGATGCCGTGCCTCAGAGCAAGCACTGTTGACTGTGATGTAGGTGAGTCGGTGATGTTCCAGCCTACCAGTACGCCGCTTTTAGCGTCCAGAAACGCTGTGAGGTATAGTCTGTGCGTCTTGCCAAGATCGTCATAGGACTGGATATCCAAGGTGTGGTTATCAGCGATCCAGACATCGTTGGCATGGAGCTTGTCATACATTCGGCTTATGTAAGGCATACACTTGTCACGCATAGCCTTGTCGCCTTCTCTCATGTATATCTGAACGGCAAGTGGTATATCAGAATCGATGTGTCGTCTGAATGTGCGCTCCGCCGGCAGGAACGGGACTAACTCCGGATAGAAATCTGCTGTCCAGTCGCCCAGCAGCGTGTAACAGCGGGAAACTGTCGGCTTGCTGTCGCAGAGGTAGAGATACTTAAAGTAATCCCACAGCTCCGCAGGAATCGTACTTGTTCCCTTATTGGATCCCCCTCGCTTGCCGAGGATCCCCGCAAGGTCGTTCTGCTTATATGCCGCCCACTTTCGGTAGAGAATATCCATGCTTATGGGTTCTTCCGGATTTTCAAGGCGGTATTTTGTAATGAACAGCTCATCAGCCTCGGACTTTTTCTTATATCTTCGGCGGCACTCCTGCCATTCGTTCAGGACGTTTATCCATGCCGATATTTCCTCACGCTCTACTTCGGAGAAGTCCTCAAACACCTTTTTAACGGTCTTTTTAGACTTTTTTGAAGGTGCTTTAAGCTCAGGCTCTATGCCTGCTTCACGGCGCTGGCGGTCGTAGTACCTCGCCTGCAAGTCCGCCGGGAGCGATGACACCGGAATCATGTATTTCGGACGCTTGCGGTCATTGATCTCAATTATGCAATGCAGCTTGCCGTCTTTGCAGAGTTGCTTTATATATCGGTCACTGCACCCCTTTAATTCCGCCGCCTGTGCGACTGTTAAATAGTCCATATCCTCACGCTCCTTTCTGACCTGCCATCATCAGTGCAGGGCGGTCAACCCCTTGCAGACAGCGGCGGGTGCCGCTGTTTCGGCTTATATATCAGCTTGCTTCACTAAGCAACTCGTCCACGGTGCATCTTAATGTCCGGGCGATCTTCTGTGCTACTACCACAGTCGGGATCCGCTGATCTCTCTCGATAGCGCTGATCATCGGCTTGCTCACTCCGGAGAGCTTCGCCAGCTCGTTCTGACTCAGATCTCGCTGGAGCCGCTTGTTCCTTATGTTTGTGCCTATCGTCATGTTCATCACTCTCCTTTATAAGCTCCGAAACCATATCTTCGTATGCTTTCTTATACTTAATGAACCTCTTTTCAATACGTCCGTAACGGTAGTCATTATACAGCCCCCATGCGAGCAGGGCAGCCAGCACGGCAGCTTCTGTCCATGTGCGTGACAGCATTACAAAAAACGCTATCGTGAAAATGACGAGCATTGCTACAAATTTTGCATCGCTCATATTTACCATTCCTCCTCGTAATCGAGCATACCCACGGCGCTTAAAGCTGCAAGTATGTCCCGGGTGTAACCGACTATCCCTATGTATCGCAGCCAGACATCAAAGATATAAGCTGCTCCGTACTCCTCAATAGCGTCTTTGAGGTCCGTAAAACGGGTATTTTTGACTTCGTTGAAGGTTTCCAGCACCTTCTGTCTTGCGTTGTCCTCCATGACAGCCTCCTATTTGAATCTCATTTTCTTTATAACATCATAAACTGCTGCTATCGGACTGTCTGCGGTGACATCTACACGGTATGCAGACCAATTCCTCATAGTAATGGTGTAGTACTCCTCTCCATTTTCATTAGTGTACGTGACCTTTGAGACCGATAGTCCCGCAGTAGCCATAATATAGTAAAGCTGATCTGCAAGCAGTCGCTTACGGTCGATATCGTGTGTCATTCCCATAGCTCCTGCATCCTCAGTATTTGAAGTTCTTGATAAAGCAAAAGCTCTTGGTCTTTGAGTTCCAGCGGTAAAGCTTGGCGGCAACAGGCTCGTCCTCATGCTCGGGCTTAGTGCGAACATACAAGGATACATTATCAAGCGTGCTGTCGATCTCAGCATTGTGCAGCTCCCCGACGTTGCCGACGATCTCGGCGGCAGCGGTGAGCATCTGCGGGGTAATTGGCGTGTTGGTGGGCATAGATGTTCCTCCTTTTTAATTTTGCCTCTTTACCTATCTGAAATTGTGTGATATAATCAATTTGGAGGGAGGTGAAAGAGTATGCAGATTTCATATGACGATGTTCTTACAAGTGGATTAGCTTGTGCCGGTAACGTGGCAGAGAAAGCTAAGTCTGATGGACCGTTATCCATAGAAAAGTATAGATCACTTAGATTTCCTTATATCCTTCAAACCAAATATGCAAAGGAAATAATCGCAGCTATGATCATGG
>CACXDI010000182.1 GCA_902766335.1 uncultured Ruminococcus sp. | reverse complement strand
TGGAGGTTATTTTTAATACTCATGCTAAAGCTTTTTAATTCCCCCAGTAGAACTGGGGGTTTATTGACGCTAAAGCGCCAAGAAAAAGTCCGCGGACAAAGGCTGCCCGCGGACTTTATTACTGTCCGTAATTTTGTACTCTTACTGTCTCAGATAAACGCCGTTGGACTCGATGTAGTCCTCCATGTCGTCCTTGTAGTAAAGATCGAGGGGATCGGCGTGAGCCTCAAGGGCACGCTTGCCGATGTCGCGGCGGAAGTGAACGTTGTCCCAGGTGATCTTGTCCACCGCCTCGTAGGAACGGCGCAGCGCCTCAGCTAAAGTGAGCGCCGTGCAGGTAACGCCCAGCACTCTGCCGCCGTTGGTGAGGAATTTGCCGTCGCCTGAAAGCTTGGTGCCGGCATGATATACGAACGCGCCCTCTACCTGACCCTTGCCGTCAAGACCCTTGATCTCCAGACCCTTGGGGTAGCTCAGCGGATAGCCGCCGGAAGCCATTACCACGCAGGCGCAGCTGCCCGACTTCCACTTGATCTTGAGGTCAGAGAGCTTGTGATCGTAGATCGCCTCGAAGATGTCCGCAAGATCGGTGTCCAGCATGGGGAGCACCACCTGGGTCTCGGGATCGCCAAAACGGCAGTTGTACTCGATGACCTTCGGTCCCTTCGGCGTTATCATCAGACCAAAGTAGAGACAGCCCTCAAAAGTCCTGCCCTCCGCGTTCATAGCGGCGATAGTGGGCTTGAAGATCTTCTCCATGCACTCCTTTGCAACGCTGTCGGTGTAATACGGATTGGGAGCTACAGTGCCCATGCCGCCGGTGTTGAGACCCTCATCGCCGTCCAGCGCACGCTTGTGATCCATAGATGAGATCATAGGAACAACAGTCTCGCCGTCGGTAAAGCTCAGCACCGAGACCTCGGGACCTGTCAGATACTCCTCGATAACGATACGCGCCGAGGACTTGCCGAATTTCAGCTCGTCGATCATCTCGTGTACCGCCTGAACAGCCTCCTCCTCGTTCTGCGCCAGGATAACGCCCTTGCCCAGAGCCAGACCGTCAGCCTTGATGACTGCGGGATAGCTGTTCTGCTTTTTCAGATACTCTATCGCTGACTCACTGTCGGTGAACACCTCGTAAGCCGCGGTGGGGATATCGTACTTCTTCATCAGCTCCTTGGAAAAGACCTTGGAGCCTTCGATAATTGCGGCATTCGCCTTGGGTCCGAAGGTCTTGAAGCCCTTTGCCTGCAAAGCGTCCACCATGCCCAGCACCAGCGGATCGTCGGGGGCTACAGCCACCATATCCGGCTTCAGCTTCTCTGCCAGAGCCACAACTCCCTCAATATCCGTCGCCGCCACGTCAAAGCACTCGGCGTACTTTGAGATACCGCCGTTGCCGGGAGTGCAGTAGAGCTTGTCAACGCGGGGGGATTCCGCCAGCTTCATGATAATGGCGTGCTCTCTGCCGCCGCCTCCTACTACCAGAATGTTCATTACAGTTCCTCCTTTTATTTGAGTTTTATGCTGCCGATAACTTCATCGAACTGCTTCTGCATTTTCTTGTAGATATCGTCCAGAGCGCCGTAGCTTACCGCTATCACCGCGCCGTCCTTCTGCACCACCAGCTGTTTGATAGTCATTCGGCTGTCGCCCATGGGGAAGTTTATGGTTATCTCCATGCCCTTCTGACCGTCAAGCTCAGCCTCCTTTGAGGATACCTTATAGTCCTCCTCACCGCTGTATGTCGCCGCGATCTGCTCCGCGTATTCCTCTACCGTCACGCCCTGCATGGTGTCCTCCGCGAAGGAAGCCACGTTGAGCGAGGACGCGCTGTAAACATCATCGTCGGGCTTGGCGATGTAGTTGAACTGACAGTCCATATCAGAGCCGTCGGAATAGCCCCACTTGCTCTCGTCCACGGTAACGGTATAGTACTCGCAGTCAAATGTTCCGTCGGAATAGGTGCCGACGGTCTTTTCCGGCTCCGCTTGTTCCGCCGTCTCGTCAGCTGTAGTCTCTGCCGCCGTGGTCTCGGCTGCCTTTGTGGTAGTCGCCTTGCTGCTGTCATCAGCCTTCTTGCTGCCGCAAGCCGCCATAGTGAGCGCTGTCACCGCCGCCAGCACCGCAGCAGATATTCTTCTTAGCTTTATCATTCGATACCGCTCCTTAAATTTTACTTGAGTTCGATGGTCTTATACAGCTTGTCGATCTCTCTTCTGCCCTCTTCTTCTACACCGTCGGTGTACATCTCAAACATAGACCACACCTTTCTTCCAGAAGCCTTTATCAGCATATTCAAAGTAGCGGAAGTTTCATCCTCGCTCTCATCCTCCACATGGGCAGTCAGCTTTGCGAACTGTCTTCCCGCTATAGTCACGTTGTCTACGCGGACAAATTCGACCCCCAAATCCTTATATGCTTCAATGACATTCTTCACAAGTTCGTCGGTGGTATATACATCGCCCTCCTGCATAAGTGAGGCGGCAAGCTGAGTGGTGTATGCTGATGTGTCGTCTTTGTTAAAACCAAAAACCACCATATCCTTATTTCCGTCAACGATCCACTTCTTGTTGTTGTATCTGACGGACATATACTTGTTAGTCCAGTTGGAAGCGCCGACGCCGTAAGTGGTCTCAACGGTAATGGGAGCGCTGTACTTGCTGTAGTAGGTCTTGCCCTTGCTCTTTTTGAAAGCCTGCACCTTGAACTGATACTTTGTCTTGGAATCAAGTCCCTTTACCTTTGCGGAGACATTACTGCCACCCTTTACAACAGCCTTGCACTTCCAGCTGCCCCTGATCTTCACAAATACCTTGTAGCCGGCAGCCTTGTCTACCTTGTTCCACTCGAGCTTTACAGCAGAAGAACCTCTTTGGGTGGCGGTTATCTTGGGCTTTGCAAGACCGCCGAGCTGCTCAAATGCAGATACAGATACTGCCTCCCGCTCAACTCCGACTGCTGACGCGGGAACTGCTCCTGCGCTTGCGAGCATTACTGCCGCCATGCCGAAGCCGAACAGCCTTTTGTCGAATGCTTTCATTTTGTTTGCCTCCTATATATCTGTTTTTCCGGTATCAGTGGTGGAAGAGTCTGATGCCGGTGAAAGCCATAGCCATGCCGTACTTGTTGCAGGTCTCTATAACGTTGTCGTCGCGGATAGAGCCGCCCGGCTCTGCGATGTACTTAACGCCCGACTTGTATGCGCGCTCAATGTTGTCGCCGAAGGGGAAGAAGGCGTCGGAGCCGAGAGCCACGTCGGTGTTCTTTGCAAGCCACTCCTTCTTTTCCTCGCGGGTGAATACGGCGGGCTTTACCTTGAAGATATTCTGCCATGTGCCCTCGGCAAGAACGTCCTCGTACTCGTCACCGATGTAAACGTCAATAGCGTTGTCGCGGTCTGCGCGGCGGATATCGTCCTTGAACTGGAGCCCCATAACCTGCGGAGACTGTCTCAGCCACCAGTTGTCAGCCTTCTGACCCGCAAGACGGGTGCAGTGTATCCTCGACTGCTGACCTGCACCGATACCGATAGCCTGTCCGTCCTTGACGTAGCATACGGAATTGGACTGGGTGTATTTCAGAGTGATGAGGGAGATGAGCAGATCCATCTTCTTATCATCGGGTATATCCTTGTTCTCGGTAACAACATTGCCGAGCATATCGTTGTCGATGAGAAGCTCCTGTCTGCCCTGCTCGAAGGTCACGCCGAACACCTGCTTGCGCTCCACGGGGTCAGGCTTGTAGCTCTCGTCCATCTGAATGATGGTGTAGGTGCCCTTTCTCTTGGACTTGAGTATCTCCAGCGCCTCGTCGGTATAGCCGGGAGCGATGATTCCGTC
>CACXDI010000181.1 GCA_902766335.1 uncultured Ruminococcus sp. | reverse complement strand
TTCTTCTTCAACATTGTTCAACATTTCACTCATGGCCTGTTGTACCTCCTTGATTATATAAGCCGGAGTCGAAGCACCGGCAGATATCCCGATAAATCTTGATGACGAAAAGTCTTCGTCTGCCAGAAGCTCCCTCAGCTCATCCGCGTTCTCCACCAGCACCGTACGGCAGTGCCTTTCGCACACCTGCACCAGCTTGTGGGTGTTGGAGCTGTGTTTTCCTCCGGCTATTATCATCAGATCGGCCTGACCGGCGAGGTCTTCCGCCTCTGCCTGTCGGGCAGCGGTAGCATTACAGATAGTGTCATACACCTCTGCGTCGGGACGGATCTCTTCAATGATCTCCCGGCACTGCTCCCAAAGTCGTTTGTTAAAAGTAGTCTGTGACAGCACGCAGAGCTTATCCTCTGTACCGAACTGTCCAAGCAGACCGCGCAGGCTCTCGGTATCGGCAAAGACGAATGTCCCGCCCTCGCAGAAGCCTCTGATACCCTGCACCTCCGGGTGAGCGGCGTCGCCTGCTATAAGCACGCTGTAGCCCCCCGCTGTCTTTTCGGCAGCTATATTCTGGATACGGCTGACGAAAGGACAGGTAGCGTCAACCACCTCCGCACCGATATCCTCAAGCTGTCTGTAGACCTGCTTTCCGACACCGTGGGAGCGTATGATGACAGTCTGCCCCGATGCGACCTCTTCAAGCTCCACCGCCTTGCAGCCGCGGGCAGCGAGATCGTCAACGACATTGCGATTATGGATAATAGGACCCAATGTCACAACATTATTTCGGCTATCTAATTTATTATACACTATTTTTACGGCTCTGTCTACACCAAAACAGAATCCCGCGGTCTTTGCGACTAAAATTTTACAATTATTTAACATTTAGTACACCAGTTTGGTAATTTCTTCCATAATATTTTTCTTGATCTTCTTGATACTGCCCGTTGAAGCGTCATTCACGCCCAGTTCCTTCGGATCAATAGGCTTGCCGTAGCGCACGATTATCTTCTTTCTCCTGGTGAGTTTTTCGCCCTCGAAATTGATCCCCACAGGCACTACCTTGGTCTGAGCCACCGCCGCTATCAGCGCAACGCCGTTCTTGCCCTTGCCCACCTTGCCGTCCTTAGAGCGTGTGCCCTCAGGGAAGATGACCAGATTGCGTCCGCTCTCCAGCTTGTCGATCGAGGTGTCGATGACCTTGGTATCGCCGCTGCCCCGCACCACCGGGAAAGCTCCGAAAGCCTTTATCAGCGCGGTAAAGAAGATGTTGTGCTTGAACAGCTCCTCCTTCGCCATGTAGCTTATCGGCACGCGGGTCATAAGGGCGATAAATATGGGATCGCCGTAGCTGCGGTGATTGGAAGCGAAGATGTTGCCGCCGTCCGCCGGGATATTCTCCACGCCCTCAAAGGACAGATCGTAGATACACTTGAATATGAACCGCACAAAGGGACGGAGCCCGCTGTAGAACGCCTGCCGTACAGGATTTATCCTGCGGCTCTTGCTGATCGGGCGCACCGGCATGAGCTCGCGGCTGCGGCGCTCGGCGCGTCTCAGTTCCCGCTCTTCGTCAGATTTTTTTTTTGAGCCGTCCGCCTGCTCTGCCGCACGGCAGATAGCGTCAACGACTTGGTCTATCGTCATATTGGTGGAATCTATCACCTGAGCGTCCTCCGCCTGTTTCAGGGGAGCTATCTCGCGGTGGGTGTCATTGTAATCACGCTGGTTGATGTCGGCAAGCACTTCCTCGTAGGTGGAAGGATCGCCCTTTTCCTGCAATTCCTTGAAGCGCCTGTTAGCACGCTCCTCTGCGGACGCCGTGAGGAACAGCTTCACCTGAGCGTCGGGCAGTACCACCGTGCCGATGTCTCTGCCGTCCATGATGATGTCGTTCTCCCGGGCGATACTGCGCTGTGTCTCAAGCAGGAACTCGCGCACCGCCGGCACTGCCGACACCTTGGAAGCTCCCATAGACACCTCGGGAGTGCGTATCCTGTCGGAAACATTCTCGCCGTTGGCAAGCACAGCCTGTGCGCCGTCTATGTAGGTGAGCTTCAGATCCAGCCCCTCCAGCGAAGCGGTGACCGCCTCAGCGTCATCCAGATCGACGCCCTTGCTCAGCGCGTTGTATGCTATCGAACGATAGAGCGCTCCGGTGTCCACATACACAAACCCCAGCTTCTTAGCCGCCGCCTTTGCTATAGTGGATTTACCCGCGCCCGAAGGTCCGTCAAGTGCAATATTAAGTCCCATATCCTTTACTCCTTATCCCCCTAAGGGTATTCTCGTACTATTATATTATACACCTTTTAAAAGAAAAATCAAGTGCTGCCCGAAAAAATCATTTTGCTGTCACAGTATTTTCAAAACGCTGTCGCAGCCGCATAGGCAGTCGCCCAGGCTATTTGCAGATTGAAGCCGCCGGTGTAGCCGTCGGCGTCTATTATCTCGCCGATGAAATGCAGCCCGCTGACCAGTTTTGACTCCATGGTTTTCGGAGACAGCTCCTTTACCTCAACTCCGCCCCGGGTGATTATCGCTTCCTCCACCGGGCGCAGAGCTTTCACCTCAAAGGTAAGCTGCTTTATAGCAGACACCAGCGCTCCCCGCTCCTCGCGGGTTATCTGGTTGACCTTCTTGACCTCGCTGATCCCCGAGCGAGAGATGATGACCGGGATAATGCTCGCCGGCAGCAGCCGTCCCAGCGAGTTGCCGAAATCGCGGTTAGGCACGTCTCCGAAGTCCCGCAGTATACGCTCGTCCAGCTTTTCGATGTCCAGCGCGGGTTTTAGGTCAACGATAAAGCTGTACTTCCCCCGCCGGATATCCTCCATATGCGCCGAAGCCGACAGCACCAGCGGCCCCGACATACCGAAGTGGGTAAAGAGCATCTCCCCCTGATCGCGGTAGACCGCCTTGCCGGCGTCGTTGTCCCGGACGGTGAGACCGCAGTTTTTCAGCGACAGCCCCATAGCCTTGGCGCAGTCGGAGCCGTAAAGCTCCACCCCCACCAGCGAGCCGACACATTCGGTGACGGTGTGACCCGCCTGCCGGGCGAGCTTGTAGCCGCTGCCGTCCGAGCCGGTGCCGGGATAGGAAAGCCCGCCCGCCGCCACAACTACTCTGCCGGCGAAGTATACCTCCGTCCTTCCCCGGGCGCCGATAACCCTGCCGTCCTCTATGATGAGCGAGCGTATGTCGTCCTTTACAAACCTGACACCCGCGTTTTTAGCCGCATTTATCAGCGCCCCTGAGATGTCCTTTGCGCTGTCGCTTACCGGGAACACCCGGTTGCCCCGCTCGGTCTTGAGCTCCACACCCAGCGACTCAAAGAACGCCATAGCGTCCTCGGGCGTGAAGCGGCTCACCGCCGAGTAGAGGAATCTGGAGTTGCGGGGGATATTGTTCAGCACCGTCTGCACGTCGCAGTTGTTGGTGACGTTGCAGCGTCCCTTGCCGGTTATGTTCAGCTTCATGGCGGGGTGTCTTGCGTGGTCTGCGACGATCACCTCGTGACCCAGCCACGCCGCCTGCACCGCGCACATCAGCCCGGAAGCCCCCGCGCCTATTATGAAAATCTCTGTCTGCATGGCTCAAAACCCCTTGAAATTACAGTGTCAAAGAAACTTTGCGGGCTGTTTTGCCCTTTGTCAAGCGCTGACTGCTTTACTTTTTATGCCGCATGAGGTATAATGATATCAGCGCTAAAGACCTCATGAGGTGATGAAATGAATATTGGTAAAAACATAAGAAAAATAAGAGAGGACAACGGACTGTCGCAGGAGCAGCTGGGGAAGATGTTCTTCGTCACCCGTCAGACGGTATCCAACTGGGAGAACGAAAAAAGCTATCCCGATCTGAATACCATAATAAAGCTCAGCGACACCTTCGGTATCTCTCTTGACAAACTCTTGAAGGAGGATCCGGAAATGGTAAATACTATATCGGAGGCTGCGGTCTCCGGAGAAAAATGGACAAAGCTGCGACGCGTGCTGCTCACGTCGGCGTGCGTACTGGTGAGCGCCGCCGTCATAGCGGGCGCGGTATGGGGCGCCGTGTGGCACAATAGAAAGGTCAAGCTTGAAACGCATTTCAACGAAGCCGTATCCGAGCTGGGCTTCGGTATGACGAGCGACGGCGTTTATTGCAGGAGTGAGGGCGGAACGGAGTATACGATCCCGAACCAGAAAATGCCTTCCTACTGGGATCTCAGCCTGAACTTCCATGCCGATTTCGTATACGGAAGCTTTGAGCAGGACGACAAGACCTATGAGATAACATATTCGGGTGCCGATATCTGCGGACTGACTGTCAGAGACAACGGACGGAATGAAGATAATAAGTACATAGAGCTGTACACAGACGGTACCCCCGTAAAGCCCGGGGCGGAGACGGATAAGTATTATTCCGCTGTCGCCGAAAGGGTGGCAGAGGTGATATCCGTTTGCAGCGACACCTACGGCAAGGTGTATATGTAAATTCTGTATGCCGTAAAAAGCATCGCAAAAGTGTTCACGATCTATATGTGCAGGGCGGGGGCTTGTCCCCGCCCTTTTTATGCCGCAGCAGCTATTCCATATGCTGTCATTTATGCTCTGCCGCCTGTCCGGCTCACATCAGCTTTATCCTCTCGCCTCTGTCGCCCTGCTCAAATCTCAGCAGGCATATCGCCGCCGCCACAGCTCCCTGTAGCTTGTACTTCGTACCGATACCCGAAAGGTAGCAGAAGCTGCGGTTGTTCACCTCCCAGCGGGGATAGCCGCCGTTGGGGTTGAGCCGCATGGCGTTGACGTCGCTGTGCTTTATCGTCTCGATCCTCTTGCCGTTGACGAATATGCTCCTCTTGTCGGTGATGACATAGAACTCCTTGCCCCGCACGAATATCGCCTGATCGCCGTAGACGATGATGCTCTCGCCGCCGTCCAGCTCCCCGGAGATCTTGGGTCTTATCTTGTCTATGCGGTAGCTGTTTATATCCTCGGTGGCAACGTCGGAGTCGCTTATCAGCGAGGTGCGTATGTAATCTATCACCTTTTTCGACGTGCTCAGCTGGTTTATGCAGTAGCGGAAGGAATCAAGGCTCTCCTTTACCCTGTCGCGCTCCAGCTCTCCCGTATCCCAGAGGAAATCGAACATACTGCCGTCCAGCGTCCTGTTGATATCTTCGTCCTTTATTTCGGCGTCAAAATGCGAGTCGCAGAAGGGGCAGACCCAGCTCCTTGTGGCGACTTCAAGCTTCATCTCTCCGCCGCAGATCGGGCATTTTCTGTTTTCCATATCAGTTTCTCCTTTATATATCGCGTGCGCAGGCTTTATGCCTTGTTGCCCTCGTAAACGTCGTTCTCCTGCCATATGGCTTCGAGCTTTTCAAAGCTCTGACGCACCTTCTCGGCGGAGCTTATGGACAGCGCCGCTATAAGCGCGTTTATCAGACTCAGGGGCGCTACCAGCGAGTCGGCAAATGAGTTCATGTCGCTGCGGGCGATGAGCAGATCGTCGGAGTACTCCGCCAGCGGCGACTTCTCAGAGTCGGTAATGGCGATGACGTGGGTGCCGCGGCTCCGGGCGAATTTCAGTATCTTCACCGTCTGCTTTGAGTAGCGGGGGAAGGAAATGCCTATCATAACGTCCCGCTCGTCTATCCGCATCACCTGCTCGAAAAGCTCGCTGGTGGTGGTGCAGCGCACCTGCTTGACCTGGGGGAACATACGCGAGAAGTAGTAGTTCATAAAGGACGCCAGCGGCTCAGCCGAGCGCGCCCCCAGTATGTACACGGTGTTGCAGCTCTCTATCGCCTTGACGGCGCTGAGGAACGCCTCCTCCGAGCAGGCTTCCAGCGTCAGGCGTATCTTTTCGATGTCGCGGGTCAGCACCTGCTTGAGCACGTCCTCGCCGGACAGGCTGTCGTTTGTCACCTCTATCCTCTGGACAGCGGTGAGCTTGTTTCGCATAAGCTCCTGGAGCGAGCGCTGAAGCGCGGGATAGCCGTCAAAGCCCAGCATGGACGCAAAGCGCACCACCGTTGATTCGCTGACCCCTACGGTGCGCCCCAGCTTCTGCGCCGTCATGAACGCCGCCTTGTCGTAATGCTCCAGCATAAAGCTCGCTATCAGCTTGTGCCCCTTTGAAAGCGAGTCCATTTGCTCGTTTATCAGTGTGAAAAGATCCTTCTCCATATTTTTCGCCTCCGAAAAATTTTGGCTGCCGTTATTTGTCTGCACAGACGATAACGGCGGTCTCCATGCCCGCAAGTTTTTTAAAGCGGCTCATTACCTTCTCGTTGCCGCTGAGTATGAACACAGCAATCGCGACAGCAAGCACGATCAGCGCCCGTATCATCTGCCGGGCGTTGTCGCGGTCAAAGCTGCGCTTTCTTTTATTGTTATCACGAGCCAATCCGGCTCACCTCTTTTTCTTCTTTTTTGCGCCCGGTCTTTTGGCGCCGTGAGTGCTGCCGCGTGCCGGCTTTCCGCTGCGCGGACTGTTCTGCCTGCCGCGGGGCGCTGATTCTCTCGCCCGCTTCTCACGCATATACTCGGCGTCGGGAGCCACCAGCTTGCCCTCGCCGTGACCGATAAGATCCTCTCTGCCCGCCGCGGTCAGCGCTTCTATCACCTTGCGCCTGTTCTCCGGCTTGAAGTATTGCAGCAGCACCCGCTGCATAGCCTTGCGCTTAGGGTCTTTTTCCACGTACACCTTCTCCATGGTGTAGGGATCGAGACCGGTGTAGAACATACAGGTGGAAAGCGTTCCCGGGGTGGGGTAGAAGTCCTGCACCTGATCGGGATGTATGCCGTTTTCCTTTAAGAAAAGCGCCAACTCAACAGCCTCCTTGAGACTGCTCCCCGGGTGTGAGGACATGAGGTACGGCACAAGGTACTGCTTTCTGCCCGTCCTGCCGTTTATCTCGTAGAATTTCTTCTGGAAGCGCTTGTATGCTTCGATGTGGGGCTTGCCCATTCTGTCCAGCACGATAGCCGAGCAGTGCTCCGGCGCTACACGCAGCTGTCCGCTTATGTGGTGCTCCACCAGCTCGTTCATGAACTCCTCGTCCTTGTCCTCGATGAGATAGTCGTAGCGTATGCCGGAGCGTATGAACACCTTTTTCACGCCCTCTATCTCCCGCAGCCGTCTCAGCAGGTGCAGGTATTCGCTGTGGTCTACCTGCAAATTCGGACAGGGCTTGGGCGCTAAGCATTTTCTTCCCTTGCAGAGCCCTGCCGTCAGCTGCTTCTGACAGCTTGGCAGACGGAAATTGGCGGTAGGCCCGCCTACGTCATGTATGTAGCCCTTGAAGTCGGGGAGCTTTGTCAGCTCCTTCGCTTCCTCTATGATAGACTCCTCGCTGCGCACGGTGACCTTGCGTCCCTGGTGCAGCGCTATGGAGCAGAAATTGCAGAACCCGAAGCAGCCCCGGTTGTGGGTTATGGAGAACCGCACCTCCTCGATAGAGGGCACGCCGCCCGCCTTTTCATAGCAGGGATGGTAGGTGCGCTCGTAGGGCAGCGAGTAGACCTCGTCCAGCTCCTGGGTGGTGAGGGATACGGCAGGCGGGTTCTGCACCAGCATTTTGTCGCCGTGGCGCTGTATTATCGTCTTTCCGTAGACCTCGTCCTGCCAGTCGTACTGTATGCGGCAGGCTTTGGCGTACATCTCCCGGCTCTCGGAGACCTCTTTAAAGGACGGACACTGCACCGCCCCGTAGGGAGTCTCCCTGGGATCGCAGAGGTAGCAGGTGCCGCGCACGTCCCTTATGGAATGTACGTCCTCTCCCGCTGCCAGCCTGTCCGCAAGCTCGACTATCGAGTGCTCGCCCATGCCGAACATCAGTATATCCGCACCGCAGTCCACCATGATCGAGGGCATTACGGTGTTCTTCCAGTAGTCATAGTGGGCAAAACGCCTCAGCGACACCTCGAGCCCGCCGGTGAGTATCGGTATCTCGGGTGCGGCGGCGCGGCAGAGCTTGCAATAGACTGTGGCAGCCCTGTCGGGGCGCTGCCCGCCCTTGCCCCCCGCCGAGTAGGCGTCGTCCGAGCGCTTTTTCTTGGCGACGGTATAGTGCGCCACCATAGAGTCTATGTTCCCCGCCGACACCAGCCACGCCAGCTTCGGCTTGCCCAGCCGCATGACCGACTTGGGATCACGCCAGTCGGGCTGGGCGATGATGCCCACCGTGTAGCCCTTGGCGTGCAGAACGTGTGAGATTATCGCCGCCCCGAAGCTGGGGTGATCCACATAAGCATCGCCGATGATGTAGACAAAATCAAGCTGCTCTATACCGCGTTCTTTCATATCTTGTCTGGATATTGGCATAAACATAAGTCGATCACCTATTTCTGTGGGGAGTGTTTTTTTTTGGGGATGGTGCGTGGTTGCGCCTGGCGGCGCAATTTGGATATTTCCCTCGTCTCGCTTGCGCTCGACATTGGGAAATTTAAAATCGGCACTGGTGGGGTTCTCGCTAAATGGTGATGACCTCTCATTGAGTCCCTTCAAGGCACTTTGTCTTTTGGGGTGCCGATTTTAAAAACGGACTATCCAGTGTAGGGCAGGGGCTTGCCCCTGCCGCCGGTTACTCACTTTCTCCGCCTGCAACGGTGGTGGAGGGGTTGCGCTTCGCGCAAATGAGGGCGCCGCCCTCAAACTCCCGCTTAGGGCTCCTCGCCCTAAGAACCTCGGCAGCGTCGCGCCGCTGCACCCGCTATTCTTTACCCTGTCTTTCGTACCATTCCTCTTTGGTCAGCAGTATCTTTCTGGGCTTGGCGCCCTCCTGGGGACCTATTATCCCCATAGCTTCGATGTCGTCCATTATGCGGGCGGCGCGGGGGAAGCCAAGCTTCAGCTTGCGCTGCAGGAACGCCGTTGAAGCGTTGCCGGTCTCCACGATTATCGTTATCGCCTGGTTTACCAGATCGTCGTCGGGATTTATGGAAATGTCTGCGCCGTCATCGTCCTTCGGCTTGGGCATATTCTGCTCTACCTCGTGTACGACTTCCTGATCGTAGCTTGAGCCGTGCTCGTTCTTTAAGAAGCTGACGATCTCGCGTATCTCGGCAGTAGACGCAAAGCCCGACTGTATACGCATGGGCTTGGGGAAGCCCACCGGCTTGTAGAGCATATCGCCCTTGCCCAGCAGCTTCTCGGCGCCCACCTCGTCCAGTATTACGCGGGAGTCGGTGTTGTTTGATACCATAAGCGCGGTACGCGACGGGATATTCGCCTTGATAAGACCGGTAAGTACGTCAACTCGCGGCGACTGGGTAGCTATCAGCATATGCATACCCGCCGCACGGGCAAGCTGAGCCAGTCTCATTACCGATTCTTCCACTTCGTTCTTCGCCGCCAGCATAAGGTCTGCGAACTCGTCCACCACTATGACTATCTGCGGCAGAGGCGTGCGCTCGCACTCGGGATCGTTGGCTATCATCTCGGCTACCATTTCGTTGTAGTCCTCGAGGTTCTTGGTGCCGTTTGCCTCAAACAGCTTGTAGCGGCGCATCATCTCGTTCACCGCCCAGCCGAGAGCACCCGCCGCTTTGAGCGGCTCGGTGACAACGGGTATCAGCAGGTGGGGTATGCCGTTGTACATGGGAAACTCTACCTTCTTGGGGTCTATCAGTATCAGCTTCACCTCGTCAGGGGAGGCGTGGAAAAGTATGTTCAGTATTATGGAGTTGGTAAACACCGACTTGCCGGAGCCGGTAGTTCCCGCGATAAGCATATGGGGCATACTCGAAATGTTGCCTATGACGATGTTGCCCTCGATGTCCTTGCCCACCGCAAATGAGAGCTTGCCCTTGGCGCGGCGGTAATCGTCGCTGTCGATAAGCTCACGCATGGAAACGCTGTCGCGGTGTATATTGGGTATCTCGATACCGATAGCGGGCTTACCGGGGATAGGCGCTTCGATACGCACGCTGTCTGCCGCGAGGTTCAGGGCGATGTCGTCCGCAAGGCTCGTTACCTGCTTTACCTTAACGCCCGCCGCCGGCTGTAATTCGTATCTCGTTACCGCAGGACCCCGGTGTATACCGATGATCCGGGTCTTTACGCCGAAGGTCTCCAGCGTCTCCACCAGCTTGGTGGACTTGTCCTGTATCTCCCGCTGTATCTCCTCCTCGGAGCTTGTCCGGCGGGATTCCTTGAGAAGCTCTACCGGCGGGAACACGTATGTATCTGCCTTTTCCGTCTTGTCCGACTCAAACAGCGTGGTCTGCCCGTTAGGCTCCACCAGCACCGGCTTGGGTCTGCCCGGCTCGCCCGCCGCCTTGCGGATAAGCTCGTTCAAGCGTATCTGATCGGCAAGCTTCTGCTTTTCCTCGTTGACCTGCTGAGCACGCTCCGACTTTTTGCCGGAAGGCTTTTTCTCCTTTTCGTGAGCCTCCGCAGTCTCGGGAACGGCGTCCTCGGTCAAGGTCTCTGCCCATTCCTCTGCCTGCTCCACCGGCTCGCCGATCGCTATGTCAGCGCCGTTCTCAAATTCCTTAGCCCTGGACTTGGCGGCTTCCTCCTCAAGACGAAGCTGCTCCAGCTGCGCCTGATGTACCTTTGCGAAGTCCACGCTGCGCTTCTTGAAGGTGCGGCTGCCCCGCTCGCGCTTTTTAGGCTGAGGTGCAGGCTGCGGCTCGGGGCAGTCGGGAAATTCCGGCTGCTCAGCCATGCGCTGCTCACGCTCCAAAACGTGCTCGGCGCGTTCTTCCTTCAACGCCTTTGCGCCGCCCACTACCGGCTTGCTCAGCCAGCCGAGAAGCTGGGGAAGCGTCACATCTGAAAGCAGCAGCGCGAACAGCAGTATCAGCATTATTATAATGATAGCCGCACCCGTCTGTCCGAAGGTGGTCTGTAAGGTGCGTCCCACAACGCCGCCGCAGACTCCGCCGCCCTTCAGCTCGGTGCCCTCGTCGTAGAGATCGGCGATAACGTCCTTGAAGCCGCCCTCGCCTATCTTGCCGCCGAAAAATATCTGCGCCGCGCCCGAAAGCAGGAAGAACATCACAATGCCCTGGAGCGCCTGAGCTATCACCGCGCTCTTCGACTTCTCCCCCGCTATGGTCAGCGCCATATATATAATGAATATGCCGAATACGAACACCGAAGCGCCCATCATGCCGCGGTTGAACTCATAGAGTATCGCCCACAGTCCGTCGCCCTTGACGAACGCAAGCAGCGTCTCGAATATGCCGAAAAAGAACAGTATCAGTGACCAGAAGCGCCGTCTCTCGCGGAACTTCGCCTCGTTGGCGGAGCTCTGCGCGGGCTTAGCCTTGCTGCTCCGCGAGGAGGTTTTTTTAGCCGCCGGCTTGCTGCTCTTTTTGGTCTGTGTGGTTTTCTTTTTTGTTTCTGCCAATTTCTATCTCTCCATTTATCCAGTCCAGCGCGTCGGAAATGCTGCCGATAGCGTCTATCAGCCCGCAGTCCACCGCTGTTTCTCCGTCAATTACCGTACCCACGTCCGCCGCGATGTCGTCGGTGGCGAACATAAGCTCATGAAGCCTGTCCTTCGAGATATGCGAGTGCCGAAGCAGAAAGCCGTCTATCCGCTGCTGCATACGCGCAAAGTAGCTCACCGTCTGGGGCGTGCCCAGCACAGGGCCGCTCAGCCGCACCGGGTGTACCGTCATAGCTGCGCTGGGCACTATGAAGGATCTGTCGGCGCTCACCGCCAGCGGCACGCCTATGGAATGTCCGCCGCCCAGCACCACCGAAGCGGTGACAGTCCTCATACCCGCTATCAGCTCGGCTATTGCAAGCCCCGCTTCCACGTCTCCGCCTACGGTGTTTATCAATATCAGCAGTCCGTCTATGCCGGCGTCCTGCTCTGCCGCCGCAAGCTGAGGGATAACGTGTTCGTACTTGGTGGTCTTGCTGTCGGGCGGGAGCAGGTAATGCCCCTCTATCTGCCCGATGACGCTCAGCGTACAGATATTCCCGCCGAGGGGTATCCCGATGCCGCCGTCACATATCTTCTCTTCATGCGCGGTCTGTTCCTGCATTTTTCATCACACTCCCGATAGTATTCACCGGGTAGTATTGACATCATTCGCCGTGATATGCAAAAATTCTTTCATTTTTTGCCGTCCGGACATTTCTGTCCGAAAAATGACGCTAGACCGCTATCTTATAATATACCACACCATGCCGCCTTTGTCAAGCAAAAAATGCAGGATTCCCGCCGGAATCCTGCATCTGATATCTCTTGTTTACGGAGCTGCCATGCCAATGCTCCCGCAGGCGGGCGCCATAAGCACCTTGCCGGTGCCGCGGAATACGTTTACCGTACCTTCTCCCGAGGCTGTGGAGTTTACGATGTTGCCCACCGTCCTCTCCACCGAGAACTGAAGTCCCGGCGTCCAGGCTATGGCGAAGTTGCCGTCTATCCTCAGCGCGTCATTTTCAAGCTCTATGACAATAAGCTCCTCGCGCGGCACCGGACATCTTATAGCCGCCACGCCGTTTCCCGAAAGCGAGGTGCTGAACTGTCCCTCGCCGCTCATCACCGACGATGACAGACTGCTCCGTGATGACACGTTCATATCCAGACTGTCCTCACAGGCGAGGAACAGCGAATCGTCCATGATAAGCGCGCCGCCCCAATCGGAGATGTCCTCCAGCAGCACGTACTTGTAGGTAGGCTCCAGCACAACTATCCCGCTGCCCGAAAACTTCGGCTTTACCGAAGCCTCGCCGGTGACACGGCTGCCCACCATTTTTTTCAGCATATCCGTCTTGCCCTTGGCGGTCACCTGAACGTCGATATCTCCCGCGAACCACTGCATGAGCCCAG
This sequence comes from uncultured Ruminococcus sp., assembly GCA_902766335.1. Lineage (GTDB taxonomy): Bacteria > Bacillota > Clostridia > Oscillospirales > Ruminococcaceae > YE71. The sequence goes on along the minus strand of CACXDI010000181.1, from coordinate 7,181 downwards.
ACTGGAGTATGACAGCGTTTCCGTCAAGCTCCGCTATAACGTGGCGCTTTCTTACGCCCACCTTCGACGCATAGTAGGAGGATATGGCGGTGTTCATGCTCACCGACACATCGTGGGAGTATTCCAGCACCGAAAAACAGCCCTTTTTCTGCACTATCTTTCTGTCGCCGGTCTCCTCAAAAAGATTTGTTTTTATCATTATATACCACACCAATTTTTTATGCCGCCTGCCGCCGTTTCGACTTGAAACACCCGGACTGCGGCGTATAATATATTCAGGACAGCTTATCCGCGATGATCTATCGGAACGTATTCGCGCTCCTTCATGACAGACTTGTATGCGGGTCTGATTATCCTCTTGCCGGTGACAAGCTCCTCAAAGCGGTGAGCGCTCCAGCCTGCCATTCTCGACACCGCAAACAGCGGGGTGAACAGATCGTCGGGTATGCCCAGCATCCTGTATACCAGTCCCGAATACATATCCACGTTTGCGCACATGGTCTTGACGTCGCCCTTCTTTTCCGCGAAGAGGATAGGAGTGAGCCTCTCTATCGACTCCAGCAGGTGGAACTCCTTCTCGTACTCGGTGTTTTCCGCAAGCTTGTGGGCGTTTTCCTTGAGTATAACGGCTCTCGGATCGGAAAGGGTGTATACCGCATGACCCATGCCGTAGATAAGACCCGTGTGGTCAAAGGCTTCCTTGTTGAGTATCTTTCTCAGGAAGTCTGCTACCTCGCCTTCGTCCTCCCAGTTATGTACGTTCTTCTTTACGCAGTCGAACATCTCGCCTACCTTGATGTTGGCGCCGCCGTGCTTGGGGCCCTTCAGAGCGCCGATAGCCGCCGAATAAGCGGAGTAGGGATCGGTGCCGGAGGAGGTGAGTACCCGGCAGGTGAAGGTGGAGTTGTTTCCGCCGCCGTGCTCAGCGTGGAGCATGAGCATGATGTCCAGAAGCTTTGCTTCCTCGTGGGTGAACTTTCTGTCGGGACGCAGCGCCGAGAGTATCATCTCCGCGGTGGACTGTCCCTTTACCAGCGGGTGCATTATCATGCTCTCGCCGTCAAAGACTCTTCTCTTTACCTGATAGGAGGACACCATAATGTTAGGCAGCTTGGATATTATCGAGATAGCGGTAGCCATTTCAAATTCGGGGCTGCGGTTCTCGGGGTTGTCGTCATAGGAATACAGCGCCAGCAGTGAACGCGCCATTTTGTTCATGATGTTGCGGGACGGCGCTTTGAGTATCATGTCCTCAAAGAAATCGTGGGGAAGCTCGCGGTTCTCGTCGATAAGCTCCGAGAAGGCTGCCAGCTCCTCTCTGGTGGGAAGACTTCCCATAAGCAGCAGATAAACTATCTCCTCGTAGCCGAAGCGATCCTCTGCCACAACGTTAGCCACCAGGTCGTTGATGTTATACCCGCGGAAGATCAGCTTGCCGGGGATAGGGGATTTTTCACCCTCGTTTATAACGTAACCGTGTACATTACATATATTAGTAAGCCCGGCAGTGACACCCGTTCCGTCGGCATTTCTCAGTCCTCTTTTTACCGTATATTTGTCATACAGCTTGGGATCTATAGCATTGTTTGTAACGAACTGCTGATACAGCATATTCCTTGCAGCTTCATTTGCCATAATTTTCAGACCTTCTTTCTGATTTATAGATGTACGCTATAATTATACCTTATTTTCAACACTTTGTCAATAGGAGGAATCCGACATGAAGGAACATTTACAGCTGATAGCGGCTACAGCGCTGATACTTCTGCTGATACCGCTGGTGGGACAGGCTAAGAAAAGCGTACCCGTGCAGTCCGGGGCGGGCGAGACGGTGAGCATCTACCTCACCGAGAGCGGCGAGACCCTCACCCTCTCCATGCAGGATTACATCGTGGGGGCGGTAATGGCGCAGATGCCCGCCGATTTTGAGCCGGCGGCGCTGGAGGCTCAGGCGGTGCTTGCGGCTACCTACGCCCGAAGCAGACGCTTGTCCGAATCGGAAAGCCCCACCGGGGCTCTCCACGGCGCGGACATGAGCGACGACAGCTCGCTCTACCAGGCGTTTTTCACCGAAGCCCAGGCGCGTGAGGTCTACGGCGAGGGGTATCAGGACGCTCTCAAAAAGATATCCGCCGCCGCCCGCAAGGCAGAGCCGCTTACCCTTACCTACGACGGCAAGCCGGTACTTGTAGCATTCCACGCCATATCCCCCGGGGCTACCGAGTCGGCACTCACCATGTGGGGGGAGGATATACCGTATCTCACCTCAGTAAAAAGCGGGCAGGACGCCGGGCTGGACGAATGTACCAGCCGGGTGGATATCTCCGACGCGGAGCTAAAAGCAAGGCTCTCCGAGAAGTTCGGCGACGTAAGCGACAAGCCTGAGGAGATGTTCTCTTCCGAGACGCTGAGCGACAACGGCACGGTTCTGACGGTGCGGATAGGCACGGGTGTCTATCCCGCCGGGCAGTTCTGCGAGCTTCTGGGGCTGCGGTCACAGAATTTCACCGCCGAACACAAGGACGGCAGGTGGCGGTTCACGGTAAAGGGCTGCGGACATCTGGTGGGCATGAGTCAGTACGGCGCTAACGAGCTTGCCAAGTCGGGAAGCAGCGCCTCAGATATCCTGCTCTGCTACTTCCCCGGCACGAAAATAACTAAAGCGCAGGACTGATAAAAAGTCCCGCGCTTATGTCTTTCAGCAAATAACAGGCTGAAGCTGTCTGCCCTCAAGTGCCGCCTCTGCCGCTTCGGGCAGCTTTTCCAGCTGTGCCGTAAGCGAGTTGGGCTTTTTCTCCGCGTTGTCCTGACCGAAGGGTACAAAGTAGTAATGCCGGGTGTTCGTGAGTTTCCCGATGTTCCCGGCGCTTGCCGAAAGCCCGTCGTTGGTGGACAGCGCTATCAGCACCGGTCTGCCGCCCCGGAGATGACTTTTGGCGCCAAGGGTCACCGGCGTGTCATATATGGCATTCGCAAGCTTGCCCATGGTGGTGGCAGTGCAGGGACAGATGACGTAGATGTCGAACATTCCCTTGGGCCCTATCGGCTCGGCGTCCTCTAAGGTGAGTATCGCCTTGCTGCCGCACAGGCTCTCCAGCTTCGCCACGTTGTCCGCCGCCCTGCCGAAGCGGGTGTCGAGGCTCGCGGCGTTGAAGCTCATCACGGGAGTGACAGCCGCTCCCATTTCCCGGAGTCTGCCTGCCTGCTCAAACGCCTTGGAAAAGGTGCAGAACGAGCCGCTCACCGCAAAGCCTATCCGTTTTCCTTCAAGTGACATTGCTGCCGCTCCTCTCTCTGAAGATCTGTATCACCGTGTCGGCGATTATCCCGCCCGCCGTTTTCGGTGAGCATTTTCCCGGCAGACCCAGAGCGTGGATATATCTTCTTCCCAGACGTGAGCAGGCGTCGAAATCGGTGCCGCCCGGCTTTGAAGCGAGGTCAATGATAAGGCAGTCACCGCGTGTGCGGTCAATGACCTCCTCCGTCAGCACCGTGGCGGGCACCGTGTTGATGATAAGCCCGAAGCTCCCGGCATTGTCCGCAAGCTCACCCAGGGGGAACGCCCCGTGACCGTGGCTCACCGCCTCGGCAAGAGCCGTGCTTTTTCTCGCGGTGACGGATACCTCTGCGCCTGCCGCTGAGAAGAGTCTGGCGCACGCCTTTGCTACTCTCCCCCAGCCGGCTACCAGCGTCGGAAGCCCGCTGACGGTCACGTCCAGCTCCCGGAGCGCAAGCTCCAGAGCGCCCTCGGCGGTGGGTATGCAGTTGCGGAGCACCAGCTCCTCGCGCTTGAAGTAGTCCTCCACGGCAAAGCCCTGCTCCTCAAAGCAGCTGCACAGCCCGGCGTTCATCATGCCGCCTGTCACCAGCGCACCTTCGGAGAGCTGTTCGGAAAGCTCACGGCAGCCAAGCGCCCCTGCCGCCGAGGGTATCCTGAGCCCGGTATTGCAGGGCACCGGCAGCACGAGAAGCTGCGCCTTCTCCGGCATATCCGAAAGGCGCTCCAGCCTTGTCACCCCGTCTGCCCCGCCGTCGGTGCCGAAGCAGTATACCCTGCCCAGCTTTGTCAGCGCCTCGGCTGCGAATATCACTCTTTTGTCGGAGCCTGCGCACAGTATCACGGGTCTTTTTATATCGTTGCTCATAGCTGTCTGCCTCCAATTATCTGCGGGATATTATAATATATGCACCGTTCCCGGAAAACGTCACCGGAACGGAGTTCACGAAATATATCCTTTTTATCTACAGTACAGAAATATATATATGCTATACTGTCTGTGTTTGACTTGGTTTTTAATAAAGAAAGGTTAGGAATGAATGTTTAAAAAATATCTGATAGTGTTTTTCGTATCCATGGTACCGCTGATAGAGCTTCGTGCGGGAGTACCCTTCGGCACGGGAATGGGGCTGCCCTGGCACACCACGCTGATCGTCTGCATGATCGGCAATATGCTGCCGGTGCCGTTTATCTTTTTCTTTGCCCGCAAGGTGCTGGAGTGGGGCTGTAACAAGAAATACATAGGAAGATTCTTTACATGGTGTCTCGAAAAGGGCAGGCACGGCGGCGAGAAGCTGCAAGCCAAAGCGGGACGCGGCATATACATAGCGCTGCTGCTGTTCGTAGGAATACCGCTCCCCGGCACCGGCGCATGGACGGGCACCCTCGCCGCGAGTATGCTCGACCTCGACTTCAAGAAGAGCGTCATAGCGGTAATGAGCGGCGTACTGCTCGCCGGCACCATAATGACGGTAGTCAGCCTGCTGGCTAAGACGGGGATCCTTTCGTTGATGTGAGCCGCGCAACACATAAAAACACGACCCTCGGTGCATACGGCATCGGGGGTCTTATCATTCGTCCAGCTTTATCTTCCCGCTGTAGCGCTGCCGTCCGGCGAGATAATCGAGGCTCACGCCGTAGTGATCGGCGAGGGTGATAAAGTGGTGCATGGGCATCTCACGCTTGCCGGATTCGTAGAGTTGGTATTGCTGTCTTGTTATGTTTAGGATATCTGCGACTTGCTGTTGATTTAGGTCATTATCTTCTCGAATGTCCCTAAGGTGCTGATAAAAATACATAATAACAAGTCCTTTCGCTTGTATATTATGTACATTTTAGCATACATTCAAACGAATGCACTTGACAGGCATTTGTTTAAATGCTATAATTGTTTTATAGAAGCATTCGTTTGAATGATTTGCAAAGGAGGTATCTGCTATGTTATTAAAGAAAATCTGTTGTTATGCTTGTGTTTATTGTTTGTTACTTTCTTCGTTATCATTGACGTCTTGTGGTGAAAAGAGTAATGAGGAAGAAACCAAAGCTAGTGAAGCGATTGCCGAAGAACAAACGACAAATACGGCTGATGAAAAAGCAGATGATATTACTGAAAAGAAGACTCAGGAAGTTAAAGAAACAGAAGAAACAAAGGAAATTGATGAAGTAATAAACGTTGATCCTGTTAAAGAACTTCAAGAAATGAATAAGATTGCAGAAATAGTGTATACTTCTGTTGCGAATTTTTCTACAGAACAGATTTCAAATGATGTTGAATCGGGAAGCGTTTGTACAAAAGAAAACTTTAAGGAAATGCTATCTATTGAAGGCTTAGATTTATCTTCTTCGTTAAATTCGTCATCAGAAGGAGACAGATTTGTCTATGATGAATTTACTAAATCAAATTCTGCAAAAGCAATAGCTTTTCTTGGTTATCCTATAAAAAATGCTGATGGACATGATTCATTTATTATCCAGGTCAAAAGCAAAATAATGCCTGGTATAATTGGACAATATCCGTCTGCTATATCAGAAGAGGATATTGATAAAGTTGAGTGGGGAAAATATTTTGAGAAATATGACATAGAAGCTGAACTGGAAGAAATGAACAATTGTGCTAAATTAGTATATGAAGGTGCGGTATATGCTAATCAATATTTTAGTGAAGAATACAACTGGAACTTCGATGAAGTTTTTGATGTAAAAGCTTTTCCAGAACTAATGTCACACGAAGGACTATATTTACTTAGCGATGAAGAATTAAAAGATTATTATAAACCCACAACGGGAATTGGAGATGTTTTTGTTTATTCTTATTTTATCAAAGGAAAAACTTGTACAGGCTATTTAGAACTATTCCCGAAAGGCTCTGAAAAAGGAAGTTTTTGGGTTCAAGTGAAAAGCGCACAACACCCCGAAATAATCGGACAGTATCCAAGTGCTATTTCGGTGGATAATTATGATAAGGTGAAATGGACAGAGTTTTATGAGTAATAATACTTAAAAAGAACGGCACCCCCCGCCGTTCTTTTTTTGCGCTCACACTCGGTTGACAACCCTTTGTAAAAAATGGTATAATAAGTTGTCGGCTTCTTCCGTCGGGAAGGAGGTGAGCCTCGTGGCTGAAATCATTTCATTCATTCTTTCTGTTGTGGCAGGTGTAGTAGCCAACTACATATGCAAGTGGATCGACAGGAAGTAGCCCGACAGATCCCAAAATGAAGAAACCCGGAGCTGCAACTCCGGGTTTCTTCTTTTGCGTGTTCCTCGTGGGATACATCACTTCATTCGTTCAACTATATTATACACCACAAAACAGCTTTTGTCAAGCCCTTCCGGTATAAATTATCCCATTACAACAACAATATCCGTGCTGTCGGTCATCTTGCATTCGCATACGAAGTTGCCTTCAACGGTCTCGCCGTTTACGGTAACGCTCTTTACGCCGCTCTCAACGTGGTCGGGATTCTGTATGTCGATGTGCAGCTTCTTGCCGCGGAAGGTCTTTTCGATCTTGAAGCCGTCCCACTCGGAAGGAATGGATGGGCTGATAACCAGACCCTCAGCGTTGGGACGCATACCGCAGATACCCTCAACACAGCCTACCATAACGGTAGAGCCGGTGCCGGTGAGCCAGTGAACGTGGCTTCTGCCTGCATAGGGCGAGCGGGTAGACTCGGTGAACTGACCGTGTACGTACGGCTCGAGAACTCTGCGCTCAGCCTTGTCGTTCATGCTTGCGGGAGCGCTCTCGAGGAAGTACTCAAATGCGCGGTTGCCGTGACCCAGCAGAGCCTCGGCGAGGATAGCCCAGCCCTGTGTCTGGGAGAAGATACCGCCGTTCTCCTTGGTGTCGGGGTTGAAGATGTGCATAAGCGCACCGTCGAAATAGTGGTCAACATAGGGC
>CACXDI010000180.1 GCA_902766335.1 uncultured Ruminococcus sp. | reverse complement strand
GGCATAGCGTTGTAGATGGAAGCACGCATACCGCCGACTGTTCTGTGGCCCTTGAGGTTCTCGAAGCCTGCTGCCTTTGCCTCTGCAACGAACTTCTTGTCGAGCTCCTCATCGCCGGTGACGAACGGGACGTTCATGAGGGAGCGGTCCTTCTTCTCGACAGTGCCCTTGAAGAGCTTGCTCTCGTCGAGGAAATCATAGAGGATCTTTGCCTTCTTCTCGTTGTGAGCCTTCATGCCCTCAAGACCGCCCATTTTCTTGATCCACTTGAATACCTTGCCGCAGATGTAGATACCGTAGCAGGGAGGAGTGTTGTAGAGGGAACCGGCGTCAGCCTGTACCTTCCAGTCGCACATGGTGGGGCACTGCTTGAATGCGGGACCGTCAGCGATGAGGTCTTCTCTTACAATAACGATCTGAACGCCGGCAGGACCAACGTTCTTCTGTACGCCGCCGTAAACCACGCCGTACTTGGTAACGTCAACAGGCTCGGAAAGGAAGCAGGAAGAAAGGTCTGCTACCAGCTCATGACCCTTGGTGTTGGGGAGAGTCCAGAACTTGGTGCCGTAAATGGTGTTGTTCTCGCAGATGTAAACATAGTCTGCGTCCTCGGGGATATCCAGATCGGAGCAGTCAGGGATATAGGAGAAGGTCTTGTCGGCGGAGGAAGCAACTCTTACTACCTCACCGTACTTCTCAGCCTCAGCGGCAGCCTTCTTAGCCCACTGACCGGTGATGATGTAAGCAGCCTTGCCGTTCTTCATCAGGTTCATCGGGACCTCAGCGAATACCAGCGAAGCGCCGCCCTGTAAGAAGATCACCTTGTAGTTGTCGGGAATGTTCATCAGATCTCTCAGATCCTTCTCGGCTTCCTTGATGATATCATCGTAAGCCTTGGAGCGGTGAGACATCTCCATTACCGACATACCGGTGCCCTTGTAATCGAGCATCTCGTCTGCTGCTTCCTTGAGCACTTCCTCAGGAAGTACTGCGGGGCCTGCACTAAAGTTATACACTCTGCCCATTGTAAAAACCTCCGTTTTTAAAATAATTTTTTTCCTATCAGCAGACAGCTCCCGCCGTCTGCCATGAATATTTCCGCATTCAAACTTGCAGAAATACACGATACACTATTATTATATTACTTTTCTCCGCCAAAGTCAAGTACTTTTAGTCCAAAATAACAATTTTGCATAAAAATTTAAGTTTTTTTCGTTTGCACTTGAAAAATCCTATTAAGTGTGTTATAATAATCTAATAAGCGCCTGCCCGCGCCGGAAAGGTGAAAATGGCGTGAAAAACCGCAGAAATCAAGGGTTTTCGGGCAGGTAAGGCGGCAATTTGCAGGACGGGGCAAACGCTCCTGCAAAATCAGACCGAGTGAAAGGACGGTGCTCGCCACGACATTCAAAAAAATAACGGCTGCCGCGGCGGCTCTTGCATTTTCCTTCATGACAGGCTGCACGGGAGTCAATCTTTCGGTGGAGAGCCTGCTCGCCGCACCCAAGCTCACCGAGGAACAGTCCCGCATACATGAGGCGCTGATATCCGCTGTGGGCAGGAACATCACCCTTAAATATCCCCGAAGCGGCTCCAACCGCTCGGCTTACGTTATCGCCAACGTGGACAATGAACCTACCGAGGAAGCGCTGGTGTTCTACGAATACTCCGGCGCTGAGAATGAGGGCGTCCGGGTCAACCTGCTTGACCGCCGCGAGGACGGCAGCTGGTTCTCGGTAAAGGAGCTTGCCGGTATCGGCACCGAGGTGGACAAGGTGGTCATCACCTCTATGGGCAGCAACAGCAGACAGGATATCCTGGTGGGATATCAGGGAGTCACCGGCGACAATATGCTGGAGATCTACTCCTACTCGGAGGATAACTTCCAGCGCATAGGCTCCGACAGCTACTCGCTGCTGGAGACTACCGATATAAACTCCGACGGTACAGAGGAGCTGGTGACGATACAGCGCACCGAAGACCCCGACACCTCCGCTGTCACCGCCAAGGCGTTCCTGCTGAGGATAGAAAACGGCGAGATAGTGAAGGACGACGGCATAGATATGTGCCCCGGGATAGTTTCCTACCCCGCCGCTCACACAGGCGAGCTGCCTAACGGAGACCCTGCGGTATACGTTGACGGTATCACCGCCGACGGAATGCTTATCACCGAGATAGTTTATTTCCGCTACAGCGCACTACAGGATCCCATGCAGCTCAGGAGCGAAAAGCTGCTGCCGCAGTGTACGCGCCCCGTCGGCTACAGCTGCGCCGATATCGACGGCGACGGAGTATATGAGATACCCTCGGTCAAGCCTATGCTGGGCTATGAGGACGCGGTCACCGAGGAACAGCTCATGCAGACTACCTGGTGCGTGTATGAGGATTTCTATACGCTCACTCCCAAGCTCACCGGATATTACTCGGTGGCTGACGGATATACGATAGCCTTCCCTTCCCGCTGGAATGACGAGGTGACGGTCAAGACCGACGCCGAGACGGGAGAGACTGTCTTTTATAAATACGAGGGCAACATCAATGCCGATATGCCCGAGCTTATGAGGATAAGAGCCGTGACCCGCGAGGAATCTGAGGATTACCTGCATGACGGCTACCGGCTAATAGAAACGGTGGGACAGCTGGATTATATAGTAAAGCTGCCTACCAACAAGCGCGAACCGCTGATACTCACGATAGACGAGGTGCAGAACAGCTTCTATTCTGCGGGTATCGGAGTCTGAAGATAATAATTTACATTTTATATCACCCGGAAAGAAAGGACTGAACCGAATGAAAAAAGTACTTGTTTGCGAAGACGAAGAGTCCATAAGAGATTTTGTCGTTATAAACTTAAAGAGAAGCGGCTATGACGTGGTAGACGTCGGCAGCGGCGAGGAGGCTCTCAAGGCGTATGAGAACGAGGAGGGCGGCTTTGACGTGGCGCTGCTGGACATCATGATGCCCGGAATAGACGGTATGCAGGTCTGCAAGAGATTCCGCGAGCAGAGCGAGACTATGGGTATAATCATGCTCTCCGCCAAGTCTCAGGAAATGGACAAGATATCCTCGCTGATGATGGGTGCGGACGACTATATCACCAAGCCCTTCTCGATCTCCGAGCTTATCGCCCGCGTGGACGCCGTCTGCCGCAGAGTCAGCATGGTACACTCCAAAGCAGAGACCGCTTCCGTTATCAACAGCGGCCCCTTCTCCCTCAATTTAAAGAGCCGCACCGTTTTCAAGAACGGCGTTCAGATAGACCTCACTCAGGTGGAGTACCAGATAATGGAGTACTTCTTCAAGAACCAGAACACCGCTCTTGACCGCTCCAGCATACTCAACCACATCTGGGGCGAGAGCTACTACGGCGACGATAAGATCGTGGACGTGAACATCAGACGTATCCGCATGAAGATAGAGGACGAACCCTCGAATCCCAAGTATATCCTCACTATCTGGGGCTTCGGATACAAGTGGTCTGCGGGCTGATCCGGCACCGTTGACTGGTTAATATAAAATTCATAATTCCCCTTTGTATATTTTTCCAAATTTCCGCCGATAATTTCCTTTGAAAGTACATTTGAGCGGACTTGTTGAAAAAGAAAGCTGTCGGAATTGCAGAAAAACAGCCCACTTTTTAACACTTTCAACCGACTTTTCAACACAAATGTTGTTTAAAAGCCTGTTTCAACAGAGTTTTCAACAAAGAGTTGAGAACTCGGCTCCGCTCCGAAAAAAGGAGTTTGCCGGGAAATGATTAAAGGGATCAATAAACAAATCATCGAAATAAAATGTACAAATGATGAATATTTTGAAAAAGCTTTGTTATTTGTTCGGGCTGAAAAATGCTCCGAGCCATATGAGCTGATAGAGCGCTGCGCCCGCGACTACTGCGGCAGCATACAGACCGCAAAGGGCTCCGGCAGACGAAAAAAGACTGCCGCTCTGCTGCTGGTGACGGGGCTGGTGCTGATCTCGGCGGCGGTGCTGCTGATACTGCTGGCGGTCTGACTGGAGACTATTCATCATAGGGAGGCTTTAATGGCTAAACACTACGAAAAATTCAACGGCGGACGCCGGGAGGAGAACGAGGGCGCCGACAAGACCCTCATCTGCGGACGCAACGCCGTTACCGAAGCGCTCAGATCGGGCGCAAATATAGATACGCTGTACATCTCAAAGACGGGAGGCGGCTCGCTGCCCAAGATATCCGCCATGGCTGCAAAGCTGGATATCCCCGTAAAGCAGGTGGACGACAGAAAGCTTGACAATATGTGCCGCGGCGCTTCACATCAGGGGTGCGCGGCTATGCTGGGCTGCGCCGAGTACTCCTCGATAGACGAGATACTCGCCGACGCGGAGCAGAAGGGCGAGCCGCCCTTTATCATAATCTGCGACGAGATAGAGGATCCCCACAACCTGGGGGCTATCATCCGCACCGCGGAGACTGCCGGCGCCCACGGGATAATAATTCCCAAGCGGCGGAGCGCTTCCCTTAACTATACGGTACATAAGACCTCGGCGGGGGCGGCAAGCTGGGTGAAGGTAGCCCGGGTGCCTAACCTTGCGGCGGCGGTGAAGGAACTGAAGGAACGGGGCGTGTGGATCTACGGCACCGATATGTCCGGCGACGACGTATACTCCACCGATCTTACCGGTGCGGTGGCGCTGGTCATCGGCTCCGAGGGCTTCGGCATGAGCAGGCTCATGCGGGAAAGCTGCGATTTCCTTATCAGTATCCCCATGTACGGAAAGATAAACTCCCTCAATGCTTCCGTGGCGGCAGGTATTTGTATGTACGAAGCCGTGCGGCAGAGAAGGAACAGTTCAAAATAACCGCCGCGACGGAACGAAAAGAAGGTGCAAAGATAAATGGAGGACAAGAATAATCACTCAGGTGACCTCTCCCTTGACGATATACTGAATGAATACGCCCCAAAGACTCCCGAGCATACGGCTGATGACAGCGAGATAGATAAGATAGTGTCGGAGGTCACGGGGGATACCCGCCCCAGACCACCGCGCAAGCCGGCGGCAAGACCGGCGGCGTCGGAACGTCCCGAGATAAGCTTCGGCGCTTCCAAGCCCGCAGCTAAAAAGGCAGACGAGATGATACGCTCGCTTGCGGAATCCATGCCCGCTGCTCAGAAAAAACAGGCAGAGCCGGAGACTCCCCCGCCCGCATATCAGGCGGCAGCTCCCGAGCCGGTGCAGCCCGCGCCTGAGCCTGTACCCATGCCCGAGCCTGAGCCTGTCATCACCGGGCAGAGCATAGCCCCGGAGGCTGAGGCTGTTGAAACAGCTGCTACATATACAAATGATACGCAGGAGGACGTTCCCCAGCCGGAGACCGTTATCCCCCCCGACAGAAAATACGTGAGAAGGCAGAGCAGCCGCGGCGCTATGTTCACCTTGCGCACCTCCGACGACGATGACCGGAAGAAGGCTGCCACTACGCAGAGCGAATACACCCGACGCGGCGAAGAGCCGATGATAATGGAGCAGATACTAAAGCTCAAGGGCTCCCTTACCATGCGGGCGGCGATACTGCTGGTGGCTGCGGTGTTCAGCTTGTTCATCACCGTGGCAAATGACTTGAAGCTGCCGCTTGCCGCCGTATTCGACAGGACGGTGAACCCCGCAGCATTCATTTTCACGAACACGATACTCGGTATCGCCGCCATAGGTATGTCCTACTCGGTGGTGACGCTGGGACTCAAAAACCTGTTCAGGCTCTCCCCCGACTCCGACTCGGCGGCAGCGCTTGCGCTCATCACCGCGGTCATAGGCGGTCTGGTAATGCTGTTTGACCCCGAGCCGCTGAAATCAGGCTATTTCCACGTTTACACCGCAGCAGCGCTCATGGGTATGCTTTTCAACACCCTGGGCAAGCTGAGCGTCATCTACCGCACCCAGCGCAACTTTGAGTTTGTCAGCAAAAACAAGAACATCTCGGCGGTGGAGCAGGTGGACGATCCCGATACCGTCGCCTACATCACCAACGGCTCGGCAGGCGGACGCCGCGAGCTGGCGGTCATGCGCGAGGCTGATTTCGTCCGCGACTTCATGAAGAACAGCTATTCTTCTGATATCGCAGACCTCTTTGCGGAAAAGACCACTCCCCTGGTGCTGCTGGCAGCCCTGGCGGTGGGCGGGCTTTCGCTGCTGTTCGACAAGAACGCCGAGAACGCTGCCCAGAAGGTATTCGTGCTTCTGGCGGCTATGTCGGGCACTATATCCCTTACCACTTCATTTGCGCTGGCGCTTATCGCGAACCTGCCGCTCATGCAGGCTAGCAAGAGAGCGCTGGGATTCTCCGGCGTGATACTGGGCTATTCGTCGGTAGAGGAATTCGGCGACGTAAACTCGGTGCTGATTGACGCCGAGGAGCTGTTCCCCATAGGTACTACAGAGTTCACAAACCTCAAGGTGCTGGGCTCCTACACGATCGACAAGGCAATAATCTATGCCGCAAGCGTCGCCAAAGCAGGCGGCAGCATAACTCAGCCCGCGTTCTATAAAATGCTCTGCGGTGAGACAGGGCACCTGCTCCCCGCCGACGCGGTAAAGATAGAGGACGGAATGGGCACTATCTGCCGGATAAACGGCGAGCGCGTAATGCTCGGCTCCCGCAGGCAAATGGAAAAGCACGGCGTAGAGGGTCTTCCGCCCGAGAGCGCCGAGGATCGCTTCTCCGTCGGCAACCGCATACTCTACCTTGCGGTATCCGGTCACGCGATGATGATGTTTGCCGTAAAGATAAAGCCCAACCGCAGCGCCAAGCGCTGGATACAGCGGCTCGAGGACGATAACATATCCATGTTCATACGCTCAGCCGACGGCTTTATAGACCGCAGACTGATAGCCTCAGTTTATGACATAGACCCGGCTTCGGTGAACATACTAGCCTCTGAACTTAGCCCGGACTTTGAGCGGCTCACCGCCCACGAAAGCGAGATATCCTCGTCGATGCTGTGCAGCGGACATCTGCCTACCCTTGCGATGCTGCTCTCCGCCGCCAAGCGGGTCAAGGCAGCCGCCAATATGGGCGTGGCTATCCAGTACGGTGCGCTGATACTGGGCGTACTGATAAGCGTTGTCATGATGCTGGGCGGCGCCTTCAGGCAGATAACCCCCACCGTTACGATACTCTACGAGCTCGCCTTCCTGATACTGACGCTTATCATGCAGAGGTTCAACAAGGTGTGACATTACAATAAAAGCGTGAGAACTTTGAGTCCTCACGCTTTTTCTTATTCAAACATCACAGACTCCAAGTCAATCAACCACACCTGTACCCTTGCAAAATATGAGAAATATAGCAGAATGTAGACATTTTTTCGATATTTAGCTTTTTTATTTGACATTGTTCCGCCGTTGTGATAAAATAAAGCTACAGACATTATTTTACAGACTCAAAGGAGTGATATCCATGCCATTCAATATAGTCCGGGGCGATATAACGAAAATGAACACCGACGCCATAGTAAACGCCGCTAATACCACACTTCTTGGCGGCGGCGGTGTTGACGGAGCTATCCACCGCGCCGCGGGACCGGAGCTGCTGAAGGAGTGTATGACTCTGGGCGGCTGCAAAATGGGTCAGGCTAAGGTCACAAAGGGCTATGACCTGTCCTGTAAATACATCATACACACGGTAGGCCCTATCTGGAACGGCGGCGGCTTCGGCGAGGAGCAGATATTGCGCTCCTGCTACAAGAACTCTCTGGAGCTCGCCGAGCAGCTGGGGTGCAGGTCTGTAGCCTTCCCGCTTATCTCGGCGGGAGTTTACGGCTATCCTATACAGCAGGCTATCGAAGTCGCGCTGAGCGCCATAAACGAATACCTGGGCGACAGCGAGATGCAGGTGACTCTTATGATGTTCGGCGGCAGGATAGTCGCCGTGAACGATACCGAATTTGAAAGCATAAAGCAGTACATCTCTGAGAATCTGGTGGGGCAGTTCGCGACTCGCCGCAGAAGGCACGCGGCAGATGACGCCCCCGCCGGGCAGGAGCAAGCCGCACCACCGCCGCCCCGGGGCGGAGAGACTTTGGTGCAGGCGGTGACAAGGCTCACCTCCGAGCTGGAGCTTGATGATAAAGAGCTCTGCCGCCGCGCTAACATCAGCGGCAGCCTTCTGGGGAAAATACGCAGCGACGGACGCTTCCGGCTGACAAGATCAGAGGTCATAGGTCTGGCGTCTGCCTTCGATCTCGACTGCGAAGGCGCCGGGCAGCTGCTGCAGCTGGCGGGTCTTCCGCCCTTCTCCATGTCAGACAGAGCCGATGTTATCCTGCGGTATCTCTTTGAAAACGACTGCTGCGACATACTCACCATAAACCGGGCGCTGTTCAGCTTTGACGCTCTGTAAAAAAACACTTCCGATCATAAGGGCGGTACCAATAAAGAAGTATTGCACCTATTATTGAGGAAGAACCTTTCCTCAGAAAGGTTTTCCCCGATAAATACATATAAAGTAACTGTAAGAGTACCGCCATTAGATGTAATGCTGATATAGAAGTTTTTCGCCATAGTATTTCTGATGTCAGGTCAGAAGTACTATGGCGTTTCTATTGACAGTGCGGCAATGTCGTGATATAATTGTTACTAACATAAATCGGAATTTAGAGGTGAAAATAGTATGGCTGATATTAAAGTGAATGTCCTAAAAATTGTCGATAATAGTTTTCCTATTTTTGT
>CACXDI010000179.1 GCA_902766335.1 uncultured Ruminococcus sp. | reverse complement strand
TTGGATATTTTGCAGTACATATCTTATACAGCACTCGACAGATTCCACTTGTACAGTTTTGTTGTCACAGCCTATCATTTCGCCGCTCTTTTAAAGTCTATGAAGATCATTACCACTGCTTCGGCTGTGGTGAGCACGGAGATCACGTTGACTTCGTGCAGAAATTGTACGGGCTGTCAAACATTGAAGCCGCCAAACAGATAAACAAGGATTTCGGACTTGGACTTGAAACAGGGGAGATCGCCAAACTCATTAAACCAAGACCAAGAAAGAATGATGAGTTCAAGCTGTGGCTGGGTGAATCGGTGCATACGCTGATAGAGTATAAAAAGCTGTTAGCGTATTGGGAGAGAATATACGATCCACGAAGCCCGATAGACAAGATAGATGACCGCTTTCTGGAAAGCGTCCACAATCGAGGGTATGCAGAATATTACCTCGAAACACTTTTGATCGGTTCCAAGCAGGAACAGCGTGAGCTCTATGAAATGGATAAAAGCTATCCTGATAAAATAAAAAAGCGGCTGGACAGTTTGGATTCTGTCAGCCGGAGCGCTTGCAAAAAAGCTATATGAAAAACGGAGGAAAAATAAAATGATAAAGTTTTTGATCGGCATGGTAGTCGGCGGTACTGTTGGATTCTTTACCGCAGCCCTGCTCGCTGTAAACAAGGAGAGTGATGATCATGGAGTTTGAAAACAGAGATACAAAAGTATTCATGTTTCTTGTCAGTACCTTTGTTGCGGACAAGAAGACTTATCTTCTGCCGACAAATGAGTTTTACAAGACTGACCCGACAAAAACGCTGCTCGGATATTTTGATGATGAATACATCTACCTGATACCGGGCGTTATAATCGGAATGTGCGAGGACTATCTGACCAAGATAGGCAAGCCACGGATAAATATTCAGAATGTTCTTAACACGCTGTTCAGAGCTAACTTAATAAAAGTCGGCTGGGTGATGCGCAAGGACATGAGATACCGCCCTGAGAAGCGTATCGGCGGAACTCGCCGCAGATATATCACCTTCATCAGAAAAGAACTGAAAGAACGGAAGGGGACTATCAATGCCTAATGAGAGAATAAAGAACGAAATGATACTCGCCGGCGTAAGCATAAACGAGCTTGCAGAGTATCTCGGTAAAACCGAGCAGGAGACTGTCGAGCTGCTGAACACCGAACTCGGCATCATGCAAAACTACAAGGTCATGCTGGCGGTCACGGAGATCGTGAGAGGGAAGGAGAGAACATAATGGATTCCATAGAATTTATGAGAGAGGTCGCAAAGCGCAAGGGCGTTTCAGAGATGACTGCCTACCGTTATGTAAATTCGGTCATGGATACTATACGACAGGTACTTGCCGAGGGTGAAGAAATAAAGATCGGCAGCTTTGGCAAGTTTACTGTTGTCACCGATTTGGAGGGCAACAAGACCGCCATGCTCTGCGCAAGCAAATCGTTGAAGCAAGCGCTCACAGCAGGGGAGGGGATAGTCTGAGCGAGGAAAAGAAGATAGTAAGAAATTACGGCGGCTGCGAGGTAACTCTGACTTTCAAGGAAACTGCCGAGGACATAAAAGAACAGGTGCTTTGGCTCATGCTGGAAAACTACAAGGAGCGAATTGCACGGAAGGCTCTGAAATCGAATGATGAAGGTGAGAAGAAAACGGGCTGAATATGTGTCCTTAATAAAAAGGGCTGCACTAAGGCAGCCCATGCTCAAATCAAATATCAGTTTATCTCGTCTGCTGGAACAGCCACTCCATGACTGCAACGCAGTTATACGCATAATCAAACGAAGCCATGTGATAGGCGGCACCGCCCATCATGCCGCTCGGCTCGATGGTACCGCTCGTCCACGAAATGAAATTGGCGGTGGTGTCGGAGGGGAACATCTCACTCGCGGCTGACGAAAGCTCGTCGGTGCTCCATGTGCCGTCCCACTCGTTGTAGCTGTACTGCTCACCGTCGCTGTCAAACATAGCCATTACCTCGCTCATGCCGTTGAAAGCATTCTCATCGTCCTCGGCTGCGAAATACACAAAGGTCTGGTTTTCGAGCCCCGAAAGGGTAGTCACGTCCCACTGACCGTCAACGAACATACAGGCGGCGTAAAGGTCGGGATATTCAGAAGCGAGTATCAGCGTGGTCATGCAGCCCATAGACTGACCCGTGCCGTATATGCGGTCTGTATCAACGGCATAGCTGCTGCTCATGTAGTCGATAAAACGCTTTGTAAGCTCCACATATTCTGTAGTAGTGTAGCTGCCGTGGTCGTCGAGGATAGTTTCGGGATAGGTCGGAACGGCAACGATGCACTCATTCGCAACCTGCCACTCATCAGTCGTCCAGACAAGTGCGCCGAGTCCCTGAGTGAGC
>CACXDI010000178.1 GCA_902766335.1 uncultured Ruminococcus sp. | reverse complement strand
CTGCGATAAGACAAAGGAGCTTGTGAAGGCGTTTGTTGCAGAACTAAAAGATATTGACGAGGGCGACGGAGAGATGTTCCCGTATAACGTCATAGAAGAACTTGAACAGGAATATTTTTCCGAACCCTCTTGATTTTCAGAACGCAATGTGATATAATGAATACACATGGATGGCATAAAGCATTTGGCTGTGTGTTCATTATCCTGGTCGTGCGCTTGAAAGGGCTCACGGGCAGAGAGATGGCATTCGGAAAAATGTTTGAATGGGATCAATGAAGCTGATGACTGCAATAGGGGGATCATATCCGATCGCCATATTGTGTGTTATCGTTATATGCTTATAAATACTGATATATGTCCTCCGTGAATCTATGGTAGCAAGCCAAAATTATGGAGGTATTTTTATGTCCGAAAACAAATGCTGGCCCGAAAAATGTGTATGGCCCGAGCCTGTCTGGAACGGCGAGGGTGTGTACGCCAATACCGATCCGGAGTTGCTCAATTATGATGAGTTTGATGACGACGGCAAGGAACTGTTCGACATCAGAGCGTATTTTGACGAGCAGGTGGAACTTGGCAGATTGAATCCCGATTACACGCTGAATGAAGATTACGATGAATCGTGGCAGCCCGAAAATGGTGCTGACTACTGGGACGATGAATTCTTGCTTGAAGTATGGGAAGAAGATATGTCGACCTGCATCAATCTTCTGAAGATACCGTCGTATGACACGGATAGTCCCGTCAGCTGTATCAGGAAGATCATCAACTACGATTTCATCAACGAGAACATTCTCCGTCAGGCGTTCACCCGCCGCGCATTTCAGATAGAATATGGTCTGGACGGATGCAGCGAGCAGCTTGAATTCTTTGGGGATACCGTGCTGAATACGGTGGTGACGAGGGAGATTTACAAGCGTTTCACCGAGATCTCCACAAGCACGGTCGATGCGCCGTTTGAATCAAAGTACAGTGAGGGCGACCTGTCGAAAATGCGCACTCACTTTGTCAGCAAGGAATATCTTTCCGAGCGTGCAAAGGAACTTGAACTTGACCGCTTTATCCTTTACGGCTCTGACGAAAATGCAACCGACAGCAGCCGTGAAGACATGATGGAAGCACTCATCGGTGCGGTGGCGGTCGATTCCAACTGGAACTGGCGGGTGCTCGAAGATGTGGTGGACAGGCTTGTAAACATTCAGCTGAACAGCCCCGACAGTCTGCTGAAAACCTCTTACTATGAGCAATTCAATTCATGGCATCAGCGGCATTTTCACACGATGCCCGAGTATGAGATATTTAGGCGCAGGCTGCCGAACGGTGAGGAAAGCTTCATCTGCTCCGTTCGCTATTTTGTTCCTGAAAATAATAATGGTATCAACACCGACCGGCGGATAGAGGCTCTCGACTTTCCAAACCGCACTGCCGCAAGAGAACGTGCGGCTATGATGGCTGTTGGTTTCATTCAGCAAAATGGTCTGTGGGTCGATCTGAAAAATGCGAACCTGGAACCGAGATTTGAGGACGCTATCAATCAGCTGCAAGAGCTCAAGCAGAAAAAGTACATCGATGAGCCCGAGTACACCTTTGAAGAATGGGACGGCGGCTGGAAGTGTAGCTGTACTTGCGGCGGTGTAGTTGGTTATGGTAAAGCCTCAAGTAAAACTAAGGCTAAGAAGAAAGCGGCGTTTATGGTTCTGGTGAGACTTCTGAAAAGTGCTGGACTTTGCAGCGAAGAATTGGAGCATACTATGTGGCAGGTGTATGGTAGCAGAGAGTAAATTATTCAAGTGATGACAGCAAGGGGCGGTTCCGCTAAACACGGAGCCGCCCAGTTTTCATATTGTTTTATTTACTCTTCCAGATCAAGTGGCAGATACATGGGGATTAGTTTTTACCAAAGTGATCTTGTTGTTCTTCTTGTCAAGGATCATTTTTGATCCGCGCAGCATGGCAGCATTTCTGTCAAGCCTTGACTTGCTGCGAGTTCTTTTGACCTTGCCACCTGTTCTAAAAGGCTTATCGCCAGGCATTGAGTATGCTCCCATGAAAATCATCTCCTTACATTTGGTCGAGGTTATTTTTCTTTCAATATTATTATATCACATTTAGGTCGGATAATCAAGCCATCTTAAAAATTTCACATTCGTATCGGCTAAATTATTTCGTTCTCCCTTCATTTTCATAACTGTTATTCTGTCACTCCTCGATCGAGGTCTATCGTTAAGGGCTCCGGGTTCCCTTAACAGCCAAATCGCAGGGTTACTGCGATTTGGGAAAGAGCCGTGACCTCGGTATACGGCATCTTCTATACTTGCTTAAGTAGGCTCCGAAAAATAGGGTATCAAAAAGTTCGTTCATTTCTTTAG
>CACXDI010000177.1 GCA_902766335.1 uncultured Ruminococcus sp. | reverse complement strand
CTTGTACCCAAGCCTGCGCCTCATTTAGGCAATCTGACGAAAAAACTGACGGCGCATCTGTACCACAATCTTTGTGCGGTATTGCCTTAAAAAACTGCGTATTTTGTTGACGGAGAAGATAGGATGAAAAGACGGATACCGGCGGCGGTGATGATGACAGCGGCGCTTTTGCTGGGCGGCTGTACCGTGGAGATAGATAATCATAACAGCGACGGCGAGCTTCTGTACCGTTCCTCAAGACCGGATGACAGCAGCAAGCCGGCTGAGACTCACGAGCAGATAGTTGGCGAACCGCCCGCGGAGTTCGATGAGGAGACGGCGGCAGAGTCGGGGATAATAATGCCCGAGGACAATACGCTTACCGTTCTGATAGGCGACGATCATGAAAAGCTTCTTGAAGCCTGCAATAACTGCTTTGAGAGCCTCGGCGGCGAGCTTACAGTGGAGGTGGCGGACAGCGATCTGCTTTATGACTCTATCGCCAAGGGAAAGATCTCCGATAAGCCGATAGACGTGGCGACATTCGATAACGGTATGCTTTTCCCTTATCTTGCGGTCAACGGCGTCGCGGCACCGATAGATCACGAGATAGAAATGCCGAAGCTTTCCGGCGAGCTGAAAAAAGCCGCCGATCTCTTTTCGGTGAATAACTGGCACTATGTCCTGCCCCTGGGTTACGAGCAGGCTTACCGTCTGCTTTACGATACAAAGACGATAGAGAAATACAAGCTTGACGATCCCGGGTTTATCCCGGAAAAGGACTGGACGCTGGAAAAGCTCTGTAAAATGGCTGAGAATTACCACGAGCAAGGCGGCGAGTTCCCGCTGTCGGGTAACTACGGCGAGCCTGTACATATCGCTACAGGAAAGGCTCTCGCGGTATTTGAACGCGATCCGGCGGGTCTGTATAACAATCTCTTTGACCCCGATCTTGCAGAGACCACCGATCAGCTGTTCCAGCTAAAGGAAAAAGAGATAACTATGGACAAGACCTTCGAGTCGCCCAAAAAAGCTCTCGAAGAGGGGACGCTGTTTTACGCGGCAACGCTTTTTGAGGCACAGAAGGAAGAGCTGCCGGATACGGTAAAGTCCGTGGCTGTACCTACGCTTAAAGGTCTTGACAGGCATTACGAGCTAAAGGTCTACGGGCTCACGCTCATGGAGAAGTCTGAGCATAAGGGCGCCGCCGAGTGCTATTTCAAATGCGCGGCGGAATATGCGGAGGCAAGCTATCCGGAGGAAACAGTTTCCGCGGACTATCGTCTGCAAAGCCTTGATAAAACGGTATATCCCTATGACAAGGGTATCTCGCTGGGAGTTTCCTACAGCCCCGCACACAAGAATGAGGATATGTCCCTCGCGGTCTCTCCGCTTATCTACAGCGGTCTGGAGAACAAGGAGGACTGGGGCGGGGTCTGCGCGTACTACTCACGCCTGTTTATCAATGACTGTACCGAGCTGAACAACAATATGCGCAAAAATATATACGGAGATTAAGACTATGGCGGTTTCATGGACAGATGAACAGATCAGGGCGATAACTACCGTCGATAAGGGCGTGGTAGTGCCCGCGGCGGCAGGCAGCGGAAAAACAGCGGTGCTTATAGAGCGCACCGTCCGTCTGCTTGAGGATCCCGAAAAGGGCTGCCCCGCCGAAAAGCTGCTTGCGGTAACATTCACAAAGCAGGCGGCGGCACAGATGAAGCGAAAGCTCCGTCAGGCGCTGCTTGACCGTATCATCAGTATCGGGGACAGCGATATAAAGCAGAGAAAGTGGCTGGAGACCCAGCAGGAAATGCTGGAGCTTGCAAATATCAGCACGATAGACTCCTTCTGCTATGATATCGTAAAAAACAATCTGGACGAATTTGACTACCGCAGCGGACTGAAGATCGCCGATGAGACCGAAGCGGAGGCGATAATCGACGAATCCGCAAGACTTGCGCTGGAACAGCTGCGTGCCGATTCGCCGGAAAAGGCAGAGCTTCTTACAGACGCCTTCACCAACAAGGACGACTCTGCCCTTAGAAAGCAGATCTGCGAGTTCCGGAGATTTATCCGTTCATTGGCTTTCCCGAAAAAATGGATAGATGAGACCCGGAGTAAGCTTTCAAGCAAGGCTCACGCAGACAAATGCGCCGCCGAGCTTATGGAGTCCATGCGCCTGCAAATGGACAAGGCTTTGAAGCTTGAGGAAAAAGCGGAGCTCATCGCCGGCGATATGGCAGGCGAAAAATATATTGATCTTGTCCTCACATACCGCGACAATATCCAGAGTATCATAAAGGCTCTTGATAACGGCAGCTGGGAGCAGCTTTTTGACGCTGTGTACTCTTTAGTTTCCACAAGGATATCCAAGCCGTCGGTCAAGGGCATGGACGCCGAGGAGGCTGCAAATGAAGCTATGCTTTATGAACAGCTGAAATCGCTGTATGACAGCATGAAGTCTGCCGTTGACGGGATCGTCAGCGATGTCAATGAGATCGGCAGAGATATCTATGAGCCTATGCAGACGGCGGCTTATATCTTCTCGGCGCTTGTCGAGGCGACAGAGCTTCTTGAAAAAAATGCTGCGGAGATAAAGACCGAGCGCGGTATCGCCGATTTTGAGGATATAGCGCACATGGCACTTGACCTGCTGGTGGTTTACGAGGACGGCGAGGTAAGACGCACCCCCCTTGCGGAGCGCATAGTCTCCGAGGACACCTACCGGGTGATGATGATAGACGAGTTCCAGGACGTCAATGATCTTCAGGAGACTATCTTCCGCGCTATCTCGGACACCCCCGATATTAATGTGCTGGGTTCAAACGTTTTTGTCGTGGGCGACAGAAAACAGTCGATATACCGCTTCCGGCAGTCAAATCCGAAGCTGTTCAAAAACGCAGTAGAGGACGCCGGAAAGCCTGATGTTACGTGGCTGGAGAAGATCAGCCTTACTAAGAATTTCCGCAGCCGCGCTGTTATCATAAACCTTGTCAATGCCGTTTTCCGCACGCTCATGAGCGAGGAACTGGGTGAGATAGAATACGATTCGGAGGAACTTCTTCGCTTCGGTGCGACATTCGAGGGCGCCGACACCCCCTGCGAGCTTATGCTCATCGAGGAGCCGGAAGAGGGCGAGCCGGAGCAGCTCAAGTATTTGGGCTTCGGTATCGAGGAGCTTGCGGTGGCAAACAAGATAAAAAGCATGATAGATTCCGGGACGCTGGTCTATGATGATGATGATGACAGCGCCCTGAGACCGGCAAGACCCTCGGATTTCTGCGTGCTGACCCGCTCCAATGACAGCTGCGGCATGATAGCCGAGGCGCTGAAATATGTGGGGCTGAAGGCAAAGAACGAGCAGAGCAAGGGCTATATGGGCTCTCGCGAGATAATCATAATGGTGAGCCTGCTGAGGGTGATAGATGATCCCCTAAAGGATACCGATATGGCAGCGGTCATGCTCTCGCCGATAATGGGCTTTACGGCAGACGAGCTTGCAAGGCTGCGTATCCGCGGCAGGGAAGTGCTCGCCGCCGAGTCAGAGACCGATGACGAGAGCAAAAAGTCCCGCCGCAAAAATATGCCGCTTCGCCTTATCCTCAACCGCGCGGCTAAGGATAAGGATAAAAAGACGGATAAGAAGGAAAGCAAATACATAGAGCTTGATGACCAGCCGCTCCAGGAAAAATGCAGAAAAGCCGACGAGCTGCTGAGACAGCTGGAGTTCTACTCCGTAAGCCTGCCGCTGGATACGCTCATAACCCGCATTTATGACGAGACGGGTTTCCTCGCGTCCGCAAGCGCCTTTGAGGATCCCAGGCAGCGCCGCGCAAATCTTCGCCTGCTTACCCAGTACGCCGCAAATTACGAGAAAAACTACTCCGGCGGTATCGCGGGATTTTTAAGCTATCTGGACAGGATATCTGCCGCCGAGTGTGATTTCAAGCAGGCTGTCACCACCTCCGGCGGAGAGGATTCGGTAAACGTCATGACCCAGCATAAGTCAAAGGGTCTGGAGTTCCCCTTTGTGTTCCTCGCTAAGATGAATACCAGGTTCAGCAATAAGGATACTTCCAAGAAAGTCCTGCTGAACGAATACCACGGAGCCGGGATAAAGTATATGCGGCACGACAAGCTTATGACGGTGGATACTGTCGGACGTATGCTGCTGAAAAGGATCACAGTCTCCGAACATCTCAGCGAGGAGCTGAGACTTCTCTATGTGGCTATGACCAGAGCGAAGGAGAAGCTCATCATACCGCTGTACCTTGCGGAAAACGCCGGCAAGGCGGGAAATATCGGAAATAATTTCGCAAGGCTTGCTGATAAGATATGGTCAGCCGGCGGGGTCAACAGCCGCATACTCACCGATTGCATCACCCCCTCCGAATGGATAGCTGCCTTCATAATGCAGTCGGAGTATAACCTGCCGCTGCTCAAAGCGCTGGGCAGAGAGGATATCGCGCCGGAGCTTGCCGCAAAGGCTAAATACCCCCGCGATGAACGCCCGGACGTCATCTGGACAGAGCCGGATCTTACCTTGAAGGGCAGCTCCGTCAAGCAGTTCGTAAGAGCCAAGCCTGACCCCGCAGAGGTGGAGCGCCTTGTAAAGAAGTATTCTCTGGAATACGAGGGCAGCGGTAAGGCTGCTGCTTCAAAGCGCACCGTTACCGAGATAGTCGCCGAAATGCGCCGTGAGGAAAGCTCCGACGAAGAGACCGACTTCTCATTCTTCCCGCAGCTGGGCAGCCTCAAGGAAGAAGCCGGCAGGCTGTCAGCAGCCCAGCGGGGCACTTTCACTCACCTGTTCATGGAGCTTGCGGATTACACGAGAGCGGAAAAGGACGTCAAAGCAGAGCTTGAACGCCTGGTGACTTCCGGCAGGATGTCCCGGCTGGAGGCGGACGGCGTATATATAAACGCGCTGGAGCGGTTCTTTGCGGGCAGCTTCTACCGCCGCCTGAAAGCTTCCGATGAGATACGCCGGGAGATGAAGTTCATGGTCTCGGCAGGCGACGCGGGGCTGGACAAAAGGTTTGAGCAGTATCTTGCTCCCGGCGGTATGCTGCAGGGCGTCTGCGACTGCATTTTCCGCGAGCCGGACGGCTACGTGCTGGTGGACTACAAGACCGACGGCTTTACTGACATATCCCAGCTTGACAGCTACCACGTCCAGCTGGAGCTGTACAAGTCGGCGCTGGATATTATCCTGCCCATGCCAGTCAAGGCTTGCTATATCTACTCCTTCAAGCTTGCTCAGGGCAAGGAGATCACCCTTTGACACACAAAACAGACCGTCCGTTTACCGGGCGGTCTGATGTTTTATGCGGCGTCAGCCCCTGGGGGTCCCGGAGGGTCTTGAGCCGTTTGTCGGCGCAGGCGCAGGCTCCGGTTCAGTCACCTGCTGCTCCTTGCAGCTGATAGCGCAGGGATCGAGCGCCTGAGGGAAGAACTCGCTTGCGGGGAAGCTCATCTTGTCGAACAGTTCGCAGGGGCTGTCGGTGTTGGTGGAGCATTCCTTGGCGGGCATACAGTACTCGTAGCTGGGTATCATCAGCGGCACGGGACGCGCCAGCTGGATAATGGCGAACAGACCTATGGTAATGTTTATCGGACGCGCTCCGCCGCCAGCGGGGACTTCGCCCAGACTTGCGGCTAAGCAGACAGGCGGCGCCAGATTGACCGAAGCCACAGGCAGCGTGCAGAGATCGCAGGAACAGCAGGCACAGCCGCTGGTGGCAGTCTCCTGCACCGCAGGCGCAGCTTCGTCCGAGCTGAAGCGTATGCTGCTGCCGTCGCTGCCGTAGAGTATCACCCGCTTGGAGAACGCTGATGTTCCGTAAACGATCGTGGGCGGAGTGACACCGGTCTCGTGCGCTTCTATCTCGGCATTAAAGTTGTAGGTGATGTCTACCGTGTAGAAGCCTCTGTTGAAGGGCACCGGGTCAATAACGAAGTTCACGTCCGAAACGCTTATGCCCTTTACCTTGATGTAAGACGCGGCGTTGACAGCCGCTTCGTCCTCGGCGTCCACGGTAAAGAGCAGATCCTCAAGGCAGTCCTGAGAGCTGCATGAGTCGAATATCCGCATGACATCGACACAGCAGGCTTCCTTGAACTGTCTGCCTGATAAGTTGTCATTCATAAAAAGCTCCTCCTTGTATGTTGGATTATGACCTTATGTAAGCGTCATTAGTACATTCTATTCACCGTGGGGAGAATATGTGCAGAACGGTTGACAAAATCTCTGTGATAAAGTATAATTATAGTATCGTATGAAAAAGGGAGTGACATTATGCGTATAGCCTGCATGGGCGATATCCACAGCAATCATATAGCGCTCGAAGCCTGTATGCAGTGGGTCTACATGAATAATATCGACGGGATAGCATTCCTCGGTGACTATATCTCCGACTGCCCCTACCCCGAAAAGACTATGCGTATCATAAGGAATATCCCCGACGCATTCATGACCTGGTTCGTCCGCGGCAACCGTGAGGACTATATGCTGGATCACCGCTATAATCTCACCGAGGAGTGGCGCAAGGGTTCCTCGCGCTCCGGGTCACTGTGGTATACATACAATGCCCTGTCGGGCGGCGATATGCGCTTCCTTGAGAGTATGCCCATAGGCATGGATGTCAAGATAGACGGCTACCCGCCCTTTTCTATCTGCCACGGCTCTATGCAGAGCAACAAGCGTCTGATATACAGTGACTCTCCCGACATAGACGAGCTGTTCGATGAGTTCATGACCGGGCTGCTGGTATGCGGTCATTGTCACGAGCCGTATATAAAGACCCGGGGCAGCAAAACGATCGTCAATGCGGGCACGGTGGGAAATCCGGTATACGGTCAGCAGGGCGCGACGGTGGTGCTGATAGAGTCTGACGGCGGCGAGTGGACGGCAGAGCATATCTCCGTACCCTACGACAGGCAGGCTGTGATAGATGAATTTCAGCAGAGCGGTCTGCTGTATATCGCCGACGTCTGGTCACGGGCGAATATCGCCTGCCTTAAAGACGAGGGCGGCTTCAATTATAACTACGAGTGCGTGAAGCTGGTCAAAAAGCTCTGCGCCGAACAGGATAAGGAATTTGACGATGAAGATGTATGGCAGGAGGCTGCAAAGAGGCTTGGCATATGAAAAGAAGTAAGGAATTTCTCGGCAGCGTCCGCAACCAGATAATGCTGCTGATGTGCGTGTTCTTCTGCTCGGGACTGGTGCTGCTGTGCATAGCCACAGACCGCTACCTTTTTTCGGAAGAAAAGCAGCAGGCGGCAGAGGCGGCGGCTTCCCCCGAGGTCATAATGGGCTTTCCGGTGCAGGACATAAAGGATATGTTCGGCGTCTCCGAGACTCAGATAGAGGATCTTTTCTGTATCGACGTTAACGATCAGATGACGATAGAGGATTTCGACAGCGAGATATCCGGCTTCTGGGAGGAGACCCGCTACACCCTCACCATAGACTACACCGGCAGCTACGAGGATTTCATGAAGCAGTGCAGCGGTGAGTTTGAATACTACACCAAGGACGGCAGTATCCACTATCAGGACGGCAGCGTGAAGCCGGACAACACGATACATATGTATGACGAGACATTCTGCTATGTGAACAAGACAAACTACTCCGTGACCCGTGTGACGGCAAGGCTGTACCACACCGAGACCGGCTACAGGGCGGAGCTGTTCCTGTGATAGGAGTGTATATGGACAAGAAAAAAGTTTTAGTTGCTATGAGCGGCGGGGTGGATAGTTCGGTGGCGGTGAAGCTGCTGCTGGAGCAGGGCTATGACGCCGCGGGCGCTACTATGCACCTTTATAATAACGAGGATATCGGCGTGGAGCGCAGCAAGACCTGCTGCTCACTCAGCGATGTTGAGGACGCTAAATACGTGGCGCTGAAGCTGGGGATAGACCACCATGTGTTCAATATGTCCGCCGATTTCAAGCGGTTCGTCATCGACGATTTCGTTGAGACCTACCTTCACGGCGGCACTCCGAATCCCTGCATCGAGTGCAATAAGCATTTAAAGTTCGGCAGCTTCCTTGACAGGGCGCAGCTGCTGGGGTACGACTATATCGCCACCGGGCATTACGTCCGCCGGGAGTTTGACGAAAACACCGGACGCTGGCTGCTGCTCCGCTCAGCCGACAGGGCGAAGGATCAGAGCTACGTGCTCTACGGCATGACCCAGCACCAGCTTGCGCACACTCTGTTCCCCCTCAGCGGTATGAACAAAGAGGAGATACGCCGCATAGCCCAGGATAACGGGCTGGTCAACGCCGCCAAGCCGGACAGTCAGGACATCTGCTTTATCCCGGACGGCGACTACGCCCGGTTCATCACCGAGACGGCGGGGGAGCAGCCTCACGGGGATATCCGCCTGACCGACGGCAGGCTGCTGGGCGAGCACAAGGGTCTGATACACTACACCGTGGGTCAGCGCAAGGGCATAGGAATCTCCTACTCCTTGCCGCTGTTCGTCATCGGCAAGGATATGCCCAGCAACACGCTGATAATGGGCACCGCTCCCGAGCTTGCCCGAAGCTCCCTTACCGCCCGTGACGTCAATCTGATCTCCCTTGAGAGCCTGGAGGGCGAGTATCGCTGCACCGCCCAGACCCGCTACCACCAGAAGGACGTCCCCTGCACCCTCACCCCGCTGGACGGCGGCAGAGTGCGCGCAGACTTCGACGCCCCACACCGCGCCATATCTCCCGGGCAGGCGGTGGTGTTCTACAGCGGCGACGTAGTCGTTGGCGGCGGGACTATAGAATAATACTAATCCCTAAAAGGTTAGTAAAAAACAACGGCAAAGCCTTTTGTGTTGGCTTTGCCGTTTTCTTTATCGGTCATGCTTTGTCCAGCTGAATGATGCACTCCACATGCTCCGTCCGCGGAAACAGATCCGCCGGCGTGACGCTTACCGTGCGGTAGCCCAGCTTTTCAAGCTCCGCGCAGTCGCGGGCAGCTGTGGCAGGATTGCAGGATATCATCACTATCCGCCTGGGCTGCATCTTCGCCATGTATGCAAGCGTGTCGGGGGTGCAGCCCTTTCTCGCCGGATCAGCGATGATGACGTCCGGCAGCTCACCCCGCTTGTAGAGCAGCTCCGCCGCCTTGCCTGCGTCGCCGCAGATGAACTCGGCGTTCTCAATGCCGTTGGCAGCAGCGTTCTCTTTGGCGTTTTCTATCGCCTGAGGCACTATCTCAACACCGATCAGCTTGGACACTCTGTCTGCCATTGAAAGCCCGATCGTCCCAGCCCCGCAGTAGAGGTCAAGGAGCGTCTCGCTGCCGGTGAGCGAAGCCAGCTCCGCCGCCAGCCGGTAGACCCGCTCCGCCTGCACCGTGTTGATCTGGTAGAAGGAGTGCAGCGATATCGCCACCCGCCGCCCGCACATGGTGTCGTATATCCTGTCGGCGCCGAAAAGCGGTATGACTCTGTCGCCCAGAATGGCGTTGGTGCGGCGGCTGTTGACGTTCAGCAGCACCGAGCGTATGCCTGGATACCTGCCCGCCAGACTCTCTGCCAGCGGTCTGAACAGCTCCGCGCATTCGGGTGAGGTGACGATCAGCGCCGCCATTATCTCGCCGCTGTGCTCGCCCTTTCTCAGATATATGTGCCGCAGCAGACCCTCGCCGGTGACTTCGTCATAGGCAGTCACCCCGCGCCGGTTGGCGTATTCGAGAATGTCCCGGCATATCTCTCCGAAGACCTCCGGCAGCAGCGGACAGTCGTCGGTCTCTATTGCACGGTGTGACCGCCGGGCGTAGAAGCCGGTGTACAGCCGCCCGTCCTCGTCCGCCGAGACCGGGAACTGCGCCTTGTTGCGGTAGCGGTCTTTCTGCTCCGCACCGAGTATCCCGCAAAATTCCGGCTCCAGCCCGCCTATGCGCTCAAAGGCGTCGCGGACTATCTGCTGCTTTGCGGCAAGCTCCGCGGCGTAGTCGAGGTGCCGGAAACAGCACCCGCCGCACCTGCCGTATATCCCGCAGCCGCTCTCGCTGCGGTCAGGCGAGGGTGTCAGCAGCTCCTCTGTAATGCCGTAGCAGTAGGTCTTTTTCACCTTGACTATCCGGCAGGAGATCACGTCTCCCACGGCGGTAAAGGGCACAAAGACCGCCATGCCCTCGTGACGTCCCACGCCGCTGCCTTCGTTTGTCAGCCCGGTGATGTCAAGCTTTATTATGTCATTCTTTTTCAGCATAGAACTCCCTTATCCTGTCCTTGCGCTTTAGCATAAGCCCGAAATTGTTGTTGTAGTCCTGGGGGTACTTGTAGTTGAAGATACGCTCCAGCCGTCCGTTCTCTAAGTCCATGAGCTTTGTGGAGCCTACAGCGCCCATGGCGAGTATCGTCTGGACTTCCTCCATTATGCAGATGTTGTATATGCTTTCGTGCCCCGGCTTTGCCCAGCCGATGTTCTCTAAGTTGTCCACCATGTTCTTCTGCCGGTAGAGGTAGTAGGGACGGTAGCCTGCCGCCGAAAGCTTCTCGTTTGCGTACTCCACCATTTCCGACGCGGGATTGGAAAACACCCCGCCCTTGCCGTCATCCATGTTGAGGTTCGAGGAGCGTTTTACCGACAGCGTGTGTACCGTGATGTTCTCAGGCGCGAGGGCGATAAGCCCGTCTATGGTGGCTCTGAAGCTGTCAGCCGTGTCCCCCGGCAGCCCGGCGATGACGTCGGTGTTTATCGTATCGAATCCTGCCGCTCGGGCGGTGCGGAAGGCTTCATAAAACTGCCCGGTGGTGTGGCTTCGCCCGATGTTTTCCAGCACCCGGTCATTGAGGGTCTGGGGGTTTATCGACACTCTGGTGCAGCCTTTCTTGCGGATAGCTTCCAGCTTTTCGGCAGTCACCGTGTCGGGACGTCCCGCCTCTATGGTGTACTCCCTGATGTCCGACAGGTCAAAGCTCTCCGCTAAGGTATCCATTATCCGGGTAAGCTGCGCCGCCGAGAGGGTGGTGGGAGTGCCGCCGCCGAAGTATACGCTGTCGGCTTTGAGCCCCAGCTCCGCCGCGATCTTCCCGGTGTGGCGTATCTCGTCGCAGAGATTCTCTATGTATGGCGGTATCAGCTTCTTGATAGCCCCGCCCTGCGCCGACATTGAGATGAAGGAGCAGTAGGAGCAGCGGGTAGGGCAGAAGGGTATCGACACATACAGCCCGAAGCTTTTAGCACCGCGCCGCGCCGTTTCCTCCAGCAGCGGACGCTGTGTCACCGCCGTGTCCCAGGCTATCCGGCATTTTTCGCCGCTCACTAAAAATGTATCGCTCAGCTCCGAAAAGACCTGTTCTCTGTCAAGTCCCCTGTCGGTGAGCCGGTGTACCTGCTTTACCGGTCTTACTCCGGTGAGCACGCCCCACTTAGAACTTATCCCGGTAAGTCTGTTCATACATAAGTACAGTTCTTTGGACAGCTGTATCTTGCACTCGTCGTCTGATACCGGGGCGGGAAAGTCCTGATATTCGCTCTCAGTTCTGCCGCCTATGCTTGCCGTAACGGTGAGCCGTGTGCCGTTGTCCGCCGACTGCCTGCCTATCAGGGCGTAGTCGCCGGTGCAGTGCTTGCGGGCTTCCGTTTCGTCCTCGCAGTAGCAGAACTCGAACCTCTCGGCGGGCAGGAACAGTTTCATCACCGCTTCGGTGTCGTACTTGAATTCGTTGCCGAAATATATCAGCTTCATGTTTTACCTCTTTTACGTACAAGGGCGCACGGCAAAGGTGCGCCCGGTAGTCTTATCTCAGATAGGAGTTGTATATCCTCTCGTTTTCCAGCGTAGTCTCGCCCATGTGACCGGGGAGTATACGCAGATCGCCGCCTAAGTCCTTGATTATCTCCATGGACTTCATAAGCTCCCTGTAGTTGCCGTCGGGCATATCAGTCCTTCCCACGGAGCGCTTGAACAGCGTGTCACCGCTGAACATCACGTCACCCGCGATAAAGCATACAGACCCGGAGGTGTGCCCCGGCGTATGCACAACGTCGAACTCTATCTCGTCCAGCTTTAAGATGTCGCCGTCGCCGATCGGCTTGGCGCCGCTGAAGGCGCGGTAACCCTTAACCCGGAAGAACTCTATGAGCTGCCCCTCAGGATCCGAGAGCTTGGTGAGGTCACGCTCGTGTATATACACCTCGCAGCCCGTCTTGTCAACAAGGTCTGCCACCGCACCCACATGGTCAAAGTGTCCGTGGGTGAGCAGTATCATTTTAAGGGTCAGCCCCCGGTTCTCTATCTCCGAGAGGATATGCTCCGCGTTTGCAGGCGCGTCCACAAGCGCCGCATTCCCGGCATTCGAGGCTACGATATAGCTGTTGGTGTCGCATATGCCCAAAGGCTTGAGTTTGATAACATCCATAATCTATCTCCTTTTTTCTGGTCCGCGCAGTCGCTGGGAATACGCTTTGCGTATTCCCAGGATTTTGCTTTGCAAACTCCCGTGCAGTAGCCCTCGCTCGTGTGATATCTTCGCTTGATTTGAGCCGCGGCAGAAGCACGCGATCTTCCAGGCTTCGCACCCTCTGGCGTGTACCTTTTTGCCGTCGCTATCCATGGTTGTAGATGGTGCTATACTGATATTCTACGGACAGATAGCTGCTCTACGCCACCCCTCCGAGCGCTCCGCGTCCACTCTCCCCGGGAAAACGCGCCTGTGGCGCTTATTTTTCAAAGGGGAGGTGCCCGAAGGGCGGAGGGGTCACCCGGAGGTGCCGTGTTTTATTGCTCTTGAAGAAATATCACTTTCCGCTGCGCTCTACCGATATGACGTTCTGTATCTTCTTCAGCTTGGTGATGACGGTGTTCAGCTGCTCCATGCCGGCTACGCTTATGGTGATAGAAAGTATGGCGTTGCCGTTTTTAAGCTCTCTGGACGCCGACTCGTAGATGTAAATGTTTATCATCGCAAGCGCCGAGGACACGTCTGCAAGCAGTCCTATGCGGTCTACGGCGATGATGTCGAGGGTGGTCTTGAAGTAGGTGGAGCTGCTTGCGGTCTTCTGCCAGCGCACCGGCACCCAGCGCTCGGAGCTTTCCGGATCGTCCTTGTGTGCGGTGTAGTTGAGACAGTCTGCCTTGTGTATCGACACGCCGTGTCCGCGGGTGATGAAGCCCACTATCTCGTCCCCCGGCAGGGGATTGCAGCACTGTGCGAACTTGATGACGCAGTCCTCGATGCCGTCAACGATGACTCCCGACTTGCTCTTGACAGTGTGGGGCTTGATGTCCTCCTGGGTAAGCTGCCTTGCGGTGTCGCCGTAGCGCTTCTGGTACTCCACCTTGAGCCGCTGCATGACCTTTGAGAGCTGTACGCCGCCGTAGCCTATCGCCGCGAAGAAGTCGTCCAGCGTCTCGCAGTTGTGCTTGCTCATGTCGGTCTTCAGGAAGTCCTCAAGCTCGTCCTCGGGGACGCGCAGGTTGTTGCGCCTGAACTCACGCTCGAGAGCCGTCCTGCCCTCATAGATGTTCTCCTCACGGCGCTCCTTCTTGAACCAGGCGCGTATCTTAGCCTTGGCGTCATTGGTGCGTACTATGTTGAGCCATGACCTGCTGGGGCCGTGACCCTCAACGTTTGTGGTGAGTATCTCGATTATCTCGCCGGTCTTTATCTGGTAGTCGTAGGATACCATTTTCTTGTCGGCTTTGGCGCCGCACATCTTGTGACCGACTTCCGTGTGTATCGCGTATGCGAAGTCTATTACCGTAGCGCCCTTGGGCAGCGTTATCATGTCGCCCTTGGGGGTGAATGCGAATACGTCCTCGGGAGCGAGATCGTTCTTTATTGCACGGACGATCTCCTCAACGTCGTTGGACTCCTGCTGGGACTCGATTATCTGCCTTACCCACGCGATGCGGTTGTCAGACTTGGAGTTGCCCACGATGCCTTCCTTGTACTTCCAGTGCGCCGCTATGCCGTACTCTGCCATGCGGTGCATCTCCCAGGTGCGTATCTGCACCTCAAAGGGTATAGCCTCGCGCCCGATGACAGTGGTGTGCAGCGACTGGTACATATTCGGCTTTGGCGTTGAGATGTAGTCCTTGAACCGGTTGGGTATCGGACGGAACATATCGTGTATGATACCCAGCACGTTGTAGCACTCGGGTATGGTGTTGACGATTATCCGGACTGCGTAGCGGTCATAGATCTGGTCTATGTCCTTGCCGTCCCGGAACACCTTCTTGTAAATTCCGTAGTTGGATTTCACACGCCCGTCGATGTGGGGCGGCGGGTTGAAGCCTTCCTTGTTAAGACGCTCGGTGATGCGGCTCTTTATCTTCTCCACCAGCTCCTCGCGGTCATTGCGCCTGAGCTTCATCTGCTCCTCTATCTCCATGTAGGCGTAGGGATCGAGGTAGTAGAACGCCAGATCCTCGATCTCGTCCTTTATGGAGCTTATCCCCAGCCTGTGTGCTATGGGAGCGTATATGTTCATAGTCTCGTGAGCGATAGTCCGCCGCTTCTCGGGACGGCAGTATTTGAGCGTCCTCATGTTGTGCAGACGGTCAGACAGCTTGATGATTATTACTCTGATGTCCTCGCTCATGGATATGAGTATCTTGCGGATGTTCTCCGCCTTCTGTTCTTCCTTTGTGAATATCTCCACCTTGCCCAGCTTTGTGACGCCGTTTACCAGCATGGCAACGTCGCTGCCGAACTTCTTGTTCAGCTCGTCTAAGGTGCAGTCGGTGTCCTCCACCACGTCATGCAGCAGCGCCGCGCATATGGTGTCGGTGTCCATGCCAAGCTCCAGCAGTATATACGCTACTGCAAGCGGGTGGGTGATGTATGGCTCCCCCGACTCGCGCTTCTGGTCATGGTGATAGCTGTTGGCAAGCTCGTAAGCCGCGATGATCTTGTCAAGATCGTACTGCTTCTCGCTGTCCAGTATCTTCTGGATCAGAGCGTCTATCGTCACCAGTTCTTCCGGCTCCAACAGGTAGTCGTTGTTCCTTGACGACCTCTCGGGTCTGTCCGGCAGCTTCTTTTCCGGGATCGCCGTATTGTTATTATTGTTCGTTACTTCCTGCATAGTGATAGACTCTCCTTTCTGCCAAGTCATTTTACTTTTCTTACTGCTATCCTATCAATAAAGCCGTCCACC
The DNA here is from genome assembly GCA_902766335.1 of uncultured Ruminococcus sp. Taxonomy (GTDB): domain Bacteria; phylum Bacillota; class Clostridia; order Oscillospirales; family Ruminococcaceae; genus YE71. Next base: position 11,942 of record CACXDI010000177.1, on the reverse strand, counting down.
GGCTCTTTCCAACAAATTTATTTACTTTCCAATGCCTCCGTGAGCATTCTCATGGTAGGCGTTGACATAAGGTCTGCCTTGCCTTTAGGCGGGAGCACAGTCACCTTCTGCTCCGAAGCCTTGAATGACATCAGCCCCGCTTCGCAGAATATATCTGCCATAAGCCTCAGCTTGCAGTAGTTGAACGCTCTGCTGTTTAGCCTCATGAACAGTTCGTCAAGCGCTGTCTCGTGAAGCTGTGCTATCAGCTTGTAGATATAGACCAGCTCCTGCCGGGAGGGCGTCATTTTACGGAGATACGCCTGAGGCAGCTCCGCGCCATGGCGCAGCTTTTCATAGCTGTCCCGGGCGGCAAAGTATCTGTCGGTGTCCATTCCCGCGGGCTTCATATCCACCACTCTCACGTTCACCGTTTCTCTGCCGTTGAAGCTGTTGACCGACGGCACCGCCGCGATGTCTATTTTGTCGCCCACCGAGAAAAACATACTTTCCGGCGCTCTGGAGAATATCAGCGCCTGGAGCCCCGTGCCGTCACAGGTAATGTCCAGCTTGGTGTGCTTTCCTCCGGAGAGGGGATATATCGCCTTTACGGTGCAGCCCGACAGCATGAACATCGGCTGGGTGTTCTCCACCCCGAAGGGCTGTAGCCTGTCTAAAGACCTCACCGCTTCCAGCTCCAGATCGGCAGCCGAAACCTGCATATCGCACTCGGTAAGCGCCGCGGGCATGATGTCATACTGCTCCGCGAACTCCTGCACCTTCAGCCGGAAGGCTTCGATGTTCTCCGGCAGGAGCGAAAACCCGCCGGCACACTCGTGACCGCCGAACTTTGTGAGCAGCTCCTTGCAGTAGGTGAGACACTTGTGCATATTGAAGCCCTTCATGCTCCGGGCGCTGCCCCGTGCCTCGCCGTTGTCTATGGATATGATAAGACTGGGCTTGCTGTAAAGCTCCATGACCTTTGCTGAAACTATCCCGATCACCCCGTGATGCCAGCCCTCGCCGGCGATCACCAGTACTCTGTCATTGAGAAGCTCCGGACGCTCGTCAACGGTGCGTGCTATCTCCTTCATTATGACAGCTTCGCTCTCCTTGCGCTGCTGGTTAAGACTGCACATCTCGGTGACCAGCTGCTCCGCTTCGCAGGGATCCTCGGTGAGCAGCGCTTTTAGCGCTATAGAGGGAGAAGCCATGCGCCCCGCCGCGTTTATCCTCGGGCAGAGGTGAAAGCCCAGTATTTCCGAGTTGAGCTTGCTCCTGTCGGGAGAGGCGTGCTCCATAAGCGAATTGAGCCCGAATCTTTCCGTGTTGGGAAGATACAGCAGACCCTTCTGCACCAGAGCGCGGTTCTCACCTGTAAGCGGCACCATATCGCCCACCGTGCCGATAGCACATAAGTCGGCGTACTGCTCCACCACGGCTTCAAAATCTCCGCCGTCCATGGCAGCGCACAGCATAAGCGCCACGCCTACGCCGGCAAGCTCCTTGTACTCGGAAGGGCAGTCGGTACGGTGCAGATCTACCACAGCCTCTGCCCGGGGCAGCTGCTCCGGCACCGCATGGTGATCGGTGATGACCAGCTTCATGTCCCGCGAGTATATCTCCTCAGCCTCGTCGATACATGATATGCCGTTGTCCACCGTAACGATCAGCTTGACGCCCCTGTCCGCCAGTCTGCGGACGGCGTCTATGTTCATGCCGTAGCCTTCCTCGCGCTCGTTGATGTGATAGGTGACGTTGGCGCCCATGCTTTCCAGATAGCTGTAGAGCAGAGCGGTGGCGGTGATGCCGTCGCAGTCGTAGTCGCCGTACACGCAGATAAGCTCGTATGAGTCAATATATTCGTTTATCGTATCCACAGCCTGCTGCATATCCGCGATGAGGAAGGGATCCTGGAACTCGTCGGTGCCGAAAAAGTCGGTGACTTCCTTGATATCGCGGTACCCTCTTGAGGTGAGCAGCCTCAGCGCCGTCAGGCTCAGGTCACACTGTTTGCCCAGCTCCTGCGCCAGCCTGTCATCGGGGCTGTTTACTTTCCACTTTTTCATTTATAATACTCCGATCATTAAATGCCTATACATAAAAAATATTATAGCACATTTTGTCCGGGATTTCAATAGCAGCTTTAATAAATATATAAAATATTAAGAAATCCCCCTTGTTAACAGCTCAGATATATGTTATAATTCTATAAGGGCACGGCAGGGAAACTATCAGTATATTCGCCGCCGCCTTATCTGGGAGGGGATAAATATGTCCGGGATAACAAAAAAGCTTACGATAGGAATACTCGCCGACGTTGACGCCGGAAAGACCACGCTTTCCGAGGCTCTGCTGTACCTTGCCGGCGCGGTCAGGAGCCGGGGCAGGGTAGACGACGGCAGCGCTTTCCTCGATACCCACGAGCTGGAACGGGCAAGAGGTATAACTATTTTCTCCAAGCAGGCGGTGTTCGACTGCGAAGGCACCCGCTTTTACCTGCTGGATACTCCCGGTCACGCCGACTTTACCGCCGAGACGGAACGCGCCGCCATGGTGCTGGACTACGCCGTTATGCTGATAAACGGCTCCGACGGCGTCACCGCTCACGCGCTGTCCCTCTGGAGGACTCTCCGGGCGCGTAACGTCCCCACCTTCATTTTTGTCAACAAGACTGACCTTGCCGGCTTCGACAGGGACAGGATAAAGGAAAACCTTGCGTCACGCTTAGGCGACGGCGTGGTGGACTTTGATATCCCGGAGGAGGAGATCGCCGAGGAAGCCGCCGTCTGTGACGAGCAGCTGCTGGAGATATTTGACCGCACCGGCAGTATCCCTGAAAGGGAGCTTGCGGCTGCGGTGGCGAGGTGTACTGTGTTCCCCTGCCTTTACGGATCGGCACTCAGGTCTGAGGGCGTTGACCGCCTGCTGGGACTGCTGACTTCCATGACCCGGCAGCCGGAATACGGCGAGCAGCTTTCCGCGAGGGTCTACAAGATAGAGCGCGACTCCGACGGCAAGCGTATGACCGTGATGAAGCTTACCGGCGGCAGCCTTGCCGTCCGCGACGTGATAAGATACCGCGCCGCCGACGGCTCCTACATAGAGGAGAAAGCAGCCCGCATACGTGTTTACAGCGGCGGGAAGCCCGCCGAGCTGCAATCGGCTGAGGCGGGAGATGTGATAGCCGTGCCCGGTCTTACCGCAACCTACGCCGGCATGACCATAGGCGGCGGCGAGGAATCGGAGGGCGCAAAGGAGAACGCCGCCATATGCTGCGCCGTATACCCGCCGGAGGGCTGCGACAGCTACACCCTTCTGATGAAGCTTCGCGAGCTTCAGGAGGAAGACCCCGCGCTGTGCGTGCATTTCAACGAAAAGACCCAGGAGACAGAGCTCACCCTCTCCGGGGAGCTGCAAACGGAAGTGCTCCGCCACGAGATAAAGCGCCGCTATGGTCTTGATGTCACCTTCGGCAGCGGGCGTGTGCTGTATAAGGAGACTATCGGCGCACCGGTGGAGGGCGTGGGACATTTCGAGCCGCTGCGTCACTACGCCGAGGTTCACCTCGTCCTGACCCCGCTCCCCGAAGGCAGCGGCTTGATATTTGACTCTGCCGTTCCCGAGGACAGGCTGGACCGCAATTGGCAGAACCTTATCATTTCCAGCCTTAAAGCCAGTGAGCATATAGGCGTGCTGACGGGAAGTCCCATAACCGACCTGCGCGTCACCCTCACCGCGGGACGCGCTCACCCCAAGCATACCGAGGGCGGCGACTTCCGCGAGGCTTCATGGCGGGCGCTCAGGCAGGGTCTTATGAAGGCACGCAGTATCCTGCTGGAGCCCTTTTACAGCTTTGCGCTCAGAGTCCCGGCGGCGCAGGTGGGCAGGGCGCTCACCGATCTGGACGCCATGCACGCCGAGTTCTTTCAGCCGGAGCCGGACGGCGATATGCAGCTCATCACGGGACGCGCTCCCGCCGTCAGCCTTAAAAGCTACGCTGCCGATGTGGCAGCCTATACCCACGGCAGCGGCTCGCTCTATACCGAGCCCGCCGGTTATTCCCCCTGCATAAATGATAAAGAGGTCATAGCCGAAATGGGCTACGACCCCTGTGCTGATATTGAAAATACCCCCGACTCGGTGTTCTGCTCCCACGGCTCCGGCGATGTGGTGAACTGGGCTGAGGTGGAGCAGCATATGCACCTGCCCGCCACCCTCACCGAGGACAAGCCGGTGCCGGTCTCTGCCGAGCGCAGCCGTAAGGTCTCCCTGAGCGATGACGAGCTTCGGGGTATCATGCAGAAGATAGCTCCCGAAAAAGAAAAGACCTCCGATGAGGAGGAGAGCCGCCGCTCCCGCGAGAGGGCGAAGACCACCGCCGCCAAGTCCTTAAAGCCGGACACCCGCCCACGCCTGCTGCTGGTGGACGGCTACAACATCATCTTCGCATGGGAACAGCTTCGCAGTTTGGCGGGAGTCAACATCGACGCCGCCTGCGATAAGCTTGCTGACATACTGTCCAACTACGCCGGGTTCAGCGGCGTGCCGGTAATGCTGGTGTTCGACGCCTACAAGACCCCGGCGGTGACTCCCCACAGGATCAAGGCAGATCACATCGAGGTGGTCTACACAAAGTCGGGGCAGACCAGCGACGCCTTCATCGAGAGCTTTTGCAGCGAGAACCGCAAAAAGCTGCGGATAAAGGTAGCCAGCAGCGACGGCATGGTGCAGATGTCGGTGATGCGCTGCGGCGCCCTGAGAATGTCCGCCCGCGAGCTTGAGCTTGAGGTCAACGCCGCCGAGCGCCGGATATCCGAGATAATTTCGGGAGAATAAAAAAAGAAGCCTACACGGTGTAGGCTTGAGATGAAATGAAATAAAACTATGTGTAGAACAAAAGAAAGGAGACAACAAAACGGATGTTAGTATCAATCAAAACTGAATGACATATTAACATCAATATAATTATATATCATATCGGTAGATTTGTCAAGAAACTTTTGGACGAAAATGTTTATTTTCTTGTGGTTTCGGTGTTATGCACAATTTTGAACACAGGATTTTCACGAAGCTAACACTCTTTTTGTATTAATTTTTACCATTTTTCCTATATATTATTCTTTTTTTCGTATCTTATTGATTTTCGTGAGCCGATATGATATACTTTAAGTACCGGTAAAAGCCGGACAGAAAGGTGGGAGGAGCTTTGAAAAGGAATGAGCCTATCCGCGAAAAAAGAAAAAACATAAGCTCCCCCGCGCTGCCTCAGGCGTTGGCGGAAACGCTTGTGGTGATCGTGATGTTAGTCTCGGCGGCGGCTTCGGGAATGGGATTTATCGTCATAGCCGGATCCACCGTTCCCCGTGTGCTTGCGGGACTCTGCGCCTGCGTGCTGGTCATACTGCCCGCATTCGTCACAAAGACCTTCGCGATCTTCGCAGGGTTCAGAAACAGAAAGGCGCTTTGCCTGCTTTCGGTGATAGGTTTCGTTTTTTCGCTGTACCCGGTGCTATGCTTTTTCGTCAGCCATGACTATCAGCTCAGCGTCTACAGATATATGAAGACCACCACCGCCGATGTCTACTATTTCGGCGGCATTGACGGCATTAAAAAAGACTACGACAGCATAGAGGATTACATGGAGCAGATGAAGCAGGCTCCCGCCTCTATCGTTCTCCAGAGCATGAGCCGCGAAAAGCTTCATAAGCTCAGCTCCGAGGAGCTTAAGACTATCAATAACGAAAGCCTCTGGGAATACTGCGGCTTCGATGAGATACTCGGCACCAACGCCGACGAAGTCCATGACTCTATGGAGCACGCCGCCAAAAGCAACGCCTATGACTTCACCTTCGATTACCGTGGTCTCAGCCCGAAAAATATGCGGTATATGCTGAAAAATCCCGGCGTCATGTTCCATGAGTTTGCGGTGTTTTTTATAGACGGCGCACACTCTGCCTCGCCTGCCGTAATGATATTCTTTTTCGCCGGACAGCTGTTTGCCCTGTATATGATATCCGTCCACTTCGACGTTGACGAAAAGGGTCAGCTGGTCTACCTCTACGAAAAGCATGAGCGCTCCTTCATCGGCGACAGCATAGCCTTTCTAAGAAGCGCCTACGGCAAAGACGGCAGAAAGCGCTCCCGGAAGCGGGAGCATATACGCATACCCGCCCCGGAGCCGCCCGACAGCAGCATAAGCCCCGCCGACGCGGCAAAGCTGGAGCAGCAACAGAAAGAGAAAAAAACAACCGCCGGAAAGTGAATCTCCCGGCGGCGTGCTATGGTAAGCTTTGATTTCAGACTTTGACTTCTACCGTAGTCTCAAACTGAGATGTGCAGTGAGGGCAGCGGGTAGCGTCGATCTTTACGTCGTCCATAAGGCAGAAGGGACAGGTCTTGGTGGTGGGAGCCTCCTCCTCCTCTTCCTTCTTGGCAATAGCGGCAGCCTTCTCGATAGCGCCGTTGATAGCCTTTAGCATGAGGAACAGAATAAGCGCGATAACGAGGAAGTTGATGACCGCCGAAATGAAGGAGCCGTAGTTGAAGTCTACGTTGCGGATAGTGAACTTTCCGCCCACTACCTGCATAACGCCGTTCTCATCCTTCTTAGCTCCGCCGGTGATAACGCCGATAAGCGGATTGATGAAGTTATCGGTCAGCGAGGTAACGATGTTGCCGAAGGCAGCACCGATGATAACACCTATCGCCATGTCCATAACGTTGCCCTTAAGCGCGAACTCCTTGAATTCTGCCATGAAGTTCTTGATAAAACCTTTCTTTTCAGCCATTTTAAAGCACTTCCTTAAAGAAAATTTGCAGTACATTAAAGCACTGCTATATTACGATAAAAATTATAGCATATTTCAAAAGCAAAGTCAACAGTTTTTCGGATATTTTTACATTTTTTTGTATAAAATATATAACACATACGGGAGAGGATAATATGTCTGGGAAAAAGAAAAGCCACGCACATTCGGGACACAGAAAAAGAATGAGACAGCGTTTTGCCGAATCGGGTATGAGCTTTGCCGCGTATCCGCCCCACGAGGTGCTGGAAATGCTGCTGTATTTCTCACACAGGCGCATGAACACCAATCCGCTGGGTCATACGCTGCATGACCGCTTCGGCAGCGTGGGCGGAGTCCTTTCGGCAGAGCCGGAGCAGCTCGCCGGTATTAAGGGAGTCGGCGCCGAGACCGCGGCTCGCTTCGCATACTGGAACGAACTGCTCAAACGGTGCGAAAAGTAACCTGTATTTCAAAAATTTTTATTGACAATTCCTATAAAATATGATATAATATGTTAAAATAGTTTGACTATAATAACTGCAAGCTTTGAACGAATATTAACACGGCATTTGCCGAATAAATTCTGAAAGGAACTTTTGATATGAAAAAAATACTTTTTGCTTCGTCAGAGGTCGTTCCCTTTATCAAGACAGGCGGTCTTGCAGATGTTGCAGGCTCCCTTCCCAAGTGTTTCGATAAGAAGTATTTCGATGTCAGAGTCGTTCTTCCCAAGTATGCCTGCATAGCGCAAAAGTGGAAGGACATGATGGCTTACAGGACGCATTTCTATATGGATTTCAACGGTCAGAGCCGTTATGTGGGCGTGCTTGAGGTGGAGTATGAGGGCATCACCTTCTATTTCATCGACAACGAGTACTACTTCAGCGGCGACAAGCCCTACGGCGACTGGCACTGGGATATAGAGAAGTTCATGTTCTTCGACAGGGCGGTGCTTTCGGCTCTGCCGCTGCTGGATTTCCGTCCCGACATTATCCACTGCCACGATTGGCAGACTGGTCTTATCCCCGTGTATCTGCATGACAGCTTCCAGGGCGGCGAGTTCTTCCGCGGCATAAAGACTGTCATGACTATCCACAACCTGAAATTCCAGGGCAACGAGAACGCCGAGCGCTTCAAGAAGCTCTCCGGGCTCTCTGAGTATTACCTCACCTACGATAAGCTGCTGCACCAGCGCGACGGCAATATGCTCAAGGGCGGTCTCGTCTATGCCGACGCTATCACCACCGTTTCCGATTCCTACGCCGAGGAGATCAAGACAGGGTTCTACGGCGAGGGTCTGGACGGTCTGCTCCGCGCCCGCAGCCACGATCTTCGCGGTATCGTCAACGGCATCGACTACGATGTTTTTGACCCCGCCAAGGACAACATGATCGCCTGCAAGTATGACAGAAATTCCGTCATCGAGGGCAAGCTGAACAACAAGCGCGCCTTGCAGGAGCAGCTGAACCTCACCCGCGATGACAACAAGTTCATGATAGGCGTGGTGAGCCGCCTTACCGATCAGAAGGGCTTTGACCTCATCGCCTATATGATGGAGCGCTTCTGTCAGCAGGACGTCCAGATAGTAGTGCTGGGCACCGGCGACGGCAAGTATGAGGATATGTTCCGCCACTTCGCATGGAAGTATCCCGACAGGGTATCCGCCAACATCTACTACAGCGAGGAGATGTCCCACAAGATCTACGCCGCCTCCGACGCATTCCTTATGCCTTCGCTGTTCGAGCCCTGCGGTCTGTCGCAGCTGATGTCGCTGCGCTACGGCACGCTGCCTATCGTGCGCGAGACCGGCGGTCTGCGCGACACGGTGCAGCCCTACAACGTCTTTGAAAAGACCGGCACCGGATTCAGCTTCACCAACTACAACGCCCACGATATGTACAACACCGTGATGTTCGCTCACTCGATCTACGTGGTGAGCCGCAGCGACTGGAACGGCATTGTAGACCGCGCCATGAGCGCCGACTTCTCCTGGCAGGCTTCCGCAAGGAAATATCAGGAGATGTATGACTGGCTCATAGGATAATATGTGTTGCCCGCCCGTACTCCTTTATGGAGTGCGGGCTTTTTGCGTCACGGAAAATTTACATTAGTATGTCAACCTGAGAGTAAAAAAGGGTTGACAAAACACTCCGGGTGTGCTATACTATCAGACAGTGAATGAATTTTATGGGAGTGTTTTCAATGTCTGAGGCAGTTATGAAAAAAAATAAATTTACCGCCCTAGAGCTTGCTTACATGGCGATGTTCACCGCGCTTATGGCGGTATGCTCATGGGTGTCGGTGCCGGCGCCCGCGCCGCTGGTGCCCTTTACCATGCAGACCTTCGGGGTGTTCATCACCCTGCTTATGCTGGGCGGCAAGAGGGGATTCTTCTCGATACTTACCTTTGTGCTCATGGCGGCTGTGGGACTGCCGGTGCTGGCGGGGTTCTCCGGCGGTATAGGAGTGCTGTTCGGCTCCACCGGCGGATACATCTTAGGTTTTCTGCTTGCCGCGCCGATATATGCGGCAGGTGAAAAGCTGCTGGGCGACAAGCAGTGGGTCAAGGCGGTGTCGCTGCTGCTGGGACTCATCGTCTGCTACGCCTTCGGGACGGCTTGGTTCATGGTGGTCTACACCCGGCAGACTGGCGCTGTAGGTCTCGGAGCGGCGCTCAGCTGGTGCGTGCTGCCCTATATTATCCCCGATCTGGCAAAGCTGGCGCTGGCGTGGGGGCTTGCCGCCGCGCTCAAAACGAGGATAAAGCTGTGAAGCTGAGACCGCACCACGGACTCTGTCTGAACTTCTTCGGCGGCGAGGGCTATTCCCCGCAGTTCATCGAGAACATGGCGTTCGTGAAAGCCGGCCTGAACGACGACGATCCTGTGGTGGAGCTGACCAATTCGGTGGACGTGATATGCGCCGCCTGCCCGCACAATATCCGCGGCAGGTGCGAAAGCTTTGAGAAGGTCTCAGCCTATGACCGCGCCGTGCTGTCTGCCATATCGGCAGAGGAGGGGAGCGCCCTGCGCTGGAGCGAGTTCTCCGCTGCCCTCCGCGAGCATATCCTCGACTGCGGCAAGCTGTGCGAGATATGCGGCGACTGCGCCTGGTTCGGGCTGTGCAAATAAGAAACAGCATAACATGGGGCTGCTGCACCAAAAGTGCGGCAGCTCTTTTTATACTAATCCCTAAAAGGTTAGTAGACAAAGATCGGTGCTGACGGATCAGCAATCAAGGAAAGCGACCGCAGTTGGGCTGTCGCCCTGCAAGGGAGCTTGACGACGAGTGATGAGCCATCAGTGCCGAGAATTGTCTGCTGTTCTTTTAGGGATTAGTATTACGTGCAGAAAAAGCAAATAGTCTCAGGAGAGATCAAGAAGCGCTTGGGAGCAGAGCTCTCATTTGCAGCGAAGCTGATATCGTGCAGCACGCCTCTTTTATCTTGTTCACAGAATATTTCGGTTTGGGGCTTGAAAAAAGCCGGAATGTGTGATATACTTGTTATATATTTTTTTAAAAGGAGCAAGGCTTATGAGACAGAACGGTCACGAATATGTGCTTATAATCGACTTCGGCGGACAGTACAACCAGCTTATCGCACGCCGCGTGCGCGAGTGTAACGTTTACTGCGAGGTCAAGTCATACAAGACGATCACCATTGAGGAGATCAAAGAGCTTCACCCCGAGGGTATAATCTTCACCGGCGGGCCTCAGAGCGTTTACGGCGAGGGCGCACCCTCGATCGACCGCCAGGTGTTCGAGCTGGGTATCCCGGTGCTGGGTATCTGCTACGGCTCGCAGCTTATGGCGTACACCCTGGGCGGCAAGGTACAGACCTGCACCACTTCCGAGTACGGCAAGACCGAGACCTTCTACGACAAGGACTGCCTGCTCTTCGGCAGCGTTGGCGACAAGGCGATATCCTGGATGAGCCACACCGATTTCATAGCCGAGATCCCCGAGGGTTTCAAGATCACCGCCCACACCGACAACTGCCCCGTTGCGGCTATGGCGAATGTGGAGAAGAAGCTCTACGCCGTGCAGTTCCACCCCGAGGTGAACCACACCCAGAACGGTCTTGATATGCTGGACAGCTTTCTGAAGAAGGTCTGCGGCTGCAAGGGCGACTGGACAATGGGTAGCTACGCCGAGACCGCTATCCGCGATATCCGCGAGAAGGTAGGCGGCGGCAAGGTTCTGCTGGCGCTCTCCGGCGGTGTTGACAGTTCGGTGCTGGCGGCGCTTCTGTCAAAGGCTGTGGGCAGTCAGCTCACCTGCATTTTCGTAGATCACGGTTTTATGCGCAAGAACGAGGGCGACGAGGTAGAAGCCGCCTTTGCCGACTGGGACGTCAATTTCGTCCGCGTCAACGCCAAGGACAGGTTCATGGCGAAGCTCAGCGGCGTTTCCGATCCCGAGACCAAGCGCAAGCTGATAGGCGAGGAGTTTATCCGCGTGTTCGAGGCTGAGGCGAAGAAGATCGGCGCTGTTGATTTCCTCGCCCAGGGCACTATCTATCCCGACGTTATCGAGTCGGGCTCCGGCGACGCGGCGGTGATAAAGAGCCACCACAACGTAGGCGGTCTGCCGGACTATGTTGATTTCAAGGACATCATCGAGCCGCTGAGAATGCTCTTTAAGGACGAGGTGCGCAAGCTTGGTCAGGAGCTGAAGCTCTCCGATACGCTGGTATGGCGTCAGCCCTTCCCGGGTCCCGGACTTGCTATCCGCATAATGGGCGAGATCACTGACGACAAGCTGACGATACTCCAGGACGCCGACTGGATCTTCCGCGAGGAGATCGCCAAGGCGGGTCTTGACCGCAGCATCGGGCAGTATTTCGCGGTGCTGACCAGCAACCGTTCGGTAGGCGTAATGGGCGATTTCCGCACCTATGACTACACCTTGGCGCTGCGTGCGGTGACCACCACCGACTTCATGACCGCCGATTTCGCCCGCATCCCCTACGAGGTGCTCGAGGTCTGCTCGGCGCGCATAGTCAACGAGGTAAAGAACATCAACCGCGTAGTTTACGACGTTACTACAAAGCCGCCGGCTACTATTGAGTGGGAATAATGCAAGTGTTCAAAGGCAACACTCCTTATCCACTTTTGAGCCAACCTTTCTATCCACTTTTGATTGGTAGAAACTAAAACCGAACACAAACAG
>CACXDI010000176.1 GCA_902766335.1 uncultured Ruminococcus sp. | reverse complement strand
ATTCAGTACCCACTTTTAGTGGGTCAGCCAGTATTAGCCCCTTTTAGGGGCTGTGCAAACCACCACTTTAGTGGTGGTTTTGATTTTTACCCGGTCTTTACCGACTTGACAGCGCCGCAAATGTAAACGATCTGCTACCGCTCTGCAAATCGCTTGACAATCGGGAGGATATGTAGTATAATCTTAAAAACTTAGTTCGGCAAGCTAAACGGGACAGATGAGACAGTATTGCAGCCTTCCGGCTGTATTCCGCTCATGCTGTCTTTTTTTGTTGTACAGATATATTGTTCCTCCTGTAAATATTTTTATAATTATAGCATATTTACGCCCCGCCGTCAATCCAAATATTTGCGCTATACCGGCGAAAAAATAATTTTCCGCTGCTATTGATTTGCGTATAATAATGTGGTATAATAAAGCCAAAGCCCATGCTTCGCATGGACTGCCGGGCTTGGTGCCCGGCTTGCGGACTAGCGTCCGCGGCTTTATTGTTTCAGTCGCAAAAATGCCCTTGCAAGCAAGCATTTTTGCTTCATGAAATAATAAACCCAAAGCCCTTGCCTTAGCAAGGACTGCCGGGCTAAACCCCCGGCTTGATGATATGACTATGTAGACTAAAGTAAACGAGGTGCCTGCATGAAACTGAAAAAGACCGCGCTGCTGTCCGCGTCGGCGGCAGCCTTGCTCGCCTGCACTATGACCGCAAGCGGCGCTGACGGCAATACCGTCAATATAACGATAGATACTTCAAAGGACAGAAAGGCGATATCCCCCTACATCTACGGCGTCAACGCCGAGCTTATGGAGCGTGACGTTCCCTGCAAGTCCGTCCGGGCGGGGGGCAACCGCTATTCGGCGTATAACTGGGAGACCAACGCTTCAAACGCCGGCGCTGACTGGAAGAACATCTCCGACGGATACTTTCAGCAGGCTGTTCCTGCCGATATGCAGGACACTCCCGGCTGTGCGGCGCTGCACCTGTCGGAGGTCTGCAAGCAGAAGAACGCCTACCCGCTGATGACGCTGGAAATGGCGGGCTACGTCGCCGCTGACATGAACGGCGAGGTCTCAGCCGCCGAAAAGGCTCCCTCCGACAGGTGGGACAAGGTGGAGCTGGTCAAGGGCGCGGAGTTCACCTTGCAGCCCGATCTCGGCGACAAGACGGTGTATATGGACGAGTTCGTCAACTATCTTGTTGAGACTCTGGGAGATTCTCAGAACGGCGGTATCAGGGGCTATTCCCTCGACAACGAGCCGTCGCTGTGGAAGGGCACTCACGCCCTCGTCCACCCGGAGCAGACCACCTGTCAGGAGATACTCGACAAGAGCGTCACCATGGCAAAGGCTGTGAAGGACATAGACCCCGACGCCGAGATATTCGGCCCCGCACTCTTCGGCTACGGCGCATTTACAAACTTCGCCGGCGCTCCCGACTGGAACGAGATGAAGTCCTGGAACGCCGACTACCGCTGGTTCATCGACTGGTATCTTGACGAGATGAAAAAGGCGGAGGAGGAAAACGGCAAACGTCTGCTTGACGTGCTGGATATCCACTACTACACCGAAGCCAAGGGCGTGTGCGGCGAGCGCTCATGCAGCCATTTCACCGACGAGGGCTGCGTCGGGGCGCGGCTCAATTCCACCCGCAGCCTCTGGGACGACAGCTACACCGAGGACAGCTGGATCACCGACACCGGCGCCGAGTTCCTGCCGCTGCTGCCCAACATCAGGCAGTCGATAGACAGGTTCTACCCCGGCACCAAGCTTGCCATAACCGAGTACGATTTCGGCGCTCCCTATGACATAAGCGGCGGTATCGCCGAAGCGGACGCTCTGGGCGTATACGCTCAGAACGAGGTCTACTTCGCAAGCCTGTTCACCTTCGACGCGGATTATCAAATGGCGGCGATAAACCTCTACACCGACTATGACGGGCAGGGGAGCGGCTTCGGGGATACGCTGGTATCCTGCGACAGCGACAACATAGAGCTGTCCACCGCCTACGCCGCTGTGAACGGCGACAGCGACGATGTGGTGACTCTCTGCATCACCAACAAGTCATTCAGGGAAAAGACCACCGCCAACATCAAGCTGAACGGCGAGTACGGCTACGCCCACCTCTACGGGCTGAGCAGTATGGCGGCGCAGGTGTTTGACATGGGCGACAGCGAGAACGGCGCAGTGACCCTGTCCGGTGACACCCTCACCTATGAAATGGAGCCGGAGACGGTGTCCATGATCGTTATAGGCAGGGACAAGAACGCTCTGGAGCCGCAGTCGGACGCCGTGACGGAAAAGAAAGACACCGGATCCGGTGATAAGCACTCGTCAAAAACTGCACGAAATGCCGCTGCGGCAGGCGGTGCAGGTACGGTAATAATAATCGCTGCCGCGGCTGTAATGAGAAAAAAGAAGGGAACAAAGGCTGAAAAATGATCTGTTAATTTTTCTCGCAGACGGTTGAATTTCAGGGACGTCTGTGCTATAATAATTCTGTTGGAACAATATAATATTTGGAGGAACTAATCATGTCTGTAACCTACAACGAGGCTGCCCGCAGCTTCAAGCTCACCGCCAAGGATACCTGCTACATTTTGCAGGTGGTGTCCGAGGGGTATCTTGCTCACACCTATTTCGGAAAGGCTCTGCCGGACGACGATCTTACATACCTGCTGCGCCTTGACGAGAATCCCTTTACCCCCGAGACCAATGACCGTGACCGTGCCTGCTTTATGGACACGCTGCCCTTTGAGTACCCCACCTACGGGCTGGGCGACTACCGGGATCACGCCTTTGCCATAAGGGACAGGAACGGCGCTGCGGCTTCTGACCTGAGATACAAGTCGCATAAGATATATGACGGCAAGCCCGCCCTTGAGGGTCTGCCCGCAACCTTTGCCAATTCTCCCGACGAGGCTCAGACGCTGGAGCTGGTCATGGAGGATAAGGCGGCAGGTCTTGAGGTGACGCTTGTCTACACCGCTTTCACCGATCTCGATGTCATCACCCGCTCGGTGAGGGTGGAGAACGTGGGCTCGGATGATGTGAAGCTCACAAGAGTTTACTCCGCCTGCGTGGAGTTCGACACCGACAAATTCGATATGCTCACCCTCAACGGCTCCTGGGCGAGGGAACGCGCTCTTGAGAGAGCGCCCCTGCACCACGGCAAGCAGTCGGTGGATTCCATGCGCGGCGAGTCCAGCCACCAGAACAATCCCTTCACCGCCCTCTGCGACAACAACGCCGACGAGGACAGCGGCGAGTGCTTCGGCTTCAACTTCGTCTATTCCGGAAACTTCGTCTCACAGGCTGAGGTGACTCAGCACAAAAAGACCCGCTACGTCATGGGTATAAACAGCGCCGACTTTGAGTGGCTGTTAGAGCCGGGCGAGGTGTTCACCGCCCCCGAGGTGGTAATGGTACACTCTGACAGCGGTCTCGGCAAGATGAGCCGCACCTTCCACGATCTCTACCGGAACAACCTTATCCGCGGCGAGTGGAAGGACAAGCGCCGCCCGATACTGATAAACAACTGGGAGGCTACCTACTTCAACTTTACCGCCGAGAAGATATACCAGATCGCCGAGCAGGCTTCAAAGCTGGGCATAGAGATGATGGTGCTTGACGACGGCTGGTTCGGACACCGGGATTCCGACAACTCCTCGCTGGGCGACTGGTTCGTTTACGAGAGCAAAATGGAGGGCGGTCTGAAGGCGCTGGTGGACAAGGTCAACGCCCTCGGCATGAAGTTCGGGCTCTGGTTCGAGCCGGAAATGGTATCCCCCGACTCCGAGCTTTACCGCGCTCACCCCGACTGGGCGATACAGATAAAGGGCAGACCCCTCACCCTTTGCCGCGAGCAGTATGTGCTGGACTACTCCCGCAAGGAAGTCCGCGACTACGTTTACGGCATGATGAAGAAGATACTCGACAGCGCCAATATAGAGTACATCAAGTGGGATATGAACCGCCAGCTCACCGAGGTGGCGTCCAACGCGCTGCCTGCCGACAGACAGCGTGAGCTGTGGCACCGCTACGTGCTGGGCGTATATGACCTGATGAACAGGCTCACCACCGACTACCCCCATATCCTGCTGGAGAACTGCTCCGGCGGCGGCGCACGCTTCGATCCCGGTATGCTCTACTTCTCGCCCCAGATCTGGTGCTCCGACGACACCGACGCTATCGAGCGTCTGAAGATACAGTACGGTACTTCCATGTGCTATCCCTGCTCCGCCATGGGCGCACACGTTTCCGACTGCCCCAATCATACGGTGGGCAGATCGACTCCCTTTACCACCCGCGGTCATGTGGCTATGGTGGGCACTTTCGGCTACGAGCTTGACGTCACCCGCATACCTCAGCAGGACAGAGACGCTATCCCCGCGCAGATAGAGGAGTTCAACAAGTATAACACTCTGGTGCGGACAGGCGATCACTACCGTATCGGCAATATGTTTAAGGACAACCTGTGGGACGCATGGATGTTCGTCGCCAAGGACAAGAGCGAGGCGCTCTTCGAGTTCGTGCAGGTAATGGGCAGACCCAACGAGCGCAGCCGCAGGATAAAGCTGAAGGGTCTCGATCCCGACGCTTACTACTATGAGGAAAGCGCTCCCGACGTGAAGCTTTCCGGCGCGGCGCTTATGCAGTGCGGCGTAAACATCGGCGGACTGTGGGGCGACTACCAGTCAAAGATAATGCACTTTATAAAGGCTTGACGCTAAGGCGGAGCTGCTTTCCCGGCAGCTCCGCTGTTATTATGTTGACAGCAGACAAAATGACCGGCAGTCACTTTGTTTAATATGACGAAATTTCCGGCTAAATATTGACCAACGGTCAATTATATGCTATTATATACTATAATATAATAGCATATAACATACAGTGCGGAAATTTGCGGAAATTTTCCTCTCTAAACTATTGAAATCGGTTCGATTTTGTGTTATAATATATTTTGGACTGTTATCTGCCTGCGGCGGAGCAGGACATTAACAACAGTAAACATTCGGCAGACACGCCGAAAAGGAGGTCATTGAATTGGAGAATCGTGAAAAGTTTATAGAGTCCGGCAAGAACAGCAGGGTGCAGATCGGTATTATCCCCGGTCACTTTGCTACCAACCACTCTCACGTAAATTACTACGTTGACATCACTTCCGTAAAGACCGGCTGCAAAATGGCTAAGGAAGCTGCCATAGAGCTTGGTTCGGCTTACAACGACACCGCGATAGACACCGTTATCTGCATGGAGGGTACCGAGATAGTGGGTGCGTTCCTCGCAGAATATCTGTCTCAGGGCGGTATAAACAGAGGTCAGGATATCAATGTCGTTACCCCTGAGCTCAACGCGGTGAATCAGATGATATTCCGCGACAATACACAGGGCAAGATATGGGGCAAGAAGGTGCTGCTGCTCATCGCTTCCGCTTCCACCGGAAAGAGCATACAGCGTGCCGTTGACTGCCTTCAGTACTACAGCGGCGAGCTGGTAGGTATCAGCGCTATCTTCTCTGCTATCGGCTTCAATAACGACGGCATGAAGATAAACGCTCTCTTCGGACCTACCGATCTGCCGGATTATCAGAACTACTCGCCTGCCGACTGTCCTCTCTGCAAGGGCAGCCGCAAGGTAGACGCCCTCATCAACAGCTTCGGCTACTCTAAGCTGTAATGAAGGAACTTTCAACTGTAAAAAAGGAAACGGTCTACATCGCCGCCTGGGAGCTTATACTCAGCGCGGCGATGCAGGCGGTATTTCTTGTGCTTAAAAAATGGGACTACACAGTGCTGCTGGGTAATTTTTGCGGCGCGGCTGTGGCTGTGCTGAATTTCTACCTTATGGGAGTGACCGTAGAAAAGTCGCTGGACAGGGAAGAAAAGGAAGCCCGCAAGTTTATCCAGATGTCTCAGACGCTGCGTAATTTTATGGTATTCGCATGGGCGATACTGGGCGCGGTGCTGCCGTGCTTTAATATCGTCGCCTCGCTGCTGCCGCTCATCTTCCCGAGCTTCGCGGTGCGGCTGAGAATGTTTACCGTCAAAGATGAAAAGCCCCAAAGCGGAGGTGAAGAAACAATTGAACAAAAGTAACGGGAAGTTCAGACTTGTCGACTTCCTGCTGGTGCTTATGATGATACTGCCTGTCGCGGCGGGTATCGTCATCAAGGTGCTGACAACTCCGCAGAAGGAGGGCATAATCATAGAAGGTGCGATGATCTTCGCCGAGATACCCTTCCCGGTCATGCCGATACTTATTACGGAGACCCAGGTCAATTCCTGGCTTATAATGATATCTATAATCGGGCTTGCACTCTACCTCACCCACGGCATACGCGCCGGGGTTGAGACAAAGCGGCAGTACCTCGCCGAGTGGATAGTAGAGAGCTGTCAGAACATGGTAAGCTCGAACATGGGCGGATATTTCAAGGGCTTTGCGCCGTTCATCACAGCGCTGCTGGGACTGTCGGCATTTTCCAGCCTGATGTCGCTGACGGGACTTTTCCCGCCTACCAGCGATCTGAACACCACGGCGGGCTGGGCGCTGCTCACCTTCATTCTTATCACCTACTATAAGATGAAGTGCGGCCCTGTGGTATATCTCAAGAGCTTTGCAGAGCCGCCCGCGCTGGCGCCTCTCAACATAATAAGCGAGTTCGCAACGCCGATATCAATGGCGTTCCGTCACTACGGCAACGTGCTGTCCGGCTCGGTAATATCGGTGCTGGTAGCGGCGGGGCTTACGGGACTGTCGCAGGTGCTGCTGGGCAGGCTGCCGGGATTCTTAGGCGAGTTCCCCTTCCTGAGAATAGGTATCCCCGCGGTGCTGAGCGTATATTTCGACATATTCAGCGGACTGCTCCAGGCGTACATATTTGCCATGCTGACAATGCTGTATGTAGCAGGAGCCTTCCCCGAAGAGGAATACAAAAAGCGCCACCCCGAGAAAGCATAACGCAAAAAAAGCGGGTGCAGCGGCGCGACGCTGCCGAGGTTCTTAGGGCGAGGAGCCCTAAGCGAGGGTTTGGGAGCAGAGCTCCCAATTGCCCCAACGGGGCAAAAAAATCGGCATCCCAAAAAGAAAAAGGGACTATCAAAAATCCCCCGCCAAAACAACAAGAACCCACAATATGCCGATTTTTAATTTCCCGAAAGAGCGAAGCGATTTTCGGGAAAAGAACGGACAAAGACATAGTTATAGGAAAACGGAGGAAAACACAATGTTAGAATTAGCAATAGGTATAATCTTAGGCGCCTGCGCACTGGGAGCAGGTATGGCAATGATCGCCGGTATCGGCCCTGGTATAGGTGAAGGTAACGCAGTAGCAAAGGCTTGCGAGGCAATAGGCAGACAGCCTGAGTGCCGCAGTCAGGTGACCACCACCATGCTCATGGGCTGCGCCGTAGCCGAGACCACCGGTCTGTATGCGCTGGTAATCGCAATACTGCTGATATTCGTAGCACCCGGCAGACTTGTTGACATTCTTCTCAACGCAGTAGGAAAGTAAGTGAGGCAATATGCAGTCGTTAGACGTAATTTCGATAAATATATGGTCTATAGTGATCGCGCTGCTCAACCTGACTATCCTGTTCCTTGCATTAAAGAAGTTTCTCTATAAGCCGGTGCTCAATATGCTGGACGCACGCGAGCAGAAGGCTAAGGCGGAGTACGATAAGGCTAAGGAAGCCCGCGAAAACGCCGAGAAGCAGGAGAACGAATGGAACGAGAAGATGAAGTCGGCGGACGCCGAGGCGCAGAAGATAGTCGATACCGCGGCGGAGAACGCCAAGATACTCAGCGGCAAGCTGGAGGCAGACGCCAAGGCAAACGCCGAGAGGATAGTAGCAGCCGCCGAGACCGACGCTAAGCTTGAATATAAACGCGCCCGCGACAGTATCCGCGGCGAGATAGTTGACGTTTCCGCAGCTATCGCGGAAAGAGTTCTTGAAAGCGAGATCGACGAGGACGAGCATCACAGACTGGTGAACGCTTTCCTCGATAAAATAGGTGACAGCGATGAAGGAAACAGCTAAGGACTACGCACGCGGGCTGTATATGCTCGCCGCCGAGGAAAGACAGGAACGCGAATACCTTGAGGATCTTCGGTCTGTCGCTCAGCAGTTCGATTCCTTCCCCGAGTATCAGCAGGTGCTATCGTCGCCCGCTATCCCCCGCAGGGAACGGCTGGCGATGATAGATTCTGCCTTCGGTGAGGCTGTGTCGGTGAACGTGGTGAGCTTCGTCAAGCTGCTCTGCGAAAAGGGGTATATCCACCTTTTCCATGAGTGCTACGATGAGTTCAGAAAGCTGTACCTGGATTTCACAGGTACCGTCCGCGCAAGAGTCACAAGCGCCGTGGAGCTTACCGAGAGCGAGAAGATCAAGGTGCAGGAAAAGCTTTACACCTTAACGGGTCAGTCCGCTATGATACGCTATACCGTAGACCCCAAGATACTGGGCGGTATAATCATAGAGACGGATGACCGCATAATCGACGGCAGTGTTCGCCGCCGTCTTAAAGAGATCAAGGAAGTGATGAACCAGTGAAGATAAAGCCCGAGGAGATAAGCAGTATCATAAAAGAACAGATACGCGCTTATTCACAGAAGGCGGAGATGCACGAGACCGGAACGGTTATCCGCACCGGCGACGGCATCGCCACTATATACGGACTGAGACAGTGTATGGCTAACGAGCTGCTGGAGTTTGAGGACGGCAGCTACGGTCTTGCCCAGAACTTAGAGGACGAGACTGTTTCGGCAGCTATACTTGCAAATAACAGTAAGATAAAGGAAGGCTCTACCGTGCGCTGCACCGGCAGAGTGCTTTCGGTGCCGGTGGGCGAGGCGCTGCTGGGAAGAATAGTCAACGCCCTGGGTATCCCGATAGACGATAAGGGTACCGTTGAAACTACCGAGACCCGCCCTATCGAGTCGGAGGCTCCCGGTATAATCGAGAGACAGAGCGTTAACGTGCCGCTGCATACCGGTATCAAGGCTATAGACAGTATGATCCCGATAGGCAGAGGTCAGCGTGAGCTTATCATCGGTGACCGTCAGACCGGTAAGACCGAGATAGCTATAGATACTATAATCAATCAGAAGAATACGGGAGTTATCTGTATCTATGTGGCAATAGGTCAGAAGAATACCTCGATCGTTCAGCTTGCAAACCAGCTTGACCGCGCGGGAGCCCTCGCCAATACCATAATAGTAACGGCTTCCGCTTCCGAGACGGCTCCGCTCCAGTACATCGCACCCTACTCGGGCTGCGCTATGGCGGAGTATTTCCGCGAGCAGGGCAAGGACGTGCTTATCATCTACGATGACCTGTCCAAGCACGCGGTGGCTTACAGAGCGCTTTCGCTGCTGATACGCCGTCCCCCGGGGCGCGAGGCTTACCCCGGAGATGTTTTCTATCTCCACTCCAGACTGCTCGAGCGTGCAGCCTGCGTCAACAAGGAATACGGCGGCGGCTCTATCACCGCTCTGCCTATCGTTGAGACTCAGGCGGGCGACGTTTCGGCGTATATCCCTACTAACGTAATCTCCATAACCGACGGACAGATATTCTTAGAGTCGGAGCTGTTCCATTCCGGCGTTATACCCGCTATCAACCCGGGTATCTCGGTAAGCCGTGTCGGCGGCTCGGCACAGCTCAAGGCTATGAAGAAGGTGTCCGGTACGCTGAAGCTGCTCTACTCGCAGTACAGAGAGCTTCAGTCCTTCGCACAGTACGGCTCCGACCTGGACGCCGATACCCGCGCAAGACTCGCCCTGGGCGACCGCATAGTGGCGATACTCAAGCAGGGCAGGAACTCACCTGTTCGCCCCGGCTGTCAGATAGCTATAGTTTTCGCGGTGGTCAACGGATATCTTAACGATACCCCCGTGGACAAGGTGCCGGAGTACGAGGAGAGACTCTACGCGCTGCTGGAGGGCAAGTACCCGCAGCTGCTGGAGAGACTGGAATCCAACTACTACGAGAAAGAGGACATAGAGGGTCTGAAACAGGCACTTTCCGAGATGAGGTGACACAGTGGGAGCAGATATCAAAAAGCTGCGCGTCAGGATACGCAGCATAGATTCCACCCTGCACCTTACCAAAGCTATGGGACTTGTGGCATCATCTAAGATACGCCGCGCCAATGAGGCTATGAACGCTGCCAACAGCTACATAGAAGCTGCCGACGAGATGATAGCCCGCCTTACCGAAGACCCCGTTTGCAGGAGAAGTCCTTACCTCAGAGAGTCTGAGGGCAAAAGGCTCCGGCTGATAGTGATAGCCGGCGACAGAGGTCTTGCGGGCGGCTACAACAACGGCATTTTCCGCACCGTCAGGGATATGGAGCTGCCGGAGGATACCGAGATCATACCTATAGGCAAGAAAGCCTGCGACCGCTACGGCGAGGGGTACATCTCCGCTGAGACCTTCACCTACGAGGAAGCCGACGAGCTTGCGGAAACGCTCTGCCGAGACTTTGCGGAGGGCAAGTTCGATCGTGCGGCGGTGGTGAGCACCGAGTACATAAACCTCATGAGCCAGCAGCCGATGATAACGGAGCTTCTGCCGCTCAGCTGCGAAAAGCCTGAAAATCAGACGGAGGAGAAGTCCGGCGGCGAGGAAGCGAGCTTTGTCTATGAGCCGAGCGAGAGCGAGATACTCGAGAGCTTTATCCCGCAGTATATCGCGGCGTCGATAATCGCCAGAGTGCGCGAGAGCTTCGCCAGCGAGGTATCGGCAAGGCGTGTGGCTATGGATTCGGCGGGCAAGAACGCCAAGCAGATGATAGACGATCTCCAGCTGGAGTACAACCGCGCAAGACAGGCGATCATCACACAGGAGATCACAGAGATCGTCGCCGGAGCGGGAGAGTAAAAAGTTTTAGGAAAGGTCAAGGAATAACCCTTTTTCAAAAGGGTTTTCCTTGCGGGAGTTTGAGGGCAGAGCCCTCATTTGCCCCAAAGGGGCAACATACCCCCCGCTAAAAAACCACCGCCTTCTGTAAGGTGAGACACTAAAGCCTATAAACTAAAATCGGCATAAAACATCAACCTTGCCAAAAGCGGCGATCTGCACCGATCGCACCATACTGCAAGAACCCCACCAATGCCGATTTTAGATTTCCCAATGCCGCGCAAAACGCGGCGAAGGAAATACCCCGGATCTGCCGAAGGCGGATAAGGAGAAAACACCAATTCATAAAAGGAGCACACTATGGCAAAAGGAACAGTAGCGCAGGTCATGGGACCTGTGGTGGACGTCCGGTTTGAAGAGGGCGAGCTGCCGGCTATATTCAATTCGCTTGAGATAATGGCGTCTCATGAGGTGATAACCGTTGAGGTGGCACAGCATATCGGCGACAACACCGTGCGGTGTATCGCTATGGAATCCACCGACGGTCTGAGACGCGGCACCGAGGTCATCGACACCGGCAGCCCTATCACCGTGCCTGTCGGCAGAGATACTCTCGGCAGGATATTCAACGTTCTGGGCGAGGCTGTGGACAACAAGCCTGACCCCGAGAACGCACCCAGACTGGGTATACACCGTCTGGCTCCCGATTACGACGAGCTGAGCGAATCTACCGAGGTGCTGGAGACCGGCATCAAGGTAGTTGACCTGCTCTGCCCCTACGCAAAGGGCGGTAAGATAGGTCTGTTCGGCGGCGCGGGCGTCGGCAAGACGGTTCTTATCATGGAGCTTATCAACAATATCGCCAAGGAGCACGGCGGTCTGTCGGTGTTCACAGGTGTGGGAGAGCGTACCCGTGAGGGCAACGATCTCTACAACGAGATGCAGGAGTCGGGAGTTATCAACAACACCACCCTGGTCTACGGTCAGATGAACGAGCCCCCCGGGGCTAGAATGAGAGTGGCGCTGTCGGGTCTTACCATGGCGGAGTACTTCCGCGATGAGGAAGGTCAGGACGTTCTGCTCTTTATAGACAATATCTACAGATTTACACAGGCAGGCTCCGAGGTATCGGCTCTGCTGGGACGTATGCCCTCCGCCGTTGGCTATCAGCCGACGCTTGCTACCGAAATGGGCGCTTTGCAGGAGCGTATCACCTCCACAAAGAAGGGCTCTATCACTTCGGTACAGGCGGTCTACGTTCCCGCTGATGACCTTACTGACCCCGCACCTGCTACCACCTTCGCACACCTGGACGCTACCACTGTTCTTTCGAGAAGCATAGCGTCCCAGGGTATCTACCCCGCGGTAGACCCGCTGGAATCCACCAGCCGCATACTCACCCCCGAGATCGTGGGCGAGGAGCACTACGCCGTGGCTAAGGAAGTACAGCGCATACTCCAGCGCTATCAGGAGCTTATGGACATCATCGCGATCATGGGTATGGACGAGCTTTCCGACGAGGATAAGCTGCTGGTACAGCGTGCAAGAAAGATACAGCGATTCCTGTCGCAGCCCTTCCACGTTTCCGAGAAGTTCACCGGTATCGAGGGTACATACGTGCCGCTGAGCGAGACTATCCGCGGCTTCAAGGAGATCTGCGAGGGCAAGCACGACGATCTGCCCGAGTCGGCGTTCCTGTTCGCGGGCACCATAGAGGAAGCAGTTGAGCGCGGAAAGGCGGAATCCGAGTGAGTACATTCAAGCTTACCGTAGCCACCAGCGCGGGCAAGGAGTTCGAGGGCGAGGCTCAGAGCGTGTCCATGCGCGGTGCAGACGGAGATTTCATGATACTCCCCGATCACGCTCCCTTCATGACGCTGGTGAAGCCCAGCAGGGTAGTGATAACTGACGCCGAGGGCAAGGAGCTTTCCGGCGAATGTGACGGCGGAGTATTCCAGACCGCCGCCAACGAAGCGACGCTGCTGACAGGAAAGATAGAGTTTTCCGAGTGAAGTAAATGTATAAAAAGGCTGCTGCAAAAAAATGCAGCGGCCTTTTTACGTGCAGCAAACAGCGGGTGCAGCGGCGCGACGCTGCCGAGGTTCTTAGGGCGAGGAGCCCTAAGCAGAGGTTTGGGGACAGAGTCCCCAATTGCCCCTTTGGGGCAACCAAGCAGCGGATGATAGTGCCCTGAACGCTGAGTTTGTTGTGACTGTTCATTTCGCGCCTTGAGTGAGGGGGCAGGAACCACAAGGGGACAGGACGGGT
>CACXDI010000175.1 GCA_902766335.1 uncultured Ruminococcus sp. | reverse complement strand
CCTAAGGTTCCCGCCCCCTCACACTCCCCCCTCTCCTTATCCTCTTTGCCTCAGCTAACTCACGTTTGTCCGTACTGGAGACGATACAGCGCAGTGGTTTCGATTGTTATGGAGCCTTGAATTAAAATCGGCATAAAAATTATCACAACTGCTTAAAGGGACTATCTGGGGGTTAGTACTATCGTCCGTGAACCCCACCAGTGCCGATTTTAAATTTCCCGACGCCAAGCGAGGGAAATGTCCTGAATTCGCCGCAAGGCGAATCCTACGCTCACATTTTTATATACTTGTTCTTGTTCTCATAACCGGTAATGTCCAGCTCGTACATGG
Organism: uncultured Ruminococcus sp.; assembly: GCA_902766335.1. Taxonomy (GTDB): domain Bacteria; phylum Bacillota; class Clostridia; order Oscillospirales; family Ruminococcaceae; genus YE71. The sequence goes on along the minus strand of CACXDI010000175.1, from coordinate 8,836 downwards.
CATGTCCGTCCTCTTCCTCGGAGACCGGGCTGAAGCCCAGCACGTCGGGGTAGAAACGCTGCACCATTTTGTTCTTGGGCGAGGGGATATACTCGCCCACTATCTTGGTCAGCCCCTTAGCCTTCGCCTGAGCCGCAAGACCGTCCAGCATGGCAAGCTCCATGTCGCGCTTTAGCACCCGGCAGCTCATCAGCCACAGGGTGACGAACAGCTCTCCCCTCTCGGAAATGACCTGCCCTACTATCACCGACACCACGCCGTTGTCGCCAAACTTGTCCGTCAGCTTGCCGTACTGGGTGATGTACCCCTCCGACTCCATGAAGCTCTCCATTTCCGCTTGATTGTAGCGGCGGGTGGTGAGGTTGAACTGGTTGGATTTGTTGGTCAGCTGGGTGATGCGCTGGATGTACATCGGCTTGAAGGACGCGATGTCAGCTTCCATTTCCAGACTTTTCAGATACTCGCCGTAGTCGCCGGCAGACGCCGCAAGCTCCGCACGCTTGGCGTTGCGGCGGTACATCTCGGCGCGGGCGAGGTCATCGGCGGTTATGGACACCGGCTCGAAGTGACCGCCCCGGCTTATCTCGCGGATATAGTTCTCCGGCGCCGTTATCTCGGGCACTGCGGCTTCGGGTATCGTGCGGCGGACTATCTCACGCTCGGCGGGGTTGTCGTCGGCAAAAACTATCGCCGACTGGGTGAGGTCAAGCTGAGACACCGTCTCCAGAAGATTCCTGTCCTTCGGCTCCCAGTTGGCTTTTATCAGCGCGAAGTCCTCGGGGCGAAGTGCGCCCTCCGGGTGGTTGAGTCCCGCAAGAGCGTTCTCCGGCTCGTTCTTGGAGCAGACGGTCAGCACCGTGCCTATGCTCTTGAGCTGCTTTGCATACTGCTGGAACTCGTAGTAAGCCTGGGAGACTCCCGTCTCCTGCCCTATCTCCAGACCTTCAACGCCGTCGTCGCCCACTATGCCGCCCCAGAGGGTGTTGTCCAGATCGAGTGCGAGCAGCTTGCGGTTCTTTCCGTAGACGGACTTGACGATCAGCGCCAGCTTGTAAGCCACCGAGGGCACAGCCTCGCGGGCGCACATATACTTGTACATATAGTAGTAGCTTCTGTCATGCCAGCGGTCGAGACCGTATTCGGCGGCGGTGCGGTTCAAGTCGAGAAGAAGTATCTTGCCTTCGCGTGCGTATTTGGCGAAGCGGCTGTTGAGCTCGTTCACCGCATAGCAGAGCCCCCGCTTGTCCCAGCTGTCCATGCTGCCCATAAGGGCGTAGAAGGGCGCGTCGAAGTTGTTCTGTATGATCGGGCAGCCGAATCTGCCCAGCTTTTCCCAGAGGGTGGCGTAGCGCTGCTCCTCGGCGTCTATCCGCTCGTCAGCCTGCTGCTCGGTAATGGCAGGATCGCTGCCGAATTTCAGATTCACCGACGAGGTGCAGACGTAGATCAGATCAGGCTTGAAGGCTTCAAGCTCATCGTTGCCGAACACGCCGTCCTCCCAGAATTTGTTATACTCGCTCTGCCAGAACTCGGCCTCTATGCCGTAGTTCATGAGGAACAGCTCCGCCATGCTGACGATATCGTCGGTGGTGGAGCCGCCCAGCACGGCTATGCGCTTTTTCAGCCCGCTGCCGCCCAGCTGCTCGGCAAGCTGCCGCTTGATAGCGCGGCGCTTTTTCAGTATATACTGCGGGTCAAAGGGATATTCTAACTCTTTCATCTTTTTTAGTCCGCGTTATCGCTCCGCTGCGCGGAGACTCGCAGGAACTATTCCTCCATTCTGAACAAAGGGACTGCCGCGGGGTGCAGCAGTCCTTTGTGGTATTACTGATCGGTGGCTTCTTCGTTACCGCCGTCATCGTCGCCGGGGATAACTACGTCGGGAACTACCACGTCGGGAAGCTCCTCGTCGGCGTTGCTCGACTGTATGCGGAGATTGCCGATAGCGTTGATGTGGCTCTCGGTGTGAGCCGCCGCCAGCGACACCGCGAACAGAAGGTCGGTAGCTTCAACGTCCTGGATGAAGTCTATGGCGTTGAGGTTGAAGTAGCGGAAGTCTATGACATATATCTTGTCGAAGCCGTGGGTGAGGTAGGGCACCAGCGCGTTGCCGAAGCTGTCCTTTATTATGACCAGCGTTCTGCCGGTGTTCTCGCCTGTCTCTATCTCGGTGATCTGATCGTCGGTGCCGAGTATCGCCGAGTAGCAGTTGACGCCGCTTGCGTAATCGAAGAACAGCTGACTGGTGACGCCGCCGCTGAAGCTGCGGTCATAGTTGGTCACCGTGAGGTCACTGGTATTGTCCGGCTTGTGGTAGATAAAGGTGTCGGGGTTGTTTTTCAGCTCCTCGTCATAGTTGGAGTAGGCGTACATAGTGCCCACGAAATCCTCTATCTTGTATTCATCGTAGGTGGTAAGGTCAGGGCTGTCGAAAGCGCCCACAGACGCGAACACCTTTGACGCATAGTAAGCGCCCAGCGGCTGCCAGTGGTGATCGGTGCGGGAGTAGATATACTCGCTCTTGTGGGACTCCAGCATGGAGTAGGTGTCGATATTTATGATACCCGCAAGGTTGTTGCCGATGTTGGTTATGCAGTCCTGCTGAGAGGTAAAGCTGTCGGCTAAGTTCTTCGGCATATAGTATGCGGAAGAGCTGGGCATATTCATGGTGTAGATGTTTATGCCGCTGCCTAAGTCCTCGCGGTACTTGTTTATCGTCTCGGCGTACTTCTCGCCCATGCTGAACTGACCGTAGAATGCGCTCATGGCGCGGACGCTCTTGCCCTTGCCGGATACTACCACGTTGCCGATCCACTCGCCGTCGTCAAGCTCTGCGGGCACCTCCGCAAGCTCCTCCGAGGTCTGCTTTTTCTTCTTGGTAGTCTTTTTGGTAGTCTCGGCAGCGCTGTCTGAGCTGTCGGCGCTGTCATCAGAGGTCTTTTTGGTGAAGTCTGTATTGAGCGTCACGGTGGTGGTGGTGACGTTCAGCTCCGGGTCAAGGGTCTCCTTCTTTACGGGAGTGATATCGCCGGTTATCTTTACGTTGTTGAAGGTAACGCCGAACAGCTTTTCAAAGCCGCTGGAGAAGGGCTTTAACTGCTCGCGTCCGGGAATGGTGTCGGTGTACCACTTGGTGATGTCCTCAAAGTAGCTGCCGTCCAGCAGGGTGGCAACGCTGAGGGTAGGCTTCTCGGCGAGGTTGCGGTTCTCCGACTGGATAAATCCGCTCTCACGCTTGCAGACTATCAGGAACACTCCGATACCGAAGAAGATAGCGCAGCAGGCAACGATATTGCCGATAGCGTACTTGCCGCCCACAGTCGGAACAGCCTTGTCCCCGGCTTTTTTCTTAGCAGACTTTTTGCTCTTGTCTGACGGCTTGATGCCGCGGGTCTTTTCCTTCGCTGACTCCTTTTCCTCATTCGCCTTTAAAGCAGCCTCGGCTGCCTCGCGGCGCTTTCTTCTCTCCTCGGGAGTCTCTTTCTTTATCACAGGCACCACCGCCGACATCTCGCGGGTGCGCTCCTCGTCCTCTATTGCCGAAGCGGCAGAAGCGGCGATAGCTGCTGATATCTCGGCAGCGCTTCTTATCTTCGTAGCCTCAAGGTTTTCCTTGGCAGCAGCCGCAGCCACAGCGGTCTTTGCGGCAGTTCCCGCAGTCTTAGCGGCGGTCTCCGCAGCCTTTGCAGCAGGCTTAGCAACAGCTCCCGCAGCCTTAGGCGCAGCGGATACCACAGCCCCGGCAGTCTTTACGGCAGTCCCGGCGGGAGCCTTTGCGGGCTTCGCCGCCTGACCGGGCTTGGGTGCCGGCTTCTTAGCCTTGACCTGCTTTGCGGCAGGCTTGGGTCTGGGCTTTTTGAGCAGCTCTGCCGGTATCTCCGGCTCCTCCATTTGCTCTAAAGCGGCGTTGGCGGCAGCGATGCGCGCTTCCTCCTCGGTGTTGCGGCGCTGTGCGTCGGCTTTGGCTTGCTCCGCAAGACGATCCGCCTCGCGCTGTGCCTTGACACGCTCCTCGTGCCCGGGGGGTACGGTGACGTGTATCTCCTTGCGCTGCTCGGTCTTGATGTTCATTTCGACTCTGCCGCCGGCGCTGAAATCGGGGCTCTGCCATATATTCGCTATGCTCTCGATGAGCCGCTTCTCGCGCTCCTTTTCGAGGCGCTCCATTTCTAAGCGGTGAGCCTCCTCGGCTTTGCGCTTGAGCTCCTTCTGCTCTGCCTCGCTAAGCTCCGGCTCTTTTTTCTCACTCTTGGGCTTCTGTTTTTTCTGCTTCTTCTGCGAAGCTCCGGACACCGCCAAAGCGCCGCCCATTTTCACTCCGCCCACCGGTACGGCAACAGCCGCCATAGCGGGTACAGCCTCCGCGCCTTCTTCGGCAGCAGCTTCGGCAGTCTCATCAGCAGTCTCTGCGGTATCGGAGGACTTTTCTTCAGCCTCCCCGGAAGCTTCGGCAGCGGGCTCCTTGATCTCCTCAGCTGCTTCTGCGGTCTCGGCGACAGTCTCCGCGGGCTTATTCTCAGCAGCGGGAGTCTCCTTTGCCGGCTCAGAAACAGCTTTGGCAGCAGGCTCCTCAGCCTTTGCAGGCTCGGGCTTCACTTCCTCAGCGGCGGGCTTTACGTCGGCAGTCTTTACCTCCTGCACCGGCTGGACGGTCTCCGGCTTTTCAGCCTCGGTCTCCTGCGCGGCAGGCTTGGGCGAGGGCTTCTCCGCCCTGACCTCCGGCTTCTCTGCCGTTACAGGCTTGGTCTCCGCCTTAACAGGCTCGGACTTTACCTCCGGCTCGGCGGGCTTGGGCGCCGGCTTTGCCTTTGCGGCGGGCTTTGCGCCCTTCTTCACCGGCTTGCCGGCTGCGGGTGCGGCAGACTTTTTCTTAGCTGCCGGACGGCTCTTGCGGGCAGCGGCAGCCTCGCGCTTGCGGCGCTCCATGTCCTGCCTTGCGGCGAGCTCGGCTTCGCGTCTTGCCTGTTCCTCTGCAAGCTTCGCCTGCTCAGCGGCGATACGTGCCTGCTCGGCAGCGATGCGCGCCTGTTCCTCGGCGAGCTTCTTTTCCTCAGCCTTAGCCGCCAGCGCCGCCGCGATAGAATCGTCGGCAGGCTCTACGTATACGGCAGAGGGCTCCGCTTTATTCTTTTTGCCGCCGTTTAACTCGGCGAGCATTTTCTCAAAATCATCGTCGGCGCGGTGATCCCTGAAGGTCATGTCTATCTCTTTGACATCATCAATGAAATCCGCTTCTCCCGACAGATCTAACAGATCTTCTCTATCTTCGTTCATCGTGCACCTCTCAGAATCTGAAATACAGGAAAGGATTGTTTGTGGAATTTAAAAGCAGTATCGCCGATGTGAGCAGCAGCGCGGCGTTTATGATAATGCCCGCTGTGCCGACGGCGGCAGTTCCCGCTTCGCTCCTCTGGGCGCTCTTCTTTATCAGCCCCACTATAGGCATGGTAAAGAGTATCGCCGCCGCGAACAGGAATATATACTGCATGAACACCGCGTTCATAACGGTGTTGGTCACCTTGGCGTCAACGCCCACCAGCGCCTTGAAGAAGCGTCCCATAGCCTTCATATCCTCGAAGTAGAAGATACCGAAGCCCACGGCGATGACCACCTTGGTATATATATGCGCTATGGCGGCGGGCAGCTTTTTCATCTTCTTTTTGCCGATCAGCGTCTCTATAAAGACGAACAGTCCGTAGTAGAGACCCCACAGCACGAAGTTCCAGCTTGCGCCGTGCCACAGTCCCGTGCAGAACCACACCAGGAACAGCCCTCCGTACTTTCTTCTCTTGCCGAATATCGGCACATAGAGCAGATAGTCGCGGAAGAAGCTTCCCAGGGATATATGCCACCTCTGCCAGAACTCGCTTATGCTCTTGCAGATGAAGGGGTAGTTGAAGTTCTCGTCGAAATGGAAGCCGAATATGCGTCCCAGTCCGATAGCGATGTCCGAATAGCCGGAGAAGTCGAAGTAGTACCACAGCGCCACCAGTATAGCACCGTACCACGCGCCCACCACAGTAAGGGTCTCGGTAGCGGCATAGCTGTCGGCAGACTTGCCGAAGCAGGCTACCACGGCGTTGTTCAGGTTGTTGGCGATGATGACCTTCTTGGCAACGCCCATGATGACTCTCGAAAAGCCGTAGCTTATGTCCTCGACGGAAGCGTGTCTGTCGTCGATCTCCTGAGCTATCAGCGAGTAGCGGACGATAGGTCCAGCCACCAGCTGCGGGAACATGGAGATGTAAAGCAGATACTTGCGGAAGCTCCTCTGCGCCGGGGTCTTGTCCCACCAGCAGTCCAGGGTGTAGGAGATGTTCTGGAAGGTGAAGAAGGAGATACCGATAGGCATATGCATATTGGGCACCGGGATATTCAGCCCGGGTATCAGGTTTAAGTTCTCCACAAAGAACCCGCTGTACTTGAACACCGCCAGCGTGCCGATGTTTATCACCAGCGCCAGCGTCAGATAGACGCTGCCCTTTTTGGTGTCCCGGTACTGCTCAAGCAGCCGCCCCGCCGCGTAGTTTATCAGCGAGCTGAACAGCAGCAGCAGCAGATAAGCCTGCTCGCCCCATGCGTAGAACAGCAGCGAGAAGATTATCAGCACGTTGTTCTTCATCTGTATTTTCGGCATCAGGAAATATGCCAGCAGACAGGCGGGCATAAACAGAAACAGAAATAACTCGTCGGCAAATACCATTTCAAAACTTCCTTTTCTATACTTTACTTACTTTTTCACTATTCGTGTCCTTTTATACATTATCCGCGTTAACTTAATCGTTTTCGATATAATGACTCATTTTAATTATATCATTTAGCATTTGACTTGTCAAGCCGTTTTTTTACCCAGTTAGTAGAATTTTGACCGTATCCGCTGTCGGATTTTTTGACAATTTGCCATACCGTAGTGTCAAGCTGTCGAACAAACGCCGTAAAAATAGTACATATCTAACAAAAATGCGTCCGGCAGCCGCAAAGCACTTGCAAATGCCGGGATAGTATGGTATAATAGTTTTTATTGTAATGACTTTTAGTCATTAATACGGTTTTAAAGGAGTAAAAGAACAAATGAACGAAAAGAGAAATTCCTTCTCCAGCACGCTGGGATTTGTGCTGGCGGCGGCGGGCAGCGCTGTCGGACTGGGAAATATCTGGCGATTCCCCTACCTCGCCGCAAAGGACGGCGGCGGTCTGTTCCTGGTGGTGTACATAATACTGGCGCTCACCTTCGGCTACACGCTTATGTTGAGCGAGGTATCCATAGGCAGAAAGACCAAGCAGAGCTGTCTCACCGCATACGGGACTCTGAACAAGAAGTCCGGCTGGATAGGCATTTTCGCAAGCGTAGTTCCCTTTATGATACTCCCCTACTACGCCATAATCGGCGGCTGGGTGCTGAAATACGCGGTGGCGTTCACCGTGGGGCAGGGTACTGCCGCTGCGGAGGACGGCTACTTCGCGGGCTTCATAACCTCCCAGTTCTCGCCCATAGTCTTTGACCTTATCTTCCTGGGTGCTACGGCGTTCATAATCTACCGGGGCGTCAACAAGGGTATCGAGGCTATCTCAAAGGTACTGATGCCCGCTCTGCTGATAGTCGTTGTGGGAATAGCGATCTTTGCGGTCACCATAAAGGGCTCAGACGGCAGGACGGGGCTTCAGGGACTGAAGGTACTGCTGGTGCCCGATCTCACAGGAATGACCCTCAAGGATATTTTCATCGTAGTTCTGGACGCCATGGGACAGCTGTTCTACAGTATCAGCGTCGCCATGGGTATAATGGTGACCTACGGCTCCTATTTCAAGGACGACAGCAACCTGGTCAAGAGCGTCAACCAGATAGAGTTCTTCGACACTTTGGTAGCCTTCCTGGCGGGCGTTATGGTCATCCCGCCGGTCTTCGCATTCATGGGCAGAGAGACTATGGAAAGCACCGCCGGACCCTCGCTGATGTTCGTGGCGCTGCCCAAGGTGTTCGCGGAAATGGGCGCTATCGGCAACATAGTCGGCGCGGTATTCTTTATAATGGTACTCTTCGCGGCGCTCACCAGCTGCATTTCCATACTGGAAGCGGTAGTCGCAAGTCTGATAGACAAGTTCGGCTGGAGCAGAAAGAAAGCCACCCTCATCGAGACGGCGATCGCCATGGTCCTGGGCGTTGTCATCTGCCTGGGATACAACCTGCTCTACTTTGAGCTGAAGCTCCCCAACGGCGGTACCGCCCAGATACTTGATCTCTTCGACTACATAAGCAACAATCTGCTCATGCCGATAGTCGCTATAGGCACCTGCATACTGGTAGGCTGGATACTCAAGCCCAAGACTATAATAGACGAAGCCACCAAGAACGGCGAGCGCTTCGGCAGAAAGCACCTGTTCATCGTAATGGTGAAGTTCATTACTCCGGTGCTGCTGTTCGTGCTGCTGCTGGGCTCGCTGGGCGTTTACAAGAAGCTGGGGCTTATGTAAATGCGATAAACGCAAAACGGAGGTTGCACGATATTCGCTTCGCTCTATCTCGCAATAAACCGGCGATACCTTATCGGGTATCGCCTTTTTGTATGCGGCAACGTCACGAGTGCGGGAGGGTAGGATTCGCCTTGCGGCGAATTCAGGTCATTTCCCTCGCCGCGCTTGCGCTTGGCGTCGGGAAATTTAAAATCGGCACTGGTGGAGTTCACGCTATCTTTGCGGAAACCGTGAAGACCAGCGCTTTAATCAAGATTGATTTACGGTGCCGATTTTAGTTGCCCCTCGCGGGGCAATTGGGGACTCTGTCCCCAAACCCTAGCTTAGGGCTCCTCGCCCTAAGAACCTCGGCAGCCTCGCGCGG
>CACXDI010000174.1 GCA_902766335.1 uncultured Ruminococcus sp. | reverse complement strand
CCAGCCCGCCGTCGTCAACTTTATGCAATCTGACGAAAAATCTGACGGCGTTTCTGACGCACAATGATTGTGCGGTGTTGCCTTAACACAGCCGAATGCGGTTTTCGCGTGTTCGGCACCGTCCGTTCTATACTCTGACACGTTGTGTTTGCTGTCACAGGCGGCGGGGGCAAGCCCCCGCCCTACACCGGTTTGTGACCTCTGCCTGACGGTGCTGTTCGCCGACAGGAAAAAAACAACACCGAAAAACCGTGATAAAACGTTTGGATATTATTGCTCCCCAATATCTCGCGAAGGAAGTACATACCCTATTATTATACAACTTATAATTAAAAATGTAAAGTGATTTTGAACAAATATTTGTGACCTGCCTGTGAACAAGGTGAACTTGGGTGTTTTTTGCTTTAAATGAAAAAAATATACCTTACCTATTGATTTTTTTGTTGGATTGTGATATAATTGAATTATTAATATGCCAAAATAAACCCGAAAGGAATGTTTTTAATGAAAAAACTTATGCTGGGTAACGAGGCTTTTGCCCGCGGTCTGTATGAAGCAGGCTGTGAGTTCGTGTCCTCCTACCCCGGAACTCCCTCCACAGAGGTAACGGAATTTGCCGCAAAGTATGACGAGATGTACGCCGAGTGGGCGCCTAACGAGAAGGTAGCTATGGAAGCCGCGCTGGGCGCTTCTATCGCCGGAAAGAGAAGCTTCTGCGGAATGAAGCACGTAGGTCTCAACGTTGCCGCCGATCCGCTCTATACTGCGGGCTACACCGGCGTAAACGGCGGTATGGTCATCTGCGTTGCCGATGACCCGGGTCTCCATTCTTCTCAGAACGAGCAGGATTCCCGCCATCATGCTATCGCCTCCAAGGTGCTAATGGTAGAGCCCTCCGATTCTCAGGAGTGCAAGGACTTCACCAAGCTCGCCTTTGAGCTTTCCGAGAAGTTTGACAGCCCCGTTATCGTGAGAATGTCCACACGTATCGCACATTCCCAGTCCTCGGTAGAGCTGCTGGACAGGGTTGTTCCCGAGGCTAAGCCCTATGTAAAGAACCCCGCCAAGTTCGTAATGGTTCCCGCAAACGCAAAGCGCCGTCATCCCGAGGTAGAGCAGAAGCTCCGCGACGCCGCCAAGTACGCAGAGACCTCGCCCCTCAACAGGGTGGAGTACAACGACACCTCTATCGGTATCATCACCGCCGGCGACTGCTATCTTTACGCCAAGGAAGCTCTGGGCGACAAGGCAAGCTACTTAAAGCTGGGCATGATAAATCCTCTGCCGGTAGATATCATCCGCGATTTCGCCGGCAAGTGCGACAAGGTATACGTTATCGAGGAACTTGACGACGTCATCGAGAGCCACTGCAAAAAGAACGGCATCGAAGTATCCGGCAAGGACGTGTTCGGCTGGGAGTATGAGATATCTCAGTCTATCGTGCGCGAGAAGATACTCGGCATAAAGCCCGACAACATGACCTTCGACGAGCCCATTCCGGTACGTCCCCCCGTTATGTGCGCAGGATGTCCCCACAGAGGACTCTTCTACTGTCTGTCTCAGCTGGGCGTTTACGTTTCCGGCGACATCGGCTGCTACACCCTCGGCTCGGCTGCACCGCTCAACGCTATGGACACCACTATCTGCATGGGCGCGTCTATCAGCGCGCTCCACGGCTACAACAAGGCTCTGGGCGCCGAGGCGGAGCACAAGAGCGTTGCCGTCATCGGCGACTCCACCTTCATGCACAGCGGCATGACAGGTCTTGTGAACGTGGCATATAACAACACCAATTCCACCGTGATAATCCTTGATAACTCTATCACCGGCATGACCGGTCACCAGCAGAACCCCACCACCGGCAAGAACTTAAAGGGCGATCCTGCCGCTGCCGTTAATCTGGAGGAGCTCTGCCGCGCTATAGGCATAAAGAACGTCCGCGTGACAGACCCCTACAACATGGCTGAGACCAAGAAGGTCATAGAGGAGGAGCTTGCAAAGGACGAGGCTTCGGTAATTATCTCCCGCCGTCCCTGCGCTCTGCTGAAGTACGTAAAGCACAACCCGCCGCTGCACGTTGACAATGACAAGTGCGTGGGCTGCAAGCAGTGCTTAAAGATCGGATGTCCCGCCATTTCCATGAAGGACAGACCCGAGGGCGACGCCAAGAAGACCAAGGTAAGCGTCATCAACCACACCCAGTGCGTAGGCTGCGGCATCTGCAAGGAGATGTGCAAGCCGGGGGCTATCGTTGAATGATAAGCGAAAAGACCTTACTGCTCTGCTGTTCCTTCGGGCTGCCGTTTCTGCTGATCGCACTTATCATCGGCGGGGTGGGGTTCGTGCTCCGGAGAGTGCGCCCCGATCTTTATATGACCGACGAGGAAAAGCGCGAGGCTGCCGAAAGGCTGGCGGCAGGCGGTAATGCCAAAGAAGGCAAAGATGGTGAAAATAAATAGATCTTCTTGAATGGGAGGATAAGATCAATAATGTTAGATGAAGAAAAAAGCGTGATAGCAGGCGTTATCGGTTCGCTGATAGGTGCTGCTGTCGGAATTGGTATATGGACCCTGATAGGTATGTTCGGAAAGTTTGCTCTTATAGGCGGGTTATTTCTCTGCCTGGGAGTATTCGGCGGATATATACTTCTCGGAAAAGGTATCAGCAAGATAGGCATTATCATCTGTGCTGTTGTGCTCATCGTATCGGTATATATCGCCGTAAGATGCAGCTATGCGGCAGCACTCTGCTTTGCCCTTCATGGTGAAAAGTCTTTCGGCGAATGTATGAGCACTATGAATGAACTTCTCGCCATTGCAAGCATGAAAAAGTCCTTTATCAAAGACCTTGGTCTGGGATACCTGATGACCCTTGGCGGCGGCGCTGTGCTGCTTTACAAGCTTGGCGTGATGGAAGATCTGTAATACATACACGTTGTTAAGATAACATAATAACTAAGGAGTAAATACAAATGGAAACAAAGTCTATTATGATAGTAGGCGTGGGCGGACAGGGTACTCTGCTTGCTTCGCGCATACTTGGAAATGTTTTTCTCGCCGAAGGCTATGACGTCAAGGTGAGCGAGGTACACGGAATGAGCCAGCGCGGCGGTTCCGTTGTGACATATGTAAAGTACGGCGAGAAGGTGTATTCTCCCGTAGTCGAGCTGGGCGAGGCTGACGTTATAATCAGCTTTGAGCAGCTGGAGTGCGCAAGGTGGCTGCCTTATCTGAAAAAGGGCGGCAAGCTGGTCACCTCAGATCAGACCCTTGACCCCATGCCCGTAATCACAGGTGCTGCCGTTTACCCGGAGGATATCCTGGGCAAGATAGCGGCAAAGGGCGTTGAGGTAACTGCCGTTGACGCTCTCGGACTTGCCGAGCAGGCAGGCACCGCAAAGGCTGCAAACGTGGTGCTCATGGGCGTAGTGTCCAAAAAATTACCCTTTGAAGAAAGCGTATGGCAGACAGCTCTCGAGCAGTGCGTTCCGCCCAAGTTCCTTGAGCTGAACAAGAAAGCCTTCGCTCTCGGCAGGGAAGCAGTTTGAAAACAGGAAGGAAGAGTGAGTATGCCGGAAAGGTTGATCTGGGACGAAGCACATGAGTGTATGTCCCGTGAGGAAATGAAAAAGCTCCAGAGCGAAAAGCTGGTAAAGCAGGTGCGCCACGTATGGGACAACGTGCCTTACTACAGAAAGCTCATGGAGGAAAAGGGAGTCACCCCCGATGATATCAAGTCGGTAGACGATATAAGCAAGCTGCCCTTTCTGTCAAAGGCAGACCTGCGCGACGCTTACCCTTACGGACTGCTGGCAAAGCCACTCTCCGAGTGCGTGAGGATACACTCCACCAGCGGCACCACAGGCAAGCGCGTAGTGGCGTTCTACACTCAGAATGACGTGGATATGTGGGAGGAATGTACCGCCCGCGCTATCACAGCGGCAGGCGGCACCAAGGAGGACGTGCTCCAGGTAGCATACGGCTACGGGCTGTTCACCGGCGGTATGGGTATCCACGGCGGCTCCCATAAGGTAGGCTGCCTTACCCTGCCTATGTCCTCCGGCAGCACCGAGAGGCAGATACAGTTCATGCAGGACTTAGGCTCCACCATTCTCTGCTGCACTCCGTCCTACGCGGCGTATATCGGCGAGACGGTAGCCGAAATGGGTATCAAGCCGGAAGAGCTGAAGCTCAAAGCGGGCATCTTCGGCGCCGAGCCCTGGACTGAGGAAATGCGTCAGGAGATCGAGCGTATGCTGGGTATCAAGGCGTATGACATCTACGGACTCACCGAGTCCAGCGGCCCGGGAGTAGCCTTTGAGTGCTGCGAGCAGAATGGTATGCACATCAACGAGGATCACTTCCTCGCGGAGATAATCGACCCCGATACCGGCGAGCCGCTGCCAGAGGGCACAAAGGGCGAGCTGGTGTTCACCAGCCTTGACAAGGAAGCCTTCCCGCTGCTCAGATACCGCACCCGCGACGTCTGCGTGCTTTCCCGTGAGAAGTGCTCCTGCGGCAGAACGCTTATCAAAATGGCTAAGCCTATGGGCAGAACGGACGATATGCTCATCATCAAGGGCGTAAACGTATTCCCGTCGCAGATCGAGACTGTGCTGCTCAAGATGTCCAACGCTACCCCGAACTATCAGATAGTCGTAGACCGCGTAGGTACCACCGATACCTTCGAGATACTCGTGGAGGTATCGCCGGATATGTTCTCGGATACCGTCAAGACCTTCGAGGAGCTGCAAAAGAAGATATCCTCGGATATCCAGGGTATGCTGGGCATACGCGCCAAGATCAAGCTTGTTGAGCCCAAGTCTATCCCCCGCTCCGAGGGCAAGGCTGTCCGCGTAGTTGACAAGAGGAAGCTGGTATAATGAGCTGCCTGGGAGTATTGTTCGCAGTTGACGCCGATACGGTGGACAAGCTGCGTGAAATGCCTGTGGCAGAGCGTCCCCGGTATATCTCCGAGGAGCTTGAGGAGCTGTATTTTGAGGAATACCCGGAGCGCACATATGAGCTGGACAAGTCCTGGGAGGCTATCCACCGGGCGCTGACCGGCGGCTTCGACTTCGACTCCGACTCGCCCTTCTCCCCTGTGATACTGGGCGGAGAGGTGCTATACTTCGACGGAGAGGAATATGACGACTACATCATCACCGCCAAGTCTCCGATCATGGCAGCGGCGGTGTATGAGCGGCTTTCCGGGCTGGACGAAAAGAGCTTCAGGAAGATGTATGACAGTATCCCGGCAGGGGATTACCCCGACAAGGACGCCGAGGACTGCGAGTATACGCTGGAGTATCTTATGGACAGTCTCGCCTTCTGGAAATTTGCCGCCGACAACGGACTGTGGGTGCTTTTCACCGCAGACCAGTGACGATCTATAACGGAAAGAGAGTGATATACATGACAGTAAAACAGCTTTCGGTTTTTTGCGAGAACCGTCCCGGCAGGCTTTCGGGCATCACCAGACTTCTTGCCGACAATGACATAAACATCCGCGCTATGAGTATCGCGGACACCAAGGACTTCGGTATACTCCGCCTTATCGTCAATGATTTCGAGAAGACTCTCCAGGTCTTTAAGGACAACGACATGGCGGTCACCTCGACCAACGTTCTCTGCATAAGGCTCGCCGACAAGCCGGGCGGACTTGCCGACGCTATGGAGTGCCTTTACAAGGAAAACATCAGCGTTGAGTATATGTACGCCGCATTCATCAGCGAGACCGACGAAACAGCCTATCTCGTGCTGAGAGTTGACAAGCTGGACACCGCCGTTACCGCATTGGAGGAAGGCGGCTTCAAGCTGGTCTCGGACGACGAACTGAAAAAGCTATAAGACAACAGCCGGCGGTACCGGAAAAGTATCGCCGGTCTTTTTCTGTCATTTGCTGTTGACAAGCCGGGATCAATGTGCTATAATAGCTAATAGTGTTAGAGATTGGAGTGATAGTATGTCGGTAAGCAAATATACCGAAGAATTCTTTGATACGCTGAGGATAGCATATTACGGCGACGAGGCGGGGATGCTGAGCGAGTATCTCCGGGGCGAGTGCAGACTGCTGCTGTACCTGAACATCAGCGAGGAGCAGAGCGTCCAGCCGGGAAAGATCGCTGATAAGCTGGGCATATCCACGGCTCGTGTGGCGTCTATACTCAAGGCTCTCGAAAGCAAAGGCATGATAGAGCGCCGCTGCGGCACCGCGGACAAGCGCAAGGTGTTCGTCACCATAACCGAGAAGGGGATACGCTATATTGACGAAAAGCGCGGCAACATCACCGGCTTTTTCGACAAGCGCTTCGAGGCTCTCTCGGAACAGGAGCGCGAGGAGTTCATAGACATCGTCAAGAAGCTCACCGCCCCTGAAAAATAACTCAGATATCAGAGGTCATTCAAATGCAGATAAACAAGGACGATTTCAACAAAGGCATAATGTTCGATGCCTACGATCACCTGGGCGCTCACCCGGAGGGCGACGGAGTACGCTTCGCGGTGTACGCACCGGGCGCGGCAAAGGTGGCTGTTGTGGGAGACTTCAACAGCTGGGAGCCATGGTATCTAAACCCCGACGGCGGCTTCTGGGAGCTGTTTGTCCAGGGCGCCAAGCCGGGGGATATGTATAAGTATGTCATCTACACCCGGACAGGGGAGCGCCGCGAGCACTGCGATCCCTACGGCTTCGGCATGGAGCTTCGCCCCAACTGGGCTTCGGTGGTGCGTGACATAAACAGCTACAGATTCACCGATGACGAGTGGATATACTTCCGCGACAAGAATTACAACAAGCCGCTGAACATCTACGAGATGCACCTGGGCTCCTGGAAGAAGGCGGAGGATGAGGAGGAGACCGGCTGGTACAGCTACACCGAGATAGCCGATCTGCTGATATCCTACCTGAAGGAGCATCACTTCACCCACGTTGAGTTCATGCCGCTGTCCGAGCACCCGGCGGATATATCCTGGGGCTATCAGAACACCGGCTTTTTCGCGCCTACCTCGCGCTACGGCACCGCCGAGGAGCTTATGGAGCTGATAAACAGACTGCACAACGCGGGTATCGGCGCTATAATGGATTTCGTGCCGGTGCATTTCGCGCTGGACGATTACGCTCTCCGGGAGTTCGACGGCACACCGCTTTACGAGTACCCCGAGTCTGACGTATCGGTCAGCGAATGGGGCACCTGCAACTTCCAGTTCAACAAGCCCTGGGCGGCGGTGTTCATGCAGTCCTGCGCCGACTACTGGCTCACCAAGTACCACTTTGACGGTCTGAGAATGGACGCTATCAGCCGCGCTATCTACTGGATGGGCGATCCGGCGAGGGGAGTCAATCCCAACTCCGTCAATTTCTTAAAGCAGATGAACGCGGGTCTGCAAATGCGCCACGGCGACTGTATGCTCATCGCCGAGGACTCCACCGCATTCCCGAAGATAACCGCGCCGATAGAGTACGGCGGTCTCGGCTTCGACTACAAATGGGATCTGGGCTGGATGAACGACACCCTCAACTATTTCCGCACCCCGCCCGCCGAGCGTCCCGATCATCACCACAAGCTGACCTTTTCCATGCAGTATTTCTACAACGAGCTGTATATGCTGGAGTTCTCCCATGACGAGAACGTCCACGGCAAGGCTACGGTGGTCAACAAGATGTGGGGCGACTATGATGTCAAGTTCCCGCAGGCACGCGCCATGTACGCATATATGTTCACCCACCCGGGCAAGAAGCTCAACTTCATGGGCGGCGAGTTCGCCCAGTTCCGCGAGTGGGACGAGACCCGCGGACAGGACTGGGATATCCTCAAATACCCGCTGCATGAGAGCTTTGACCGCTATTTCAAAAAGCTGTCGGAGTTATATTTCCGGCACCCGGCGCTGCACAACGCCGAGTACAATCCCGATACCTTCCGTTGGCTTATGGCAGACAACGCCGGGCAGAGCGTCTATATCTACCTTCGCATGGCAGAGGGCAGGACGGTGCTCTGCGCCTTCAACTTCTCGGACAGGGAACAGTCTGTCCGGGTGAATATGCCTATGCCGGGAAGGCTCCTGCCGCTGCTCAACTCCGATGAGCAGACCTGGAGCGGAACTACTCCCGCTGAGGATATCAAGCCTGTGGACACCTTCCGCCACATAGACGGGGAGATACTGGAGCTTACCCTCACCCCCTTCACGGCAGAGCTTTTTGAGGTGGCTCCGCCGCAGGAAGAGGAGCAGTAACGCTCCGCCCGCTTCGGTCATATTATGGTGTATAGACCGTCCGCCGTTCAGCCGGCGTTTGTGACTGAAGCCCGAGGGTGAAGCTATGAAATATCTTATCACGATGACTTCTATCACCTATGCCGTTAAAGCGCAGAATATGTTCAAGTCAAAGGGCATACGATGCAGGATAGTTCCCACTCCCAAGAACGTGGGCAGCGGGTGCGGGTATTCGATAGAGCCGGATACCGAAAAGGACAGAGCTTTAAGGCTTCTGAAGGAAAACGGCATAAAGATAAAAGGGGTCTATGACTGATGAAAGGGCTGTTGCTTTATTATGCAGCAGCCCTTTGTTTATGCGCTTTCCCGGCTCGGCGTTTTTCTCGTACATTTTATACTAATCCCTAAAAGAACAGCAGACAAACCTTTTAGGGATTAGTATTACATAGTTATTTAAAGTTTTGTAACAATTTTATGTCGCAAATGTGGTAAAATAGAATATGGTGGATTATTATAAAATATGAACTACGGAGGCGATGATGTTGTCAAAGGCAAGCGAATACCTCTGCCCGTGCTGCGGAGGCTCGGTCAAATTTGACTCGGGCATACAGAAGATGAAATGCCCATACTGCGAAAATGTCTATGAAGTAGAAACGCTGGAGGCTTACGCCGAGGATCTGAAAAAGGACGGCACCGATGATTCCGAATGGGACCAGTCGGAGCAGGTCTTTGACGGCGAGGAGCAGGGGGATATCAAGGTCTACCGCTGCAATTACTGCGGCGGCGAGATAATGGCAGACCTTACCACATCCGCGACTACCTGCCCCTACTGCGACAACCCCGTTGTGGTGCTGAGCAGTCTCAAGGGTCAGTGGAAGCCGGAGTATGTTATCCCGTTCAAGCTGGACAAGAAGCGTGCGGTCAGCGAGTTCAAGAAGCACCTGCTGCACAAGCACTTCCTTCCCAAGCCCTTCAAGAGCATAGAGCATTTCGACGAGATAAAGGGCGTGTACGTTCCCTTCTGGCTCTTCGATTCGGATATCAATGCAAATATCCGCTTCAAGGCGACAAAGGTGCGCACCTGGCACAGCGGCAACTACGACTATACCGAGACCTCCTACTACTCGGTAGTCCGCGGCGGCAGAATGGCGTTTGAAAAGATCGCGGTGGACGGCTCATCGCAGATGCCCGATGACCTTATGGAGTCTATCGAGCCCTTTGATTTCAAAGAAGCGGTGCCCTTCAATACTGGCTACCTTGCGGGCTACGTCGCCGACAAGTATGACGTGGACGATCACAAGAGCGTCACCCGTGTAAACAACCGCATACTCCACAGCGTGGATAACGCCTTTAAGAACGATGTCCGCGGCTACTCCTCGGTCAAGAAGGAGGGCGGCAATATAGACTACAACACCGCCAAGGCTGTTTATGCCCTCTATCCGGTGTGGATACTCACCACCAAGTACGAGGGCAAAAACTACATATTCGCCATGAACGGACAGACCGGCAAATTCGTCGGAGACCTTCCGCTGGATAAGAAGAAATACGCGAGGTGGCTGGGCTTCGGCACCCTCTCCTGCACGCTGCTGTTCACTGTAGCAGGTATGATAATGTCATACCTTGCGCACTGAGAGAGGGGGAGCTTATATGAAAAAGACATTGAGAGCTGTTATCATCTCCCTCGCGGCGGCGGCGCTTATTAGCTGCCTGCCGATTGCGGTATTCGCCGAGGAGGCTGAGATACCGGAGGAGACTTCCATCACAGCTCCCGAGCAGACAGAGGATGCCGAACAGTCGGAGGAGTCTGCACTTTCGCTTGACGGGCACGTATTTGACGGCGCCGACGCGCTGCTCGCACCACAGGAGACAGACCTTAACAATTCCCTCGAGACTCTAAAAAGCGACGTGGGCGTTGACGTCAAGGTGCTCACAGTGACCGACACCGAAGGCATGAGCATGAAGGAATACGGCGAGAAGTACTTCGGCGAGCTGGAGGTAAGCGGCACGGGTATGCTGCTGCTTTTCAACAAGACCGACAGAAGCTACGGCGTTACCGTCGGAGATGAGCTGACCGATATTTTCACCGAGGACGGCGTGAGCAATATCCTGCCTTACCTCGTACAGGAGCTGAACAACGGCGAGAGCTATTATAAGTCCTTTGAAAGATTCGCCACCATCTGCCGCGTTTACGTCGAACAATCCGAGCTGGGCGAGCCGTATAAGAACGAGCTGCGGGTGGTAGACCGCGCCGGGTTGATCCCCGACGAAAAGGAACAGGAGCTGCTCAAAAAGTGCGACGAGATAAGCGAACGTCAGAGTGTCGAGGTCACGATCGTTACCGTCAACTCCATAGGCGGCCGCACATCGAGAGAATACGCCGATGACTACTACGACTACAGCGGCTTCGGTATCGACGACACCCGCTCCGGCATACTGCTGCTCATATCCATGGAGAACCGCGACTGGGCTATCTCCACCACGGGACTTGGCATAAGCTACTTCACCGACAAGGGTCAGGAGTACATGGTCTCAGAGTTCAAGGGCTATCTGTCCGACGGCGAT
This sequence comes from uncultured Ruminococcus sp., assembly GCA_902766335.1. GTDB lineage: Bacteria > Bacillota > Clostridia > Oscillospirales > Ruminococcaceae > YE71. The sequence continues at coordinate 19,516 of CACXDI010000174.1, read as the reverse complement.
TACTACAAGGCGTTCGATATGTATGCCGACCTTTGCGATATGTTCATCACCGAGGCTAAGGACGACCGCCCCTATGACGTAGATCATATGCCGGAGCATTCGCTGGTCCCCTTCAGAGAGGTGGCATTCGAGAAGCTGATCACGATACTCCCGGCATCGCTGATACTGGCGTTCATCATCTGGCTCATCATCTGTACGATAGAGAAGCACAAGCTCACCTCGGTGCACTTCAAGGGACAGGCGGACGATTACATCAGAAAGGGAAGCTTTGTTATAAATCAGCGCAACGACACCTTCCTCTACAAGCACACCACCAAGCGCTACAACCCGCCCTCTGAATCAAGCGGCGGCGGAGGCGGCGGTTCCTCGTCACATTCCAGCTCGTCCGGCTCGTCTCACGGCGGTTCATCGGGACATTTCTGACATAACGCCCGGCGCTGTTTTCTTAAATAAAACATATTCAGGAGGTTTATCATGAAGATCAATGACAATGTAATTTATATCGGAGTAAATGACCACCAGCTTGACCTGTTCGAGGGACAGTATGACGTCCCCAACGGCATGGCTTACAATTCCTATCTGATAAAGGACGAAAAGACCGCCGTTATGGATTCGGTGGACGTACACTTCGGCGACGAATGGCTCGCCAACATCGAAAAGGCTCTGGGCGGAGCCTCGCCCGACTACCTTGTAGTACAGCATATGGAGCCGGATCACTCGGCTAACATCGGCAGATTCGTGGAAGCCTACCCCGACGCCAAGATAGTCGGCAACGCCAAGACCTTCGCCATGATAAAGCGCTTCTTCGGCACCGACTACCCCGACAAGCAGGTGGTGGTCAAGGACGGCGAGACCCTCTCCCTCGGCGGCTGTGAGCTGAAGTTCATATTCGCGCCTATGGTGCACTGGCCTGAGGTCATGATGACCTACCTCGAAAAGTACGGCATATTCTTCTCGGCTGACGCCTTTGGAAAGTTCGGCGCTCTCGACGTTGAGGAGGACTGGGCTTGCGAGGCAAGACGCTACTACTTCGGCATCGTGGGCAAGTACGGTATGCAGGTGCAGAACCTGCTCAAAAAGGCGGCGGCTCTCGATATCAAGACTATCTGCCCGCTGCACGGCCCAGTGCTGTCCGAAAATCTGGACTATTATCTCGGACTTTACAACACCTGGTCATCCTACGGCGTTGAGTCGGAGGGGCTGTTCATCGCCTACACCTCAGTTTACGGCAACACCAAAAAGGCTGCCGAGCTGCTCAAGGAAAAGCTTGAGGCAAAGGGCTGCCCGAAGGTAGCTATCGCAGACCTCGCCCGTGAGGACATGGCGGAGTCGGTGGAGGACGCTTTCCGCTACGGCAAGCTGGTGCTCGCCACCACCACATACAACGCCGACATCTTCCCCTTCATGCGCACATTCATCGAGGAGCTGGTGGAGCGCGGCTATCAGAACCGCACTATCGGTATCATAGAGAACGGCACCTGGGCGCCTATGGCGGCTAAGGTGATAAAGTCCAAGTTTGAAAAGAGCAAGAACATCACCTTCACCGAGACTACCGTTACGGTGGCTTCCGCTCTCAATGCCGAAAGCGAGGCTCAGATAGAAGCCCTCGCCGACGAACTGCTTTAGGTAGTGGACGGCAGGAAGGAGTGCCGTCAGCAAACCGAAACTATTACTGCTCCCGAAAAGGCTGCCGATCAAGGAGGTACAAAAATGGGATATGATCCAACTGCGCTGTTCAAGATAGGCTACGGTCTCTACGTCATCACGTCCAACGACGGAAAGCGCGACAACGGCATGATCTGCAACACCGTGACCCAGGTGGCTTCCAGCCCCGAGCTGGTGGCGGTGTCGATAAACAAGGCAAACTACACCCACGATACCGTCAAGGCGACGGGCGTCATGAACATCAACTGCCTCACCGAGGATGCGCCTTTTGATATCTTCAAAAAGTACGGCTTCGTCAGCGGCAGAGACACCGACAAGTTCGCGGGAGAAAAGGTGTTCCACTCCCAGAACGGCTGCGTTATCCTGGGCGGATATATCAATTCCTTTATCTCGCTCAAGGTGGTAAACTACATGGACATGGGCAGCCACGGAATGTTTATCTGCGAGATAACCGACGCCGTGGTGATGAGCGACAAGCCCTCGATGACATACGCTTACTACCACGCCAACGTAAAGCCTAAACCGCAGCCTAAGGCGACAAAGGGCTGGGTATGCAAGATCTGCGGCTACGTCTACGAGGGCGAGACCCTCCCAGAAGACTACATCTGCCCCCTCTGCAAACACCCGGCTTCTGACTTTGAGCCTTTGGAGTAGAAAGTGGTAGTCTGCTGGGGACGCTGTCCCCAGACCCCTGTCGGGGGACTCCGGCAAAACGCCCTTTGGGCTTATTTGCTATGAGTTTGCTTTGCAAACTCTTTATTAGGTCTCCCCAAACCCCTCCTAAACTTTTTTGTCATTTTTGTGATTTGGGGCTTATGCCCCAAATCGCAAAAATAGCGAGAAGTTTTAGGAAGAGTCCAGAGGTAACCCTTCTCAGGAGTTCTCGAAGAGAACTCTTAGCAAATAAGACCCTAAGGGTCGTTTTGCAGGTTCCTCTGGCAGGAGTTTGAGGGCAGAGCCCTCAACAGAACACCGCACTCTACACCAGAAGCACAAGATCGGAGATGTGTATATGCCCCGGATAATTTACGGACGTGCCCACAGCAGATGTGATGAGATGTTTTTCAGCAGCGTCAGAAGTGCGGCTGAGAAAGGGAGGGTGCTGGTCATCGTTCCCGATCAGTATTCCTTTGAAATGGAAAAGCAGCTGTACCGTCAGCTTGGCGCTAAGCTGTTCAATTCGATCGAGTCGGCGGGAATAAAGAAGCTTTGTGACCGCATCAGGCGTGACCTGGGCGGCAGCGGCAAGGGCTATGCCGACGACAACACCCGCATAATAGCGATGTACCGCGCCCAGTCGAAGCTCAGCAAGCCCGGCTCGGCGGCGATCAGCTGCGCCCGTTCGCTGCTAAAGCCACAGTTCGTTGCTGACACCATATCGCTTATCTCGGAGTTCAACCGCGCCGGAGCCGCGCCGGAGTCCGTCATGGCGGCTTCACAGGCGTCGCCGGCGTTATCTCCGCGGCTGCATGACATGGCGGTGATATACAAAGCCTACCTCGCCGAGCTGTCGGAAATGGGACTTTCCGACGACATCTCGGAGGTCTCCCGCGCCGCTGAAATGGCGAAGCAGAACGGTTATTTTGACGGAATGACCGTCTTTTTCGACAGCTTCAACGGCTTCTCGGCAGACCAGCTTGAGCTTGTGGACGCCGTGATGAAGCAGGCGCACGATGTGGTCTTCTCGATGATATATGACAGCATGGAGGGCAGCGCCGAGGTGTTCGCCCAGACCGCAAGGACGATATCCCGTCTGGAAAAGATAGCCGCCGATCACGGCATGACGATAGATCTGATACCCGCCGGCAGCGACTTTTCCCAGACCCCGCCGCTTGCGCATATCAACTGCGAGTATTTCAAATACCGTCAGACACGGCTGGAGTCTGGCGATATGGTGAAAGTCGGCTGCGCGTCTGATGTCTATGAGGAGAGCGACTACATCTGCTCTGAGATAACACGCCTTACCCGCGAGTGCGGATTCAGATACAACGAGATCGCCGTCATCTGCGGAGCGCTGCCGGAAACGGCAGGAGTCATCTCCGCCGCCGCACAGCGTTATGACATACCCTACTTTGTTGACATGACAGCCTCGGCGCTGGACACGCTGCCGTCGCGCTATCTGCTGAGCATTCTGGACGCCGCCGTATCCCGGAGCCTGCGTACCGAAAAGCTGCTCAGGATAGTCAAGTCGCCGCTGTCCCCCTTTTATGACTTCGACGCCAACGACTTAGAGGAATTCTGCATGACCTGGAACGTGGAGGGCGATATGTGGCTCAAGCCCTTCAAGCCGGCGGGAATACAGGTGAAGGAGCGCATAGAGGAGAACCGCAGACGGCTTATCGAGCCGATAGAGGAATTTCGCGCCGCCGCGAAGAACGCCCCCGCCGCCGACATCTGCGAGGCGCTGTTCAGGCTGCTTGATACCTTTGAGATGTCCGACAAGATATACTCCCGGATCCGCGCCTTAAAGCTTGAGAACGAGACTGAGCTTGAGTTCATGCGCTCATTCAAGCAGGTGTGGCTGGGCATGGTGGGCGCTGTCAGGACGATATACGAAAGCATGGGCGATACCGTAATGACGCTCCGCAGCTTCTATGAGCTGCTTAGGCTCATGCTGGGCGGTATGATACTCTCCTCGCCGCCGCAGAAAGCCGACAGCATACTGATAGGCGACGCCGGGCGTACCCGCCTTTCGGATATCAAGGTGCTGTTCATCATGCAGGCAAATGACGGCATTTTCCCACGCAGTGTATCATCAAACAACCTGCTGAGGGACAGCGACATAAAGCTGCTGGACAAGTCCGGCATTGAGCTTGAGCTGTCGCCGACAGTTCAGCTGGACAGCGAGCGCATGACCCTCTACACCGCGCTCACCGCTGCATCAAACCGGCTGTATGTCACCTACTCGCTGCTTGGCATAACAGGCGACACCGTGACCCCCTCGCCGCTGCCGTCGGCAATACGCGGACTTTTTGAGGACGATATCTTCGTCAACATATCCGAGCTGCCGCAGGATACCTTCTGCACCTCCTACCGCACAGCCTACAACAGCTGTCTTGAACATTTCAAGGACAATTCCGTGACAGCCGCGAACATCCGCGCGTCCGTCTGCAATAAGAAGGAATACGCCGGCAAGCTGAAGGCGATAGAGGATTACGCCGGACAAAAGACCGAGCAGCTCACCCCCGATGCCGCCGGAAAGCTGTTCTTCCCGGAGAAGATCTCCTTTAATTCCACCTGTATCAACGACTACTATAAATGCCCGTTCATGTACTACTGCAAGTACGGTCTCGGGCTGAGAAAGCCGAATAAGGTAGAGATAGACGCCCTTTACTTCGGCAATATCGTCCACTACTGCCTTGAAATGGTCATGAGCATAGAGAAGGACGGCAAGCGCGTCTATGATACGGATTTCCCGCTGCTCACCGACAAGCAGTTGCGCGGCAGCGTCTCGCGCCTAGCCGACGAGTACGTGGAGAAGGAAATGGGCGGCAGCTTCGGCAAGACCGGCAGCTTCTTTGACGCCCTTGCGGGACTCAAGCAGTCGCTTTTCTATATCGTCTGCAATTTCCGGGACGAGATGAAAAACTCGGGCTTTATCCCCGTGGCTTTCGAGCACAGGATCAACGATCCCGAGGGCAAGGCTCTGCTGAGCGTAGAAGCGGACGGCGTCACCGTAGACCTGCACGGCATAGTTGATCGCGCCGATATCTACGAGACTGACCACGGCACATGGCTTCGCATAGTAGACTACAAGTCCGGCAGACAGCAATTTGATATGAGCAGCATCTACAACGGTCTTGACCTGCAAATGCTGATATATCTATTGGCTCTTACCTCAAAAAATTCCGGGTTGTCTGAGTCGGAGCTTCGTCCCGGCGGGCTCAACTACTTCCACACCCGCTATGTGGAGCCTGCCTTCAACTGCGGGCAGGTTTACAATATGGAGCAGACCGGCGAGCTGGAGCATAAGCTGTGCCTCACCCGGGCGGAAAAATACAAGCCCGACGGAGTCATGGATCCCGGTATGACAAAGGCTCTGAACATGGAGCATAACGGCGTTTACACCGTGTTCTCCTATACCGCAAAGGGTGACATGACAGCCGCTGCCAAGCGTAGAAGCGTCACCGAGGCGGAGCTTAAGGCTATGGAGCTTTTCGCGCTGGGTAAGGTAAACGAAATGGCGGATTCGCTTCGCAAGGGAAAGATCTCTCCCGATCCTATCCTTGCCGGAAAGAATCTGCCCTGCGGCTACTGTGATTTCAAGGCGCTTTGCAAAAACGCCTCGCCCCTCGAATACCGGACTGTTCGGGATTCGGACGCCAAACTGCTCAAAGAGGAGCTGATACTAATTCATAAAAGAACAGCAGACAAATCTCGGCACTGACGGCTCATCACTCGTCGTCAAGCTCCCTTGCAGGGCTGAAAAAGCTCTCTGAACAGACATGACTGAATAAAGATCGCCCCGCAAGTCCTGACCTGCGGGGCGCATTGTTTTATTCCTTGTCTTTGTCCTTGTCCTTTTTGGCTTTTATCATAGCGCTCTTGTCGGAGTTGAGCTTGAAGGTTATCTCGAACGTCTCACCCTCGCCGTCCTTGTCCTCCGACGGACGGAACACCTTGCAGGTGATCTTGTCGCCCGCCTTGTGCTTTTCCAGTATTCCCGAGACAGCATTCGTGTCCAGCAATCCAACGCCGTCTATCTCGGTGATTATGTCGCCCTTTTTCAGCTCTGTCTTGGCGATGTTACATTCCTCGTCGATCCCGGCGACATATATTCCGCTCTTCAGACCGTAAAGCTCAGCCTGAGCGCTGGTTATCGGATAGTAGGTGATACCCATTCTTCCTCTGTCGGGAACATATCCGTCCTCCATAAGCATTTCGATTATGGGCTTGGCAGAGTTCGTGGTTATGGCAAAGCCGATGTTGTCATAGCTTTCGGCAACCAGCTTTGAGGACGTGATACCGATGACCTGCCCCCACATATTCAGCAGCGGGCCGCCGCTGTTGCCGGGATTTATGGCAGCGTCTATCTGTATGCAGTTCATGGCGGTGGCGCTGTTTTCTGCGCGTATCTGCCTGTCAAGACCCGAGATTATGCCCTTGGTTATGCTGTTCTCATATCCGGCAGGGGAGCCTATGGCTACTACCTCGTCTCCCGCCTTGCACAGATCGGAGTCTGCAAACTGCGCCGGCGTCAGGTCTTTCAGCCCCACCTTCAGCACCGCGATGTCCGTCGAGTCGTCAGCGCCAACAAGCTTAGCCGCATACTCCGTCTTGTCGGAAAGCATGACGGTTATGCCGTAATGCTCGCCGCTTACAACGTGTGCGTTGGTGACGATATATCCGTCCGAGGACATGATGATACCGCTGCCCTGACTGTCGGGGATTATAGCGTTTTCGGTGTAGGTCTTTATCTGCACCACGCTTGGCATTACCTGCTTGGCGAGGGCGGCAGCCGTGTAGGTGCCGTCGGGATTCTTCTCGCTGTCGGGAACGCTTGGTGTGTCGGCGATCGGCAGCGTGAACTCTATATTAGAGCTGCCGCGGAAAAGATTTAAAAACCAGCCCTTCCCCCGCTGCAAGGCAAGCGAATAGCCGAATATCGTCACGATAAGCAGGCATATACATATTATCCCCACTATAGATCTCAGCCGTCTGCGTGGCTTGACAGCCGCAACGTCGCTCCAGAGATCCGCGTCATCGGGATCGGGAGTCCTGCTGTTTAGGTAGATCAGCTTTTCCTGCACCGTCCTGTGCGGGGCTTCCGGCTGTGCAGCCTCAGCGGATATCTCCTCATCGTGAGTATCGCCGGGCACGGTCTCTTCTTCGGTCACAGTCCTGTTGTCTGTTTCTTCCATTGTTCAGCCTTTCTTTCTGTATCAGGTGATATCCTTGTTGGGCAGCGAGAAAATGAACTCGGTGTATTCCTTCTCTATGGAGCGCACCTGTATCTTGCCGCCGTGCAGCTTTATGATAGACCTTACGATGTTAAGTCCCAGACCCACGCCGTTGACGTCCATGCTGCGGGATTTGTCTGTCTTGTAAAAACGGTCAAACACCAGCGAAAGCTCCTCCTGGGAAAGACCCTCGCCGCTGTTTTTGATGTAGATTATCGTGTAGGCGCCTACCTCCTGGAAATGGAATCTTATATATCCGCCCACGTCAACGAACTTGATCGCGTTCTCCAGCAGATTGTAGATCACCTGGTGTATAAGGTCAACGTCCGCCCAGAGGTAATACCTCTTGTCGGTGTCAAGCCCCAGCACCTCAATGTTTTTCTCCTCAAGGCGCTTCTCAAAGGTCATCAGCGTGTCCACGATCGGATCCAGCACCGAGAAGCGCGTGAAGTTAGGCTTCAGCTCGCCGGCTTCTATCTTCGCAAGATTGAGCATAGAGCGCACCAGTCTGGTAAGACGGTGTACCTCAGAGGAGATTATCTCAAGATAATGTCTCTGCTCCTCCTTGGGTATAGTCTCGTCCAGCAGTCCGTCAACGAATCCGCCGATAGAGGTCATAGGCGTCCTCAGCTCGTGGGAAACGTTAGCGATAAAGCTGTTTCGCACGATATCGTAGTTCTTTATGGAGACCGCCATTTCGTTGAATGCGGCAGCCAGGTCATTGTATTCCCTCTCGGAATATTCCGGCAGGTGGATGTCAAAATTACCTCTGCCTATCTTCTTAGCCGCCTCAGCCATTTCCTTGATAGGATCTGTCATCTTGATAGATGTAAAGTAGATTATCACCATAGAGATTATCAGAACGATGATACAGGATATGGCAAATATGTTCATGATAGCCACAGTGTAGCCGTTCTCACGCTGTGCGGCAGGCAGTGCGACGATGTAGTATTTCGGACCGTTGCCGGTAAACTTTTCGCCGACTGTCATTATTTTGTCGTCTAATATCCCTCCGAGATCGGTATATACGGATGTGGGGGCGTCACCGTATTGCTCCAGTATATCTACGCTCAAACCATTTTTCTTAAAGGTCTCCGCGATATTATACTGCGCGGCGCTCATAACGACTTTACCGCCGGCGTCAAAGATCATGATATCTGCGCCGACGTTGTTCGCATACTCGTCAATAGCTTTCTGCGAGCCAAGCCGCCAGTCATCCGGAGCGTTTTTCATATTGGAGGACAGAGTCATAGAGATATTGTTGACAGAATGCTCCAGCCTCTCCTCCATCTGTCTGTTAAAGAAATTAGACGAAATAAGCAGTAATACTGCGCCCAAGCAAATGAAGCTGATCAGTATTACTGCCGTACATATCGAAAAGTATTTAAAGAAGAGGCTTCTTTGTTTAGTCATTATTCTCGGTCACTTCAAACTTGTATCCGACGCCCCAAACGGTCTTGAGAGACCACTGATCGGACACACCCTCGAGCTTCTCACGAAGTCTCTTAACGTGAACGTCTATAGTTCTGGAATCGCCGTAGTACTCAAAGCCCCAGACCTCGTCAAGAAGCTGGTCTCTGGTGTAAACGCGGTTCGGATTGGAAGCTAAGTGGAACAGAAGCTCCAGCTCCTTCGGGGGAGTATCAAGAACAACGCCGTTGACCTTCAGCTCATATCTGGTCATGTTGACAGAAAGCTTGTCATACTTGACCTCCTTGACCTCAGCCTCGCCGGAGGACTGACCGACTCTGCGGTAAACAGCTTTGATACGCGCGATGACTTCCTTCACCTCGAAAGGCTTTACAACGTAGTCATCAGCGCCCAGCTCAAGACCCAGCACCTTGTCGAAGGTCTCCTGCTTTGCGGTTATCATGATTATCGGAACGTTGGATTTCTTTCTTATCTCTCTGCACACCTGCCAGCCGTCTATGCCGGGGAGCATGATGTCAAGCAGGATAATGTCAGGCTTGAGGGCGTTGAACTTAACGACAGCCTCCTCACCCTCATGAGCAAGGATAACTCCGTAGCCTTCCTTCTCAAGATAGAGCCTGAGAAGCTCGCAAATATTCTTATCATCATCAACTACTAAAACTCTTCCTAATGACATATCATTGTACCTCCTGAAAAATGTGCCGAATTTTCAGCCGCCGCAGGCAAACACCCGCCGGAACGCTTGTCGGAATCATACTATAGTAAATATAAAAAAATAATATCTAATTAATACTTATATTATAACAAATTCACAAACAAAATTGATAAACAAACGGTTATAAAACAACTAACAAACTGTAAACAAGTGCAAAAACACCAAGATTATCAGACTTGGCTTTATTTATATAATTTTACCATAATTTTAATTATTTGTCAATACCTTTGTTGAAATATCATATAATTTTCACATTCGGGCAGAAAGCTCCCGAATATGGAATAATATCGCAATTTCTAAGCATATAATATGATAAATTCTATCTGCAAGCGGCTTTGCTATTTGTGCAAGTCTACAAAAATTGTGAAAACTTGCAAATACCCCTTGCATTTTTTTCAAAAGGTGCTAAAATATAATTAGCACTCAAGGATATCGAGTGCTAACACTCCGGCGGTCAGGCTGCTAATCGGTCTTTGTGAAGCCGGCAATAATAATCAATGTATATTATAAAAAAGGAAAAGGAGAGATTTATTATGAAGATCAAACCGCTTCAGGACAGAGTCGTTGTCAAGATGACTGAGGCTGAGGAGACCACCAAGGGAGGTATAATCCTCACAGGCTCCGCTAAGGAAAAGCCCGAGGTAGCAGAGGTCATCGAGGTGGGCGAAGGCAAGAAGGACGTCACCATGACTGTCAAGAAGGGCGACAAGGTACTGCTTTCCAAGTACAGCGGAACTAACGTTAAGCTCGACGGTGAGGAGTATATCATCGTTAAAATGGAAGATATTCTTGCAATAGTAAAGTAATATAGTATACGGAGGTAATTAATCATGGCTAAGGATATAAAGTACGGCGAGGACGCCAGAAAATCACTTCAGACCGGTATCGACAAGCTTGCTGATACCGTAAAGATCACTCTCGGACCTAAGGGCAGAAACGTCGTTCTCGACAAGAAGTTCGGCGCTCCGCTGATCACCAACGACGGCGTGACTATCGCCAAGGAGATCGAGCTTGAGGACGCTTTTGAGAACATGGGCGCACAGCTGGTGAAGGAAGTCGCTACCAAGACCAACGACGCTGCCGGCGACGGTACTACTACCGCGACTCTGCTCGCTCAGGCTCTTATCCGCGAGGGTATGAAGAACATAGCGGCAGGCGCTAACCCGATGATCGTAAAGCGCGGTATGTCCGCTGCTGTTGACGCTGCCGTTGAGAGCATCATCGCTAATTCCAAGAAGATAGAGGGAAGCAAGGACATCGCAAGAGTTGCTACCGTTTCCTCCGCTGATGAAAAGGTGGGCGATCTGATCGCTGAGGCTATGGAGAAGGTAACTGCCGACGGCGTTATCACTATAGAGGAGTCCAAGACTGCTGAGACCTACAGCGAGGTGGTTGAGGGTATGCAGTTCGACCGCGGCTATCTCTCCCCCTACATGGTAACAGATACCGATAAAATGGAGGCTGTCCTTGACGACGCTCTTATCCTTATCACCGACAAGAAGATCACCAATATCCAGGATCTCCTCCCCCTGCTGGAGCAGATCGTTAAAATGGGCAAGAAGCTGCTCATCATCGCTGAGGACGTTGAGGGCGAGGCTCTCTCCACCCTTATCCTTAACAAGCTGCGCGGTACATTCACCTGCGTTGCTATAAAGGCTCCCGGCTTTGGAGACAGACGCAAGGAGATGCTCCAGGATATCGCTATCCTCACCGGCGGTCAGGTCATCACCTCCGACGTTGGTCTGGAGCTTGCTGATACCACTATCGAGCAGCTGGGTCAGGCAAGACAGGTAGTAGTTCAGAAGGAGAACACTATCATCGTTGACGGTGCCGGCGCTTCCGAGGACATCAAGGCTAGAGTACAGAACATCAAGACTCAGATAGAGAACAGCACCTCCGACTTTGACCGCGAGAAGATGCAGGAGAGAGTTGCCAAGCTCTCCGGCGGTGTTGCAGTCATCAAGGTGGGCGCTGCTACCGAGATCGAGATGAAGGAGAAGAAGCTCCGCATCGAGGACGCTCTTGCAGCTACCAAGGCAGCTGTTGAAGAGGGTATCGTAGCAGGCGGCGGCACAGCGCTCATCAACGCTATCCCCGCTGTAAAGAAGGTTTGCGACAAGCTTGCCGGCGACGAAAAGACCGGTGCTGCTATAGTCCTCAAGGCACTTGAGGAGCCTGTTCGTCAGATCGCTGCAAACGCAGGTCTTGAGGGCAGCGTTATCGTTGACAAGATCATGCGCTCCAGAAAGGTAGGCTACGGCTTCGACGCCTACAACGAGGAGTACGTTGACATGATCCCCGCAGGTATCGTTGACCCGACTAAGGTAACAAGAAGTGCGCTCCAGAACGCAGCTTCCGTAGCTTCCATGGTACTCACCACCGAGAGCCTGGTAGCCGACATCAAGGATCCCGCAGCAGACGCAGCCATGGCAGCAGCAGCAGGCGGCATGGGCGGCGGAATGTACTAAGCCGTTCTACCCGAAGAAGACTATCAATAATAACTGCTCCCGCAGAGCTTCGGCTTTGCGGGAGTTTTTGTATGCTATGTTTATTTTGACGGTAATTTTAGTTAAATGTTTAAAAAATCTAGCAAAAGTGTTGACTTTTTTTAAACAATATGATATACTGACTATAGTGATGTTTTTCTGTCACAAAAATTCTACAGCAAAGGAGTAATGAAAATGATGATTAAAAAGATCAGCGCTGCATTGTGCGCATTGGTAATGACAGGTTCAGCTGTGGCTGCACCTGTGGGAAGTGTTTTTTCAACTTTTGTACCTGCCGTTGTTGCAAGTGCAGATGATGAAATGGATACTCCCGAATACTGGATGGAAAAAAATTACAAAGTCGAAGGCGGCTGGGTGTATGATATCGACTATGATATGTATGATGACGCGGGGATGCCAATTTATTACGCCATGTTCAGGGCATATATCGGCAGGGAAACAGATCCCATTATTCCGCAGGTTTTAGGAGGCTTCGATGTAGAGTATATCTGCTCAGGTATCCATCTGTCCCCTAATGTAAAGTCATTGACGATGTGCTCGACTGCAAAGGTTATATCGCAAGATGCTTTCAGAAATGTTGATCTTGATAATGTAGAGATACTGCCCGGACGCAGCGGGAAATTCGCTACAGAGGGCGGTCTGCTGCTCAACGGCGACAAGACTAAGATATACACCTACATCAAGAAAGACATAACCATTCCCGCATCTGTAAACGAGCTGGGCTACTGTCAGTTTAGCAACTGGATGGGTGATTCTGTCACTGTTCCTAAAACAGTTACCAGCATGGGCGACTACATCTTCATGGAGTGTGAGAACCTGTCCTCTGTCAACTGGCAGGCTTCGGCGGATTATATCCCTTACTACTGCTTCCTCAGCTGCACCAGTCTTAAGAGCTTCACCATCCCTGATAACATCAAGACGATAAGATCCAGTGCTTTCCACAAATCCGGCATAAAGAGCATCGTTATCCCTGCTTCGGTGACTGACATTCAGGATAGTGCCTTTGAAGAGACACCTCTTGAAAGCGTTACTATCCCGGAGGGCGTAAAGCTTATAGATTCGCGTGCGTTTTATAACACAGGCAAGCTCAAGAGCATCACTGTCCCGAAGAGCGTTACCGAGATAGGCGAACGTGCGATAGGTTTTGAGGACGGCAGTAGAGATGCCCAGATCGTCAGCGGTTTTAAGATGTACTGCTACAGCAATACTGCGGCTGAAAAATATGCGAAGGCGAATGGTGTTCCCTACGAGCTTCTTGACGGAGCCGCTAAGACTGATATCGCTAAAGCTAAAGTTAAAGTAAATGACAAGATCTACACCGGCAAGGCTGTTACACCCTCTGTCAAGGTAACTCTCGGCGGCAAGGTGCTTAAGAGAGGCTATGATTACACTGTCAAGTACGGCAAAAACAAGAATTGCGGCAAGGCGGCAGTCCTCGTTACCGGTCAGGGCATATATACCGGCCATGTAAGAGCTTACTTTATCATCAAGCCTAAAAAGGCAGTCTTAAGTAAAATGACCAGTAAAAAGTCAAAGACTGCCAGACTTGTTTGGAAAAAGAACGGCGGCGGCGTAAGCGGCTACCAGATACTGCTCGCGACCAATAAGAGGTTCACTGCAGGCAGGAAAGTGGTATATATAAAGAACGGAAACGCTATTGCCAAGACGGTCACCGGTCTTAAGAAGAACAAGGTCTACTATGCTAGGATACGTGCATACAAGACCGTCAGCTCGCAGAAATATTACGGTGCATGGAGCAATACGAAGCACGCCAGGATAAAATAAGCATTTCACCTTACTATCATAATACAAAAGGGCACTTCCTTTCCGGGAAGTGCCCTTTTGCCGTCCTTATACCAAAACAAAGCCCCCGCTCCGGGGAGCGAGGGCAATAGTGTTTTTATATCAAAGCAGATCAGTTGTTGATGAGCTTGTCCTCGTCAGACCAGCTGTAGAGCTTTCTGATCTCCTCGCCGACCTTCTCGGAAGGATGCTCAGCAGCAAGCTTTCTCATAGCCTTGAAGTGTACCTGACCGCCTGCGGGAGACATATCCAGCAGGAACTGCTTTGCAAAGCTGCCGTCCTGGATGTCCTTCAGAACCTGCTTCATAGCCTTCTTGGTGTCCTCGGTGATGATCTTGGGGCCGGTGGTGTAGTCGCCGTACTCGGCAGTGTTGGAGATAGAATATCTCATGCCGGCAAATCCGGACTGATAGATCAGGTCAACGATCAGCTTCATCTCGTGGATGCACTCAAAGTAAGCGTTTCTGGGATCATAGCCAGCCTCGCAGAGAGTCTCAAAGCCAGCCTGCATCAGAGCGCAAACGCCGCCGCAGAGGACAGCCTGCTCGCCGAAGAGGTCAGTCTCGGTCTCGGTGCGGAAGGTGGTCTCGAGAACGCCGGCTCTTGCGCCGCCGATACCCAGAGCATATGCAAGACCCAGCTCCTGAGCGTTGCCGGTAGCGTCCTGCTCAACTGCGATCAGGCAGGGAACACCCTTGCCTGCTTCGTACTCGCTTCTAACGGTGTGACCGGGTCCCTTGGGGGCGATCATTACAACGTTAACGTCAGCGGGGGGTACGATGCAGCCGAAGTGGATATTGAAGCCGTGGGCGAACATAAGAGTCTTGCCTGCGGTGAGGTTGGGCTCGATGTCGCTCTTGTAAAGAGCAGCCTGCTTCTCGTCGGGGATAAGGATCATGATGAGGTCAGCCTTCTTGGTTGCCTCAGCAACGGAAAGTACGGTAAGACCCTGAGCCTCAGCCTTAGCCTTGCTCTTGGAACCCTCGTACAGACCAACTACTACGTCAACGCCGCTGTCCTTGAGGTTCAGAGCGTGAGCGTGACCCTGCGAGCCGTAGCCGATGATAGCTACGGTCTTGCCCTTTAAAAGGTTGAGATCGCAGTCCTGCTGATAAAAGATCTTTGCTTCAGACATTTTGAATTCCTCCATTTGTAAATAGATTACAATTTTTATATAAGTCCAAAATAACGGACTTGTTTACATTATTTCTTGGGGCTGATGACCTCAGCGCCCTTCTGTATAGCGATAGTGCCGGTGCGTACCATTTCGATGATACCATAGGGAGCGATGAGCTCCTCGAATCTCTTGAGGTGATCGTACTTGTCGCAGACCTCGAGGGTCATGGTGCCAACGGTGATGTCGATGACCTTTGCGTTGGATATCTCGCAAATGGTCATGATCTCCTGCCTCTTGTCGGCAGCAGCAGCCACCTTCACCAGCAGCAGTTCTCTAGCCATGCACTCGCCCTGAGCGAAGGTCTTGACCTTGATGACCTCCACCAGCTTGTTGAGCTGCTTCTCTATCTGCTCAACGGTGTAGTCGTCGCCGTCAGCGATTATGGTTATGCGGGAGATAGCCTCGTTCTGTGTAGGGCCTACCGCCAGGCTCTCGATGTTGAAGCCGCGGCGGGAAAAGAGTCCGCTGATACGTGACAGCACACCGCTGTGGTTCTCTACAAGTACGGAAATCGTATGCTTCATGTTACATTCCTCCGAGTCTGCAAGGCTTGTACCGGCAAGCCTTACATTATATTATACAAAGTGATGTTCAATTATTTGTGAATATTTCTAATATGTTATGTTAATTTAGCTCACTAAAATGCTGACATGCCTGTTTAAAGGGTAGGGAAGTCCTTGTCAACTATGACCTCAACCAGCATAAGCCCCGTGTCGCCGGCAAGCTTTGCGATAGCTTCATCGGCGGTCTTGTCATCGGTAACTCGCATAGCGGGTATCCCGTAAGACTCGGCAAGCTTCACGAAATCCGGCGAGCCGTCAAGGAAAACAGCCGTCTGCCTGTCGTTGTAGCCGTTGGTCTGAAGCTCTCTTACCATTCCGAGCCGTGTGTTGGTCATGACCACTACCTTGACCGGAACATCATGCTGAACGGCAGTAGCCAGCTCCATCATGGACATCTGAAGGCTTCCGTCGCCGCAGAGTGCAGCCACCGTCCGCTCCGGCTGAGCCAGCTTTGCGCCTATGGCAGCGGGCAGGGAATAGCCCATAGTGCCCATACCGCCCGACGTCACAAGCCTGCCGCCGTCGGCAAAGCTGTAGTTGGTGCAGGTCCAGATCTGGTTCTGCCCCACGTCGGCGCATATCACGGTGTCATCCGGCATAGCCTTTGACAGCTTGTAGATGAACTCCTTCGGGTTGACTGTACCCTCGGGTACCTCCGAGAAGGTCTTTTCGGTGCGGTACTCATTGAGCTGAGCTATCCATGCGTCATGCTTTTTCGGCTCCGCAATGGCGAGCAGCTGTGTAAGCACCTGTCTGGCGTCGCCTACCAGAGGTATGTCAACGCCCATGTTCTTGCCTATCTCGGCAGGGTCTATGTCTATGTGTATTATCTTGGTGGTCTTCTGGAGCGCCACAGGAGTGCGTACAGCTCTGTCGCCCACTCTTGCGCCCACTAAGAACAGCGTGTCGCAGTCCTTCACCGCCTGATTTGCGGTCTTTACGCCGTGCATACCCAGCATACCGAAGTAAAGCGGATCCTCATTCGGGAACGCCGAAATGCCCATCATGGTGTTTATGACCGGGATATTCATGGTGCGGGCAAGCTGTCTGATCTCATTGACAGCCCCCGAAGCGAACACGCCGCCGCCTAAGCAGATAAGCGGCTTCTCGGCTTCCTTGAGCGCCTTGTAGACTCTCTTTACCTGCATGGGATTTCCCTTGAGGTTAGGCTTGTAGCCGCGGATATCCACCGTCTCGGGATATTCAAAATCTATCTCCGCACGCTGAACGTCCATAGGAACGTCGATAAGTACGGGGCCCGGTCTTCCGGTACCCGCGATATAGAATGCCTCACGGAATATACGGGGTATATCCTCGGGCTTGCTTACAAGATAGCTGTGCTTTACAAAGGGCTCGGCAGCGCCGGTGATGTCCGCCTCCTGAAAAGCGTCGGAGCCTATCTGATCGCGGTTCACCTGTCCGGTAATGCAGATCAGCGGGACGCTGTCGGCGTAAGCCGTGGCGATAGCGGTGAGCAGGTTGACAGCACCCGGCCCCGATGTAACGACGCAGACGGCAGGCTTGCCTGTCATTCGGGCATATCCGCTTGCTTCGTGACCCGCGTTGGCTTCGTGCCTTACGAGTACGTGCCGTATATCGGTATCCATAAGAGCGTCGTAAAAGGGGCAGATAGCCGCTCCCGGGTATCCGAAGACGACCTTTATGCCCTCCCTGGTCAGACATTCCGCCATTGCTTGTGCGGCAGTAATTTTCATATTGATCGCCTCCATAGTTTTAATGCTTTTACGCACCTGAATGCGTACTCCAATATTATATCATAATTCGGCAAAAATGTCAATAGCAATAGTGTATTAATAAAATATTTAAATCTCGCGGAATTTTTTTATAAAAACTAATGACAAATCGGTTTGTTTGTGTTATAATATAAAATACGGACGTTTTTCGTCTGTGAAGAAAAAGAAGGAAAGGACGATTGACCATGAAGATCGAAACAAAATGCCTGCATGAAGGCTATACCCCTAAGAACGGTGAACCCCGCGTTGTGCCGATAGTGCAGAGCACTACATACGTTTATGATTCCACCGACGCAGTGGCGGCTGTTTTCGACGATCCTACTCTCAGCCTTATTTACGGGCGCTTTGAGAACCCCACCACCGACGCCGTGGAGAAGAAGATAGCCGCTCTTGAGGGCGGTGTTGCCGCTATGTGTACCTCCTCAGGTCAGGCTGCTACTCTTTGCAGCGTGCTGAATATCTGCGAGTCGGGCGACAGCTTTATCAGCTCCACCGCTATCTACGGCGGCACGATCAACCTGTTCAGCATCACCATGAAGAAGCTGGGCATCGAGTGCATCTACGTTGACCCCGACTGCACTCCCGAGGAGCTTCAGGCTGCCTTCAAGCCCAACACCAAGCTGGTGTTCGGCGAGACTATCGCAAACCCCGCGCTTACTGTGCTGGATATCGAGAAGTTCGCCAAGGCTGCTCACGACAACGGTGTTCCGCTGATCGTGGACAATACCTTCGCTACACCTTACCTTTGCAGACCTTTCGAGTGGGGCGCCGATATCGTTATCCACTCCACCTCTAAATACATGGACGGTCACGCTGTTCAGGTGGGCGGCGTTATCGTTGACTCCGGCAAGTTCGACTGGGCTGCAAGCGGGAAGTTCCCCTGCATGACCGAGCCGGACGAGAGCTACCACGGCACCGTCTACACCGAGAAGTATCCCTTCGCTCCCTTTATCGTAAAGGCGAGAATGCAGCTTATGAGAGACTTCGGCTGCTATCCTGCCGCCAATTCCTCCTTCCTGCTCAACCTCGGACTTGAGACTCTGCCTGTCCGCATGAAGCAGTATGTGGAGAACGCAAAGGTAGTTGCGGAGTACCTTAACAACAACGACAAGGTAGAGTCGGTGTTCTATCCCGGTCTGCCCGGAAACAAGTACTATCCTCTGGTGCAGAAGTATCTGCCGCTGGGCGCTTCCGGCGTTATCAGTTTCTCTATCAAGGGCGGCAGAGACGCGGCGGTCAAGTTCATGGACAGCTTAAAGCTTGCTTCCAACGAGGTACACGTTGCTGATATCCGCACCTGCGTGCTGCACCCCGCTTCCGCGACTCACCGTCAGCTCACCGACGAGCAGCTGGTGGCTGCGGGCATAGACGGCGGAATGATAAGATTATCCGTAGGACTTGAAAACGTTGAGGATATCCTTGACGATCTGAAACAGGCATTCGAGGCGGTTTGACATGAAATATTTGACGGCTCTCGTCACGAACCCTTTCGTCATCACGGCGGTGTCCTCGTGGCTGATAGCTCAGGTGCTCAAAACCATTATCCACGCGATAGTGAACAAGAGCCTTGACATCACGAGGCTTTTCGGCGACGGCGGTATGCCCAGCGGGCACTCTGCCACGGTAGTTTCGCTGGCGACGATAATAGGTCTGGCTCACGGGCTGGACACTCCGGAGTTTGCGATAGCCTGCATAGTGGCGATAGTAGTCTGTCACGATGCCATGGGCGTGCGGCTGGAGACCGGCAAGCAGGCGCTGATACTGAACGAGATAGCCAAGAGCTTTGAGCTGCTGACCTCCGAGAAGCTGCCCGAGGTGAAGCTGAAGGAGTTTGTAGGGCACACCCCCACCCAGGTAGGTGCCGGCGTACTGCTGGGGCTTATCAATGGTATTGTGATGTATAACGTGCTGATATAAACAGCGGGTGCAGCCGCGCGAGGCTGCCGAGGTTCTTAGGGCGAGGAGCCCTAAGCTAGGGTTTGGGGACAGAGTCCCCAATTG
>CACXDI010000173.1 GCA_902766335.1 uncultured Ruminococcus sp. | reverse complement strand
TTTTGCTTTTTGCTGTTGATTTTTTATGGAAAATATGATATAATCATCCTGGGTGTAGATCCGGTATAGAAGGAGGTGCCTGCCGGTGAGTTTGAAAACTGCACAGAAGATAGCTTATGCGGTCAATTCGGTAATGCTGTCTATGACAGGGGACGAAAATACTCCACCTTCTTCTGGATATTCAATTCGCTTACCGTTTTCGGGTATCTTGTGATATATACAAATTACCTTATACGCGCTATCATAAGGTCTGAGAAAAAGCTTCGCGAAATGGCGCATATCGACCGGCTGACAAAGCTTTACAACCGTCACTATATGCTTGACCGTCTGGGAGAGCTTCCGGATGACGGGAAGTCCGGGTTGCTTGCCATGGCGGACATCGACGATTTAAAGAAGATAAACGAAAAATACGGACACAACGCCGGCGACGAGGTGCTGCGCAAGGTGGCGGAGAAAATGCGTGCCGGGTGTGACGGCTGCGATATCGCAAGGTGGGGCGGCGAGCCGGTGGTCTTTGAGGACATGGAGATAAATGTGACCGTGACGGTGGGAATGGCGTCCAGGGTGAAGGCTCAGTCGATAGACGAGTGGATACAGTGTGTGGACAAGAAGCTGTATATCGGAAAGAACTCAGGCAAGAACAGAATGATCGAATAGGATAAGTCCGGGAGCGCATTGTCGTCACCGGACTTTTTCGGGGAGGAGCTTTTGAATGAGCAAGACTATCTGTATAATCGAGGACGATATCTCGCTGAACAACGGCATAGCGCTGGCTTTGAAAAATGCCGAAATGTCATTCGTGCAGCTTTACCGCCTTGGGGATTTTGAGCCGGACAGGCAGTATGACCTGATAATATTAGACATCAATCTGCCGGACGGCAGCGGGTTTGACTTTCTCAAAAAGCTGCGGCAGACATCGGATACCCCGGTGATAATACTCACGGCGAACGATCTGGAGACCGACGAGGTCATGGGTCTGGAGCTGGGCGCGGACGATTACATAACAAAGCCATTCAGTCTTATGGTACTCCGCGCGAGGATAGACAGGCTGCTGAAAAAGCAGGGAGCGGCGGCTGATACCGTCTACAGCGACGAGGTCTATTCCTTTGATTTTGACAGAATGGAATTTTTAGAAAGCGGCAGCCCGGTGGAGCTCAGCAAGACGGAGCAGAAGCTGCTTCGGCTGCTGGTGAAGAACAGCGGGCGCACGCTGACAAGAGACTATCTGATAGACAGGATATGGACGGACGGCGCCGAGTATGTGGACGAGAACGCCCTGTCGGTCACCGTCAACCGTCTGAGAAAAAAGCTGAACGCCGCTGACCGCATACAGACGGTCTACGGTATCGGCTATGTGTGGAGAACAGGTCATGCTGAATGAAAAGAAGCTGCTTATGCGGCTGGAGAAAATGCTGGACGACGGCATAAACGGTACCTTCGAGGAATCAGATTACGACGAGACGCAGCTTTCAAAGCTCGAGACCAAATGGCTGAGGTACCTCACCACATCGAAGCTGTCCAGCAAAAAGACGGAAGAGGAACGCGTGAAGCTAAAGGAGCTGGTCTCGGACATTTCGCACCAGACCAAGACGCCGCTTTCAAATATACTGCTGTACTCACAGCTGCTTTCCGAGCAGCCGCTGGACGAGCAGAGCCGGCAGCTTGTGGGGGAGATACGCTCGCAGACGGAAAAGCTGGAGTTTCTGATACAGTCGCTGGTCAAGACATCGCGGCTGGAGACGGGGACGTTCAGTCTTACTCCTAAGGAAAGCGATCCCTGCGGGATGATCTCGGCGGCGATAGCCCAGGCAAAGCCTAAGGCGGAGCAAAAGCACATCGTCATCAGCTTTGTCTCCGGCAGCTGCACCGCCCGGTTCGACAGCAAGTGGACGCAGGAGGCGCTGTTCAACATCATCGACAACGCGGTGAAGTATTCCCCGGAAAACAGCGGGATAGAGATATCCGTCAAAGCCTTTGAGCTGTTCACCTGCATTTCGGTGGAGGATCAGGGCGTCGGCATCCCGGAAGAGGAGCTGCCGCGGATCTTCGGGCGGTTCTACAGAGGCGAGAACGTCCGGGAGCAGAGCGGCGTGGGGATAGGCTTGTACCTTAGCCGGCAGATAATCGAGGGACAGGGCGGCTACATCACCGCCGGTTCAGAGCCGGGCAGCGGCTCGGTATTCAAGATATTCCTGCCCAGGTGAAATCTTTCAGAACTGTTAGATTTGAGAAAGATTGTGGAAAGGTTCCTTTGTTACAATAAGTGCAGTGAAAGATAGGAGACACCTGTTCACTGCATTTTTTGTGAGGTGATAAAAATGGAAGTACTGAAAACTGAAGCTCTGACAAAGACATACGGCAGCGGTCAGAATATGGTGACGGCGCTGGGAAACGCCTGCCTAAGCGTAGAGCAGGGGGAGTTCGCGGCTATCGTGGGGACCTCGGGCAGCGGCAAGTCAACGCTTTTGCATATGCTGGGCGGGCTTGACAGACCCACATCGGGAAGAGTCATAGTGGACGGCAAGGACATCTTCTCGCTGAAGGACGAGGCGCTCACCATATTCCGCAGGAGAAAGATAGGATTTGTGTTCCAGTCATTCAATCTGGTGCCGACGCTGAATGTTTACGAGAACATCGTCCTTCCCATACAGCTCGACGGCAGCTATATCGACGAGGGATTCGTGGACGAGGTGATAAAGACCCTGGGTCTTGACGACATGGCGGAGCGTCTGCCCAACCAGCTTTCCGGCGGTCAGCAGCAGAGAGTGGCAATAGCAAGGGCGCTTGCCTCAAAGCCGGCGATAATCCTAGCCGACGAGCCCACCGGCAACCTTGACAGCAAGACATCGCAGGACGTTCTGGGGCTGCTCAAGGTGACGGGTCAGAAGTTCGGGCAGACTATCGTGATGATAACCCACAACGAAGCCATAGCGCAGATGGCAGACCGAATTATCCGCATCGAGGACGGACACATCGTCAAGGGCGGTGATGGTAATGACTAAGGTAGACAACAAAAAGGTCATAAGCCGTCTCGCCATGCGGCAGCTGAGATCAGACCGCAAGCTGAGCGCCGTAGTGCTGATATCCATAGTCCTGACCTGCATACTCTTCACGGTCATCACCACCATAGGCGGCAGCCTGCTCAACGGCGTGCAGGCAGAGACTATGCGGCAGGTGGGCGGCAGCAGCATGGCTGGAGTCAAGTGCGTGCTGCCAGAGGACTACGAAAAGCTGAAAGCCGACAGGGCGGTCAGGAGCATATACTACAGGATAATAGTAGGCAACGGCGCGAACAGTGAGTTCAAGGATCTTTCGGCGGAGATAGTCTGTGCAGGCAGCGAGGGCTCCGCAAAGGAGACCTTCTGTATGCCCACAGAGGGCAGGCTCCCCGAAGGCTTAGACGAGATAGCGGTGAGCAGTCTTGTGCTTGATAAGCTGGGGCTGCCCCGTGAGCTGGGTACCGCCGTGCCTATTATTGTAGACATCGACGGCGAGCAGTTCGAGCATACCTTTGAGCTTTGCGGCTGGTGGCAGGGAGACAAGGTGTCCATGGCGCAGGAGTGCTGGGTATCGAGAGCCTTTGCCGACAAGTATGCGCCCACCCCCGGCATAAAGTTCACAGAGCAGCTGGAAACAATGAACTACGCCGGCTACTGGCAGGTGGACTTCAATTTCTCCAACAGCTGGAACATAGAGAAAAAGACAGAGCAGCTGATGGAGAGAGTCTACGGCAGCACCGATGAGGCTCCCGGCTACGGAGTCAACTGGGCGTACACCACAAGCAAGACCGATCCCGGCACCGTTGCGGGCGGCATACTTGCTCTGCTGGTGGTGTTTGCGGCGGGATATCTTATCATCTACAACATCTTCCACATAAACATTTCCGCCAACATCCGCAGCTACGGGCTCTTAAAGACGATAGGCACTACATCCAAGCAGATCAGAAGGATAGTAAGGGTGCAGGCGGCGGTCTACAGCGTTCTGGGCATACCGGCGGGACTTATCATAGGACTGCTGCTGGGCAGGGTGCTGTTCGGTTCGGTGCTCACAACCCTGAACATCTACTCTATGGAAAGCTACTCCATAAGCCCCGGACTGACGGCTGTCATATGCCTGATCTCGGCGGTGTTCACCTTTGTGACGGTGATGATAAGCTGCCGCAAGCCCTGCAGGATAGCGGGAAGCGTTTCCCCAATAGAAGCGCTCAGATACAACGAAACGGATATACATACAAAGAAAAAGAGCAAGAAAACAGGCAGGATAACGCCGCTTTCTGTGGCGAGGAACAATATGTCGCGCAGCAGGAAAAAGACGGTCATTGTAGTGCTTTCGCTTACGCTTAGCCTGGTGCTGGTGAACACGCTGTTCACAGTGCTGAAGGGCATTGACATGGATAAGTTTGTCAGAACGCAGATCGTGGGGGATTTTATCATTACGCAAATTCAAAATTCAGAATTTGATGAGGACGCATTTTTCAAGATCACTCCCGAACAGATCGGATATCTGGATTCTGTTGATGGCACAGAACAGGTTAGCCCCATATACTTTCAGTGGGGAGAACTCGAATTTCATACTGAGCCGCTTGAACGGCTGAATACTCTCTGCGATAAATATACTGATACAGATAAGTACGGAGAGATCACTAATGCAAAGCAGAGCGGCAGCATTCCGACAGATATTTACGGCATCACCGATGATGTGCTGAACGTGCTTGAACCAAGTGAGGACGAATTTGATCTGATAAAATGGCAAAGCGGTAAATATGCCATCGTCAACACCTATTATCTCGGCGCAGAAGATGAAAAGGGCGAACCGCTTTATTCTGTCGGCGATACACTTACCCTCACAGCATGGGACGGCGAGGACGAGAGAACAAAGGACTTTGAGGTCATGGCATTATGCGAAATGCCCTATGCGCTCAGCAAACAAAGTTATTATATGTTCGGTGGTCAGGTCATCATTCCCGAAGGAGAATATTTTGAACTTACCGATAATCGCAGTGCTATGACGGTCATGATAAATGCCGAGGATAACAGATTTGATGAAGTCGATGCACAGATACGAAATATGACGGACAGCGGCGATTCGCAGCTTATGGTGAAAAGCAAGCAGACCTATCTTGAACAATACAATGACTTCATCAGAATGATAAAGCTGGTGGGCGGTATGCTGTCCTGCATTTTGGCGCTGATCGGCATTCTCAATTTCATCAATGCGGTGGTGACGGGCATTATCTCACGAAAGCGGGAGCTTGCGATGATGAACGCCGTGGGCATGACCGGCGGACAGCTCAAGAAAATGCTCATGTGGGAGGGCGTTCACTATGCTGTGCTGACGGCGGTATGCTCGCTCGTTATCGGGATGCTGCTCAATAATGTTGTTGTGAAAAGCCTTGCCGAAGAGTGGTTCTTCTTCACATACCGTTTCACGCTGCTGCCGATAGCGGTGTGCGTGCCGGTGCTGTTCATCATCTCGGCGGTGATACCCTGTCTCTCCTACCGGGCGGCGTGCAGGGAAAGCATAATTGACAGACTGAGAGAGAATTGATAATAAAGACGGAAAGACCCCCGAAAACCGGGGGTCTTTTTATCGCGTGAATGACCTCATAACGTTGAGCCTACTGCTGCCGGCGGCTGTTATCGAAAATATCGAAAACGGTCTGTGCCGCCGCACCGCCTGCGGTTCCTGCCGACATCCCGCCGCCCGACGGCGCAAAGGCAGCGCACGAGCAGTTGGAGTTGGCTGCTGTGTACTGATACTAATCCCTAAAAGAACAGCAGACAAATCTCGGCACTGACGGCTCATCACTCGTCGTCAAGCTCCCTTGCAGGGCTGTCGCCCTTCAAGCTTTTACAACGCAGAGATTTTTTATTTGTGTCAAGCCTTTCCGGCAAGGTTTAATTGGGGGAGCAATAAGTTCTCAAAACCGCATAACGAGAGGTCGCTAATAAAAATGTACAAAAAAGATATGCTAAATTATGAAACTCATAAATAAGCATAACTTGAAGTAACTGAAAATAACCGAAAATAAATTGGAATAACTTTAGTAGGCAAATAGTAGTCAAAATCCGATTCTTTAGAGATCACGGAAAAATCAAAACCACCACTAAAGTGGTGGTTTGCACTGGCCCTAAAAGGGCCTAATACTGGCGAGCCCCCTACAAAAAGGGGGCTCCGA
>CACXDI010000172.1 GCA_902766335.1 uncultured Ruminococcus sp. | reverse complement strand
CCGGTGTAGCTGCCCTTGCCGGTAACGGTAACGGTAGCCTTGCCGGGCTTCTTGTTGTTCTTGTAAGCTACAGTATAATCTGTGCCGTTCTTTAAGGTCTTGCCGTCAGCCTTAACGGTAACAGCGGGCTTGAGAGCCTTGCCGGTGTAAGCGGCCTTCTTCTTGGATACGGTCAGCTTGCCCTTCTTGGAGAGGTCAGTCTTAGCAGAAGCGTCGCCCAGACCCTTTATCGTGAAGGTAACGGTGATCGTGCCCTCATCTTTCGGGAAGGCTGAAGCATTAATGGTGTTGCCGTTGCCTGTATCGTCGTAAACGTTGATAAGGGATATGCAGAGAGTGTCCACATCGTCCTTCCAGCAGCCGGCATCACTGGAGAAAGAGCCTGCACCGGGGATATCAACTGTAACGTCGGAAACGGTGACTTCCTTGGTCAGAGCCTCATCAAGATAGCACCTGTGGCTGTCTTTGTCATAGTACGCAGGGATGTCGGTGGAAATGCCCAGCATATTAAAGCTGTCATTGCCGTTGTTAAGCACCCACTGATCCTTGCCGGGGATCTCGGCGTCCGGATCGTCGGACTCGGGAGGCTCATAGGAACCTCTCATGTCCCACTTGGAACCCATTCTGCTGACGCCCTTCTCCTCGTTTATCCACCAAGCCTTCTTGTTGGCAGGCTTGTTGAGATCAGGTTCGATGTCGATAACGCCGCAGGTGGGGATAGCTACCGTGTAGGTGCCGTCGCCCTTGATCGCGGCATCCTTGGCGTCGATACTGCTGAAGCCGTTAGCGCCGCCTGCACAGCCAACTTCCTTCTTGGGGAAAACGGCATGATCGTCGCCTTTGCGGGTGATATCACGGAAGGTGTAATTTCCGTTGGTCTGGAAGGTTATGCCGGCGTTGCCGGAAACATAATCGCCCGCGGTCTCAAAGGTCTCAGCCGAAACGCCGAAAGCCGAGAATCCGGACAGCGCGACAGCCGAAGCCATTACAGTCGAGAGTGTTCTTTTCAGATTCATTGTTATCAATCCTTTCTTTACGTAAACTCTGCACATTTTGCGCAGTTTCCCATAGTTATATTTTACTACTTTATCGATTTATTTTCAATTAACAATTACTACAAACTATTTGTCTGTTTTATAGAGATTACATACAAAAATATATGAAATAACCGTGCAAAATTATCAAAACTGCAAATAAAAAGGCTGCAAAACCGGGTCTTTCGGTAATTGCAGCCTGTAGTTGCATTATATATCAAAAGCTAATATCTTCACATCACACTTCTGCAAGCATATCGTTCATAGCGTAAAGTCCGGCGGGCTTTCTGCTCAGGAATATCGCCGCGTTGACCGAGCCTACTGCGAAAACGCTCTTGGAGTGTGCCTCGTGCTTGAGGGTGATGACCTCGTCGCGTCCGGCGAAGATTATCTCATGCTCGCCCACGATAGTACCGCCGCGCACAGAGTGCATACCGATCTCCGTCTTGCTTCTCTTGGCGCGTACCGAGTGGCGGTCATAGACGTAGCTGCACTTTTCGTTCAGCGTGTCGTTGATAGCGTCGGCAAGCATTATCGCGGTGCCGCTGGGAGCGTCCAGCTTCTGGTTGTGGTGTTTTTCGAGAATCTCGATGTCGAACTGTCCCTCCAGCACCGAAGCCGCCTTCTTAGCCAGCTCTGCCAGCAGGTTTATGCCCAGCGACATATTGAATGTAAAGAACACGGGAATGCTCTCCGCCGCCTTTTTTATCTGTGTGATCTGCTCCTCGCTGTAGCCGGTGGTAGCGATGACCAGCGGCACGCCGTTGTCAAGGCAGTAGCCCAGCAGACCGTCAAGGGTAGAGGGGTGAGAGAAGTCGATGATGACGTCCGGCTTTGCGGGCAGCTTGTCGGGAGCGTCAACTATAGGGAAGTCAGCGTACTGCTGAGTTATCTTGTCGATACCGGCGGTAACGGTGCAGTCGTCTCTTCCGGCGATTATGTCGGCGATGACCCTGCCCATATGTCCGCAGGCGCCGCAGATCGCTATATTAGTCATGGTTTTCAACGTCCTTTCGGTTTAGGATTCTTTGTGGGGGTTGTTCTTTATAATGGTACGGGTTGCTGATATTGGAGACGGCGGATGTTGCGCGACAATCGCTTCGCTCTGTCGTGCAATTAAAAATCGGCACTGTTGTGGGTTCTTGTCTGTTTGTTCAGGACGGGAGGTTTTATGCCTTACTGATAGATAGCTGTTTGGTGTGCCGATTTTTAAGGGCGGCTTGCTTTAAGCCTCTACTCCCGGGGGGAGGTGGGCGCGTGGCGCTCGGAGGGGGTAGTTTGGCACATGGTTGCCCCGTTGGGGCAATTGGGGACTCTGTCCCCAAACCTCTGCTT
Source organism: uncultured Ruminococcus sp. (assembly GCA_902766335.1). Taxonomy (GTDB): domain Bacteria; phylum Bacillota; class Clostridia; order Oscillospirales; family Ruminococcaceae; genus YE71. Next base: position 5,476 of record CACXDI010000172.1, on the reverse strand, counting down.
AGGGCTCCTCGCCCTAAGGACCTCGGCAGCGTCGCGCCGCTGCACCCGCTGTTTTGTCTCCTTATAACAATGGGCTGCCGTATTTCGCAGCAGCCCTGTTTTTTTACTTGATGATACCTACCAGTCCGTGCTTTTCCATTTCTGCCTTGATCTTAGCCTTATTGGCGTCAGATGTGTCGCAGAGGGGGAGTCTGCATGAACCTGCCTTGAAGCCCATGATGTTCAGCGCTTCCTTGACGGGTATCGGGTTTACATCGCAGAACAGCGCATTCGCAAAGCCCAGAGTCTTTATAGCGAGAGCCGAAGCCTCGTCGTACTTGTTCTCTAAGCACAGCGCCGCGATATCGTGTGTCTCCTTGGGCATACAGTTGGAGAGCACCGAGATAACGCCCTTGCCGCCCAGCGACATGATAGGAACGATCTGGTCATCGTTGCCGGAGTAGATAGTGATGTCGTTGCCGCAGAGCTCGCGGATCTTGGCAACGCGGCTTATGTCGCCCGAGGCTTCCTTGATAGCCACGATGTTCTCGATAGCGGAAAGTCTCTTGACAGTTTCAAGCCCGATGTTGGTGCCGGTGCGCGAGGGTACGTTGTAGAGGATGATAGGAAGCGTAACGGCATCGGCGATAGCCTTGTAGTGTCTGTACAGACCTTCCTGCGAAGCCTTGTTGTAGTAAGGTGTTACCAGCAGCAGACCGTCAGCTCCCAGCTCCTCAGCCTTCTTGGAGAGGTTAACCGCATACTCGGTGTGATTGGAGCCGGTACCCGCGATAACGGGGATCCTGCCGGCAGTCTTTTCAATGGCATAGCGAATGCACTCGATATGCTCCTCGTCGGTCATAGTGGAGCTTTCGCCGGTAGTACCGCAGATGATGATAGCGTCGGTGCCGTTAGCGATCTGGAACTCGATGAGCTTGCCCAGCTCGTCATAGTTGATAGAACCGTCAGCGTTCATAGGAGTAGCGATAGCAACGCCCGCGCCTGTAAATATGATCTTCTTCATTTTTATTTGCTCCTTTCGGAAAGAGTCATTATCTGTCAAAGTAGCCCTTTGAAGCAAGCAGCTCGGCGAGCAGAACAGCGCCGCCGGCAGCGCCTCTCAGAGTGTTGTGGGAGAGGCAAACGAACTTGTAGTCATACTGGCTGTCCTCGCGCAGTCTGCCGATAGATACAGCCATGCCGCCCTCGAGGTTTCTGTCGAGCCTTGCCTGAGGTCTGTCGTTCTCCTCGAAGTAGTTGAGGAACTGCTTGGGAGCGGAGGGGAGCTGCATCTCCTGAGGAACGCCCGCGAAGTCCTTCCAAGCCTGAAGTATCTCTTCCTTGGTGGGCTTCTTCTCAAAGCTTACGAATACAGCAGCGGTGTGACCGTCGGAAACGGGAACTCTGAGGCACTGAGCGGTGATGTTGGGCTCGGTAGCGTCAACGATCTTGTCGCCGACGATCTTGCCCCAGATCTTCATAGGCTCCTGCTCGGACTTCTCCTCCTCGCCGCCGATGTAGGGGATAACGTTGTCGAGTATCTCGGGCCAGGTCTCAAAGGTCTTGCCTGCGCCGCTGATAGCCTGATAGGTGCAGGCGAGAGCCTTGGTCACCTTATACTTGTCATGCAGAGGAGCAAGTGCGGGAACATAGCTCTGGAGCGAGCAGTTGGACTTAACTGCGATAAAGCCTCTCTTGGTGCCGAGACGCTTTCTCTGTGCGGGAATGATCTCGATGTGCTCGGGGTTGATCTCGGGGATCACCATAGGAACGTCATCGGTATGTCTGTGAGCCGAGTTGTTGGAAACAACAGGCACCTCAGCCTTAGCGTACTTCTCCTCGAGAGCCTTGATCTCGTCCTTCTTCATATTAACGGCGCAGAATACGAAATCCACCTGCTCCGCGATCTTGTCGATATCCTTCTCAGCGTCGAGGACTACGAGGTTTCCGATGTCCTCAGGCATAGGCTCGGTCATAGCCCACTTGGTGCCGACAGCGTCCTTCAGCTTCTTGCCTGCCGAGCGGGCGGAAGCCGCAACGCATACAACGTTGAACCACGGGTGGCGGCTGAGCAGCAGAGTGAACCTCTGTCCTACCATACCGGTAGCGCCTATGATACCCACGTTAAATTTCTTCATGATACATTTCTCCTTTTTCCTGCCTTATATTTTCATGATATGCAGCCCCCGGACAGTTCGTAACAGCGGCAGATATTTCGTGAAAATGTACAAAGCATAAAATTTCTTAAAACAATAAAAAAACCGGTTGAAAAGCCGGTCATCATACAATATAATAGAAATGTTGACATCTAACACCGCGGCGCGGTGTGCCGATAGCACTCCATCATAACGCATGATGACAACTGAACGGCTGTTCACCGAACAGTCAGCAGAGACGTCCCGAGCGTCAGAGCTTCGGCGGTGTTGCCTTTCAGCTAACAGACCAGACAGCCGGGAGCTGTCCGTTAACGTCTGCCGCCTACTGATCGCGACCGCACCTCTATCTTTATTATCCTACTCTACATAATAACAGATTATTCCCCGCTTGTCAATAGGGGAGCGGGATATTTTTTAAATTTTTTGTTAATTTCGCTCTTTAAAGCAAAACACCCAAAGGAGAATACAAAATGCTGGATATATCGAACATGAAAAAGTCTGACTTCTGGTATGACCTGCCTGAGGAGCTGATAGCTCAGCACCCGGTGGAGCCCCGCACCGCCTCGCGTATGCTGGTGGCGGACAGGACTACCGGCGTGGTGCAGCACAAGCACTTCTATGACATGCCGGAGTTTTTAAGACCCGGAGACCTGCTGGTGCTCAACGACTCCCGCGTGCTGCCGGCGCGTATCTACGGCGAGAAGGAAGGCAGCGGCGGGTTCATAGAGTTCCTGCTGCTGGAGCAGAAGGGTAATGACGAGTGGGAGCTTATCTGCCGCCCGGGTAAGAAAGCTAAGATAGGCAGACGCTTCGTGTTCGGCGGGGGAAAGCTCACCGCCGAGATAACCGAGGTCAAGCCGGACGGCAACCGCGTGGCGAGGTTCTTCTACGAGGGCAGCAGCATATATTCCGTCCTCGACGAGATAGGTCAGATGCCGCTGCCGCCCTACATCACCGAAAAGCTGGAGGACAAGGAGCGCTATCAGACGGTCTACTCCCGGGAAATAGGCTCTGCCGCAGCGCCCACGGCGGGACTGCATTTCACCAAGGAGCTGCTCGCCGATATCGAGAGCCGGGGAGTGAACATAGCCTACGTGACGCTTCATGTCGGTCTGGGGACATTCAGACCCGTCAAGGAGGATAAGGTACTCGATCACAAAATGCACTCGGAGCATTACGAAGTCCCCGAGCGCACCGCGGAGCTTATAAAGCAGACAAAGGCAAATGGCGGCAGAGTGATCGCCGTCGGCACCACCTCATGCCGGACGCTGGAATCTGTGGCGCAGAAATACGGCGAGGTGATACCCTGCGACGGCAGGACGGAGATATTCATATATCCCGGCTTTGAGTTCAAGGTGCTGGACGGGCTCATCACCAACTTCCACCTGCCCGAGAGCACGCTCATCATGCTGGTATCGGCGTTCATGGGGTATGAGAACACGATGAACGTCTACCGCACCGCCGTCAGCGAGCGCTACCGCTTTTTCAGCTTCGGCGACGCCATGCTGATAGCCGACACCGACAAAGTCCGGGACGGGATATGACATCGGTTCATATGACCGTGTGATGTGGTAAGAAAATATATTGACATATTAACTTCATTGTGCTATAATAACATCAATGCGAAAAACCGCAGATATCGACACCGTACAGCAAGGAGGTACGTTTTATGCAGTTTGTAATTGATAATCTCGGATACTTCGGCATAGCGCTGGGAGTTATACTTATCATATGTATCATAGTGTCCGGTTACTGTAAAGCCCCGCCCGATGAGGCGTACATCATATCTGGTCTGCGAAAGAAAGTCCTGATAGGAAAAGCGGGCATAAAGGTGCCGTTCTTAGAGAGACTTGATAAGCTGTCATTAAAGCTTATCTCCGTTGACGTAAAGACCGCCACCAGCGTTCCCACCGCCGACTACATCAACATCAAGGTTGATTCGGTAGTAAACATCAAGATCTCCGACAAGGAGCAGATGATAGCTTTGGCGGCTCAGAACTTCTTAAACCAGAACACCGCTTACATCTGCGGCGTTGCCCGCGAGGTGCTTGAGGGTAACGTTCGTGAGATCGTGGGTCAGATGGGACTCCAGGACATGGTGAATGACCGCAAGAAGTTCGCTGAGAAGGTACAGGAGAACGCAAGCCCCGACCTGGCGGCTATGGGTCTCGAGATAGTATCCTTCAACGTTCAGAACCTGACAGACGAGCAGGGTCTGATCGAGAACCTGGGTATCGACAACACCACGAAGATCCAGAAGGTAGCGGCTATCACCAAGGCTGAGGCTGAGCGTGATATCCAGATCGCACAGGCAAAGGCTAAGAAGGACTCCAACGACGCGAGAGTTCAGGCGGAGACCGAGATAGCTCAGAAGAACAACGATCTTGCTATCAAGCAGGCAGAGCTGAAAAAGGCTGCCGACGTCAAGAAGGCAGAAGCGGACGCCGCTTACAAGATCCAGGAGCAGGAGCAGAGAAAGACCATTGAGGTCACCAGCTCCATGGCTGATATCGCGAAGACCGAGCAGAGCGTATTGCTGCACGCCAAGCAGGCAGAGGTGCAGGAGCAGGCTCTTAATGCAGAGGTAAAGAAGAAGGCAGACGCCGACAGATACCGCAAGGAGCAGGAGGCTCAGGCTGCACTGTTCCAGCGCTCGAAGCAGGCTGAGGCTGAGCTTTATGAGACACAGAAAGAAGCCGAGGCTGAAAAGGCTAAGGCTGAGGCTCTGAAGTTCGCAAAGCTTCAGGAGGCTGAGGGTATCCGTGCCGTCGGCGAGGCTGAGGCTAACGCTATCCGCGCGAAGCTGCTGGCTGAGGCGGAGGGTCTTGACCGCAAGGCTGAGGCTATGCAGAAGATGCAGGAAGCCGCGGTGCTCCAGATGTACTTCGAGGTACTTCCCGAGATCGCGAAGGCTGTTGCGGAGCCTCTTGCAAGCGTTGGCAACATCACCATGTACGGCGAGGGCAACACCGCCAAGATGATCGAGGACGTTACCAAGTCCACCAACCAGATCTCTTCGGGCATGCTGGAGGGCATAGGCATAGACCTGCGCTCGATGATAAACAGCTTTATCACCGGCAAGGCGATAGGACAGGGCATCAACCCGCCCGCCGCCGACATCACCCCCGACGCACCCGCGCCTACAGATAACGCATAACATCACAACAGACAAGATCTCCCCGTTCACAAGGCGGGGAGGTCGTTTTTTTGCAGCAGAGAGTGCGGGAGGTGGGATTCGCCTTTCGGCGAATTTAGGACATTTCCCTCGCTTCGCATCGGGAAATTTAAAATCGGCACTGGTGGGGTTCACGGACGATAGTGCTAACCCCCAGATAATTCCT
>CACXDI010000171.1 GCA_902766335.1 uncultured Ruminococcus sp. | reverse complement strand
TGACGGCTCATCACTCGTCGTCAAGCTCCCTTGCAGGGCGTCAGCCCAACTGCGGTCGCTTTCCTAGATTGCTGAGCCGTCAGCACCGATCTTTGTCTACTAACCTTTTAGGAATTAGCATTAATTGGAGGTATATATTATGTGTGTAGGATTAGCTTCTAAGGTAGTAAAAATCAAGGACGGCACCGCCGTTATCGACGCAGGCGGGGCACAGAGACCTGTCAGCGCGGGAGTGCTCACCGATCTGGAGCCGGGCGATTACGTTATGGTACACGCCGGCGTGGCGATCGCCAAGATCACCCAGTCGGACGAGGACGAGGCTGCTGACCTCATGGAGAGCCTGCTATGAACGAGACGATAAAGACTGCGAGGGACATCATAACCTCATACGACGGCAGACCGCTGCGCATTATGGAGGTCTGCGGAACACACACTCACGAATTTTTCAGGCTGGGCGTGAGAAAGCTGCTGCCCGAAAAGGTTGACCTGATATCGGGCCCCGGCTGTCCCGTCTGCGTGACGGCGGTGGGATTCATCGACGAAGCCTGCTGGCTGGCGCTGGAGAAAAACTGCATAGTCTGTACCTTCGGCGATCTGATAAAGGTACCCGGCACCGCCATGAGCCTTGCGGGAGCGAGAGCCAAGGGAGCGGAAGTGCGTCCCGTCTACTCCCCTCTTGACGCGGTGGAGATAGCGAAGCAGACCCCCGACAGGCAGGTGGTTTTCCTCGCCGTAGGCTTTGAGACCACTACGCCCTCGGCGTGTCTTGCGGCTAAGCAGGCGAAGGAGGCGGGGCTCACCAACTTCTCGCTGCTGACCGCCAACAAGACCATGCCCAACGCATACCAGGCGCTGGTGGGCAGCGCCGACGCTTTCATCTACCCGGGTCATGTGAACGCGATCACCGGCAACGCCGTCTGCAAGAAGCTCTGCGAGGAGCAGGGCGTGTCGGGCGTTGTGGCGGGATTCACCGCGTCGGAGCTTATCACGGCGCTGGCGGTGACGATAAAGCTGCTGGAAAAGGGCGAGCCATTCTTCCGCAACTGCTACCCCAGGGTAGTCAAGGACGAGGGCAACCCCGAGGCTATCGCGCTGATGAACGAGGTCATGGAGCCCTGCGACAACGAGTGGCGCGGACTGGGGCTCATCCCCGGCTCCGGCATGAAGCTGCGTGCCGGGTACGCGGATTTTGACGCGCGCATAAAGTACGCCATGCCCAAGATCACCGGCAAGCCCAACCCCGCCTGCCGCTGCGGCGACGTGCTCCAGGGCAAGTGCAAGCCCTCCGACTGCAAGGTCTTCGGCAAAGGCTGCACCCCCCTCCACCCCATAGGCGCCTGCATGGTATCCGACGAAGGCGCTTGCTCGGCTTACTATCAGTATGCGGGTATAGTGTGAGCGTTGGTCTGAGGGCAGAGCCCTCAACAGAAAAGCACTCACTCACATCATTACAGACAAAGGAGTTTTTGTTATGGCAAATACAGTTACGCTTGCGCATGGTGCGGGCGGAAAGCAGACAAGTGAGCTTATTGAGAAGGTGTTCAAGGCGCACTTCTCAAATCCGGAGTTTACTCCCGATGACGCGGCGGTGCTGCCGGCTCCCGGCGGGCGGCTGGCTATGAGCACCGACGGATTTATCGTGTCGCCGTGGGAGTTCAACGGCGGCAACATCGGCAAGCTGAGCATATGCGGCACCGTCAATGACCTCGCCTGCATGGGCGCAAAGCCGCTTTACATGACCTGTGCTTTCGTCATTGAGGAAGGCTTCCCCATGGACAAGCTGGAGCAGATCGCGGCGGCTATGGAAAAGACGGCTGCCGAAGTGGGCGTGAAGATCGTTGCGGGCGATACCAAAGTCGCGGGCAAGGGTCAGTGTGACGGAGTATTCATCACCACCACCGGCATCGGGCAGATCATCGACGGCGCCGACACCTCGGGCAACTACGCCAAGCCGGGCGACGCTATAATCGTAAGCGGCGACGTGGGCAGACACGGCTGCACCATTCTCATCGCCCGCGACGACTACGGCATAGAGTCGGACGTTGACAGCGACTGCGCTCCACTCTGGGGCACCGTTGAGGCTATGATGAACGTCACCAAGGACATACACGTTATCCGCGACGCCACCCGCGGCGGCGTGGGCACGGTGCTTTATGAGATCGCGGGGCAGAGCAACGTGGGCATACGCCTGAACGCGGCGGACATTCCCGTGGACGAGCGCGTAAAGGGCGTCTGCGGTATGCTGGGGCTGGAGCCGCTGTACCTCGCCTGCGAGGGCAGGCTGGTGATCTTCGCGCCCCAGGAGCACGCGGAAGCGATCGTCGCCGAGCTGAGAAAGGGCAAGTACACCGCCAACGCAGCGATCATCGGCAGCGTCACCGAGGAGAACGCGGGGCGCGTCATCATGGAGACGGAGATAGGCACCCAGACGGTGCTCCCCCAGCCCAAGGGCGAGCTGCTGCCGCGCATCTGCTGAGGGCTTTCCGCCATGAAGCTGAGAGAGTTCAGGAACGGTGACGCGGATATCATCTGTAAGTGGATCCGCACCGAAGCAGAGCTTTACCGCTGGTCTGCCGACAGGTTCAACAAGTTCCCGCTGACCGGCGAGGATATCATCGAAAACTACGCGCCGCAGACCGCAAGCAGGCGGTTCTTTCCGCTTACGGCTGTGGACGATGACGGAGCGGCAGTCGGGCATTTCATAATCCGCTATCCCCGGGAGGACGACGACAGTTCGGTGCGGTTCGGGTTCGTGATAGTTGACCCCGAGCTGCGGGGAAAGCATCTGGGCAGCACCATGCTGCGGCTGGGGATCGGGTATGTCAGGGATAATCTGCGGGCGAAGCGGATAGACCTGGGCGTATTCACCGGCAACGACAGCGCACAGCGGTGCTACGAGGCGGTAGGATTCAAGGAATACAGCCGCCGTCTGTGCGAGCTGCCGATAGGCACCTGGGAGTGCATTGACATGGAGCTGTACATATAAAAGTAAAAGCGTGAGAGTTTTTGCAGCTCTCACGCTTTTATCTATTATGGCTTAGTGTTTATTTCTTGTAGGGGTTTTCTCCGAAGTAGCGGTGGTTTGCGGGACGGTTGTACTCGCGGTCATCTACGCCCAGGAATTTCAGCAGATCGAACAGCGCCTTGCCGTGATGTCCGAATACCACCGAGCCGTGGTGCGGATAGCCCTTCTCGATCAGCACGTAACGGTAGAATCTGCCCATTTCCTTGATAGCGAAAATGCCGATAGTGCCGAAGGAACGTGTGGCAACGGGAAGTATCTCGCCCTCCGCGGCGTAGCTTCTCAGCTGTGCGTCAGCGGTGGACTGGAGACGGAAGAAGGTGATCTCGCCCGGCTTGATGTCGCCCTCGAGAGTGCCACGGGTGATGTCGGGCTCCTTGTCGGGCTCCAGACCGCGGTGCATTATGCGCTGGTACTTCATGATCGGGCTCTGCATTATGCAGCTCGAACCGTTGCCGCAATGGAAGCCCATGAAGGTATCGCGCTGGGTGTAGTCGAACTTGCCGGCGATGTCCTCGCGGTAGATGTTGCCGGGAACGGTGTTGTTGATATCCAGCAGGGTAACCACCTCGTCGGAGATACATTCGCCGATGTATTCGCTGAGTGCGCCGTAGATGTCCACCTCGCAGGAAACGGGTATGCCGCGTGCGCCCAGTCTGCCGTTTACGTAGCAGGGCACGAAGCCGAACTGCGTCTGGAAGGAAGGCCAGCACTTGTTGGCGAAGGCAACGAACTGCCTCTCGCCCTTGTGAGCCTCTGCCCAGTCGGTGAGGGTGAGCTCATACTGCGCCAGTCTGGGGAGTATGCCGGACATCTTGTTGCCGGCGCCCAGCTCTGCCGCCATTTCCTCTACCAGCGCGGGAATTCGCTCGTCGTTGTCGTGCTCGTGATATGCGGCATACAGGTCAAGCTCCGAGTTCTCCTCTATCTCAACGCCCAGATCGTAAAGTCTTGCGATAGGCGCGTTGCAGGCGAGGAAGTCCTGGGGACGGGGACCGAAGGTGATGAGCTTTAAGTTTCTCAGACCCACTACAGCCCTTGCTATCGGAACAAATTCCTTTATCATGTCTGCCACTTCATCGGCGGTGCCGACAGGGTATTCGGGTATGTAAGCCTTCACGCCGCGCAGCTTCAGGTTGTAGCTTGCGTTAAGCATTCCGCAGTAAGCGTCGCCGCGGTCATCTATGAGAGCGTCGCCGCAGTCGTCCTCGGCGGCAGCTACGAACATCGCGAGGCCGTCAAAATACTTGGCGAGCATAGTCTCGGGAGTCTCGGGTCCGAAGTTGCCGAGATATACCACCAGCGCGTTGCAGCCGGCGTCATTTATCTCACCGAGAGCCTTGCGCATATCCAGCTCGTTCTCGATGATCGTGGGACATACGAACAGCTCGTCAGCGCAGTACTTGTCTGCGTAGGCTTTAGCCACCGCGTCTCTGCGCTTTTCCGAAAGGCTCATGGGGAAGCAGTCGCGGGAGACCGCCGCCAGTGCCAGCTTGATCTGAGGAATGTTTCCAAGTTTATTGCTCATTTTGGGTACCTCCATATACAAAATAAAATTGACCGTACAAGTATCAGCGATATGATGTTATCATATACATAATTATATCACATTACCGCAAAGAATTTGTGAAGTTTTTGTAAATATAAGACAAGTTTTTTGAAAAGTACGGATAATTTGATATATTCCCAAAATATTTGTACGTACAAACGCCCTCCGAGAGTATCGAAGGGCGGTTTTCTATGCTTTTTTTGATCTTCTAATGTCGATAAGCTTCATAACGGCGGCGCTGAGCAGTATCCCTACTGCCGCGCCGAGGGTGTCGATGCAGATATCCCTGAGCTGACAGGCTCTGCCCGGGACGAAATACTGGTGTACCTCGTCGCTCACGGCGTAGAAAATGCACAGTCCCGTAGCAGCCAGGCAGCAGGCTCTTCTGCCCTGCGGACGGTCAGCCGCGAGGAAGATCTGTAGCCCCAGTATCCCCAGCACAAGGTATACAACAAAATGCGCCGCCTTTCTCACCCAGAACTGCATACTCGCTATCATAGCGTACCGCTCCGCGTCGTCCAGGTCTTTGAATCCGGACACCACAAAGCGGCAGAAAAGGTAAATCACTCCGCTGCTGGTCTTTGTGGAATCGTCAGCCTTCTGTGCCGAAAAGGCGAATATCACCGCGCACCAGAGCAGAGTGAGCAGGATAAAAAGCAGCTCACGGAAATTCATTCTGATGCGGGGGCGCTTAATCATCGCTGCACCTCGCCTTTGCAAAGGCTGTGAGCGCTTCGGGGGTGTTTTCGAGCCGCTCCTCCACCACCTCGGCGAGCATCAGCTTCAGGGTCTCGCCTATCTCCCTGCCCTTAAAGCCCAGCGATATCAGCTCGTTGCCGCCTATCGCCAGGTCTGAGAGCTTGAGACAAGCCTCCTGCCCGCGCAGCTCATTTGCTATACGTTCAAGCTCCTCCAGTTCGGAGAGCTTTTCCCCGCGCATAAACTCCGACTGAGCCAGCGTGTCGGCGCGGCGCACCTCCAGCCAGTCGGCAAAGAAGTCATAATCGTACTTGGAGATGAACCGCTTGACCGGTCTTACCTCCGGGGGTATGCGGTTGTCATGCTCGGCGATCAGCACCGTTATGCGCTCGCGCGAGGCGGTGTCAGACTTGAGCCGCCGCAGGATATCGTTTGCCATGTCTGCGCCCGCAAGCTGGTGCAGCTTGAAGTGATCCACACCCTTTTCGTCCACCGTATGCTTTGACGGCTTGCCGATGTCATGCAGCAGCATTACCGTGCGAAGCAGCGGGTCGGGGCGTATGCTCTCCACCGAGCGGGTAATATGCTCCCAGACGTCATAGCAGTGGTGAGGGTTGTTCTGCCTGTAGTCAAAGCAGGGGCGCAGCTCGGGTATCACCTGCGCTATTATCTCACGGTGCTGTCTCAGCGTCTCGCCGGCGTGGGGCTGTACCAGCAGCGATTTCAGCTCCGAATAGAGCCGCTCCGCCGACACCTCGTCCAGCAGTCCGCGCATATCCATAGCCGCCTCCAGCGTAGCCTTATCTATCGGGAAGCCGGTCTTGGCGGCGAACCTTACCGCCCGGAATATCCTCAGCGCGTCCTCGTCAAAGCGTTTGCGCGGCTCTCCCACGCAGCGTATCAGACCGCGCTTTATGTCGCCCTCGCCGTCAAAGGGATCGTAAAGCTCTCCCCTGATATCCAGGCAGATCGCGTTCATGGTAAAATCCCTGCGCTCCAGATCGCTCTTAATATCTCTTACGAAGGTCACGCTCTCGGGTCTGCGGTGATCCAGATAGTCGCCGTCGCAGCGGTAGGTGGTGATCTCCACCATTTCTCCCCTGTTGAGGACGGTGAGCGTCCCGTGCTTGAGTCCCGTAGGTATCGTCCTGTACCCGGCGAACACCTTCATCATCTCATCCGGCATAGCCGAGGTACACATATCCCAGTCGTGGGGCGTCACGCCCATAAGCGCGTCTCTCACGCACCCGCCGACACACCATACCTCATACCCCGCCTTCTCCAGCACCTGCATAAGCTCGGCGGCGTACTGCGGTATCTTTATTTTAGTTCTTTCCATAATACTCCTTAAAAAAGCAAGACCGCACAAGCGCCGTGCGGTCTTGACCGTTATCATTTCCTCTTGCCGAAGAGTTTTTCTTTAAGCGGCTTCTTGCGCTTTCCGATGATCTCGAGGGGATCGCCGAAGCGCTCCTTGTTCTCCTCCTCGGTATATACCTTTTCGATCTCCTTGTTCTCCATGATAGTGTTGAACTGCTGGAGCAGCAGCTTCTGCTCTAAAAGTGCGGAAGCGTCCTCTGCGGTCTCAGCCTCGCCGTCCTCCACGAGCTTGCGGAGATCGTCGATATAATTCATCTCTGAAAGATCCATGAAGGTGATACGCTTTTCAAGACCGGCGTAGTAGTTATCCTTAGCCTGTATCAGCTGCGGCTCACGCGCTTCAAGAATACCTATCTGCTCGGTTATACCCTCGTTTACCTCCTCCTGATTCTGCTTTGCAGCGTCAAGGCGGTAGCGGTTGAGCGAGTAGAAGAAGATACACCCGCCGGCGATTATGAACAATCCCAGCACGAGCGCAGGGATCCAGGATATCCACACAAGCATCAGAAAGACTGCGAGTCCTGCGACTCCCGCCATACCAAAGCCTCTGGTAAGGTGCTTCTTCATGTCATACTTATCTATGACATACTGCTCGTCATGGATATAGGTCTTTAAATATTTCTGATTTTCTCTGTTCTGGACTATAGCCGCTTCCATCTGGTGATAACGTCTGAAATATTCCGCAGCCTGGTCTATTCTTTCAAGCTCTGTCATACTTTTTTCCTCTTACCGAATGATTCTTCAAATGAGTGCATCTTCCGAATTGATACACTCTCCCCATATACATTACAAATTATAACACACAATTAAAATAATGTCAAGACATTTCGGCAAAAATATTTACAAATTTCAAAAATATATTCAATTATTGCTCCCCCAATTAAACCTTGCCGGAAAGGCGCAGGCTTGGGTACAAGCAAAGCTTGTACACGCAAGATCAAGCCGAATTTGGGTGATATGACGAAAAGAATGCAAGCAGATGT
>CACXDI010000170.1 GCA_902766335.1 uncultured Ruminococcus sp. | reverse complement strand
CTGGCGCCCTTCAAGCTTTTGTAACGCAGAGATTTTTTATTTATGTCAAGTATTTTTGGCAAGGTTTAGTTGGGGGAGCAATAGTATTAACAATATATCCATTGACAAACTGGCTTTATTGTGGTATAATCATAGAACGATACCGACAGTTCGTTTGCGCCATCCTGTCGAAAAACAAAACCAGGGCAGTTGATACGGAGTTTATGCGTGAGGGGTCTCCCTGCGCTTTGCTTTTGTGCGCTGCATTTTGCGGCGCTTTTTTTATGGGGGTAATGCTATGAACAAGCTTGTGACATCGGCGGCGTTTGACAGCGCGCATTTTCTCGCGGGATACAAGGGCAAGTGCGCCAATATCCACGGACACCGCTGGACGGTCAGAGTTACGATATACGGAAGTCGGCTTATAGAGTCCGGAGAGAAGCGGGGTATGCTCATTGATTTTGCAGACCTGAAGGCTGCGGTGCGTGCTCTTGCCGATAAACTGGATCACACGCTGATATACGAGGCGGGAAGTCTGAAGCCCGCCACCCTCGCGGCGTTTGATGACGAGGGCTTCGCGCCTACCGAAGTGCCCTTCAGACCCACCGCGGAGAACTTCGCAAGGTACTTTTTTGACGAGCTGAAAGCCGGCGGACTGAACGTATGCTCGGTGGAGGTCTATGAGACTCCCGACAACTGCGCCGTGTACGAGGTGGAAGAATGAGCAGCCTAAGACTTGCGGAGCATTTTGTGAGCATAAACGGCGAGGGACAGCTGGCTGGCGTGCTGGCGCTGTTTTTGCGCTTTACCGGCTGCAATCTCCGCTGCGGCTGGTGCGATACCATGTGGGCGAATGAAAAAAACGCTCCCCATGAGCTGGCGAGCGTTTCAAGGCTGACGGATATTGCAAGGGACGCCATAGAGCAGCAGGGCGTGCGCTGCGTGACCCTCACCGGCGGCGAGCCGCTTTTGCAGGAGGGTATCGAGGAACTGATAGTGGCGCTCACCAGGCTGGGGCTGCGGGTGGAGATAGAGACCAACGGCTCGGTACCGATAGAGCCCTTCATGAAGAAATGCAGACCCGTGTTCACCGTGGACTACAAGCTGCCTTCAAGCGGCATGGAACGGTATATGCACACCGATAATATCCCGCTGCTCAAGGAGTGGGATACGCTGAAAATGGTCTGCGGGTCAAGGGCGGATCTTTACCGCGCCGCCGAGGTCATAAGGGAGTATAAGCCTATCTGTCCGGTGTTCTTAAGCCCGGTGTTCGGGCGGATAGAGCCGGCGGAAATGGTAGAGTTCATGAAGGAGCAGAAGCTGGGCGATGTGAGACTGCAATTGCAGCTCCACAAGCTGATATGGTCACCGGACGAAAGAGGAGTTTGACAATGGATAAAGAGAAGATAGAATATCACATAAGAGGTCTGCTCGAAGCGATAGGCGAGGACCCTGACCGCGAGGGTCTGAGGGAGACTCCCGCCCGGGTAGCGGGTATGCTGGAGGAGGTGCTGGAGGGCACAGCCTACACCAATCATGAGATAGCGCAGATGTTCGGCAAGACCTTTACTTCCGAAGACATAGGCGCCGACGAAGCGATAGTCATGAAGGACATAACGGTGTTCAGCTACTGCGAGCACCACATGGCGCTGATGTACGACATGACGGTGAACGTGGCGTATATCCCCAAGGGCAGGGTGCTGGGGCTGAGCAAGATAGCCCGTATCTGCGACATGGCGGCGAAGCGTCTGCAATTGCAGGAGCGTCTGGGGCGTGACATCGCACAGATAATCTCAGAGGCGGCAGGCACCGAGGACGTGGGTGTGACGATAAAAGGCTCCCACAGCTGCATGACGGCTCGGGGCATAAAGAACGCTTCGGCACGCACCGAGACCAAGACCTATCTGGGAAGATTCAAGACCGAGCAGCAGCTAAAAGACCTGCTGGACTAAGGAGATAAGATATGAAAGCACTTGTACTATTCAGCGGCGGACTTGACAGCACTACCTGCCTTGCGCTTGCTGTCAAGGAGCACGGCAGAGAGAACGTCATGGCGCTGTCGGTCTACTACGGACAGAAGCACGACAAGGAGATAGCTGCCGCAAGGGCGGTGGCACGGCACTACGGCGTGAAATGGCAGACCCTTGACCTAGCGGCGATATTCGCAGGCTCCGACTGCACGCTGCTCAAGGGCTCGGAAGAGGATATCCCGAGAGAATCCTACGCCGATCAGCTTGCAAAGACCGACGGCAAGCCGGTGTCCACCTACGTTCCCTTCCGCAACGGACTGTTCTTGGCGTCGGCGGCGAGCATCGCGCTTTCAAACGGCTGCGGGCTCATCTACTACGGCGCACATTCCGACGACGCGGCGGGCAACGCCTATCCCGACTGCTCGGACAAATTCAACAACGCTATGAACGAGGCGATATACACAGGCAGCGGTGAGCAGCTTAGCATAAAGGCTCCCTTTGTCGGCTTGACAAAGGCTGATGTGGTGAAGCTGGGTCACGGGCTGGGAGTGCCCTTTGAGCTTACCTGGAGCTGCTACGAGGGCGGAGATGCCCCCTGCGGAGTCTGCGGCACCTGCCGGGACAGAGCGGCAGCGTTTGAAAAGAACGGACTTAAAGACCCGCTGGTGGGATAAAGGAGGATCAGTATGGCTGGAAGAAGCGAAAATGAAAAGGGCAGCATAACGCTGCTGGGAAGTCAGGGGACTAAATACGGCTTTGAGTACTCGCCGGAGGTGCTGGAGACTTTCCCCAACAAGCACCCGGACAGGGACTACTTCGTCAAGTTCAACTGCCCCGAGTTCACCTCCCTTTGTCCTATAACCGGACAGCCGGATTTTGCTACGATATACATTTCCTATGTGCCGGACGTGAAAATGGTGGAGAGCAAGTCGCTGAAGCTGTATCTTTTCAGCTTCCGCAACCACGGCGACTTCCATGAGGACTGCGTGAATATCATCATGAATGATCTTATCGCGCTCATGGAGCCGAAGTACATAGAGGTGTGGGGCAAGTTCCTGCCGAGAGGCGGCATATCCATAGACCCCTACTGCAACTACGGCAAGCCGGGCACCAAATGGGAGGCTGTCGCCTGGGACAGACTGACACACCACGATATGTTCCCGGAGGAAGTCGATAACAGATAAAAAAAGACCGTCTGCTTTAATGTCGGTACTCATATAGAAGATTTGCCCCAAAGCACTTTATTGTGCTTTGGGGCATTTTTATTGGCGCTTTAGCGTCAATAAACCCCCGGTTCTACCGGGGGAATTAAAAAGCTTTAGCTTGAGTGTTTCCCGAAGGGAAACATT
>CACXDI010000169.1 GCA_902766335.1 uncultured Ruminococcus sp. | reverse complement strand
CGGCAAGGTATTCAAGTGGATCAAGAAGATGGGCGGCCTTGAGGGCATGAAGGCTCACAACGAGAAGAAGGCTAAGATCCTTTATGACTTCCTCGATCAGAGCAAGCTGTTCAAGGGCACCGTTGTTCCTGAGGACAGATCCCTTATGAACGTTCCCTTCATCACCGGCAACGAGGAGCTGGACAAGAAGTTCGTTGCCGAGGCTAAGGCTGCGGGCTTTGAGAACCTCAAGGGTCACAGAACTGTCGGCGGCATGAGAGCTTCTATCTACAACGCTATGCCTATCGAGGGCGTTGAGAAGCTGGTAGAGTTCATGAAGAAGTTCGAGGCCGAGAATTCGTAATTTTTGAGGTGAGACGATATGGCTAAGAAGGAAAAGCGTTTTGTTACGGTTTATAACGACGAGGGCTTTGCAGCGGCAAAGGAGATAATCGTTGACCGTGTGACGGGCGTGAATTATCTTTTCGTTCATGAGGGCTATGCAGGGGGGCTTTCTCCGCTGCTGGACGCTCAGGGCAAGCCTGTTGTCACACCGATAAACGATATTGAAGAATAAGCGCAGAGGGCGCACCGATGTGTGCGCCTCTGTTTATCTTAACAGAAAGGTATGATCGAAATGTACAATATTCTTACACTGAACAAGATCGCCGCCTGCGGCACCGATAAGTTTGACAAGGCTGCTTACACCGTAGGCGACGCTGTCGAGAACCCCACAGGTATCATGGTGCGTTCCGCAAAGATGCACGATATGGAGTTCGGCTCTGAGCTGCTGGCTATCGCAAGAGCAGGCGCCGGCACCAACAATATCCCCGTTGACAAGTGCGCTGAGCAGGGTATCGTTGTTTTCAACACCCCCGGTGCTAACGCTAACGCTGTTAAGGAGCTGGCTGTTTGCGGTCTGCTTCTCGCTTCCAGAAAGATCCCCGAGGCTATCGAGTGGGCTAAGACCCTCAAGGGTCAGGGCGACGAGGTAGGCAAGCTGGTAGAGAAAGGCAAGTCCAACTTCGCCGGCAACGAGATCACCGGCAAGACCCTGGGTCTGATCGGTCTGGGCGCTATCGGCGGCAAGCTGGCTAACATCGCTATCTCCCTGGGCATGGACGTTATCGGCTACGATCCCTTCCTGTCCGTTACCGCTGCTCTTAACCTGAAGCCTCAGGTAAAGGTCACCAACAACATCAACGACATCTATGCAGAGAGCGACTACATCTCCCTGCACCTTCCCTTCAACGCTGAGACCAAGGACACTATCAACAAGGACACTATCGCACTCTGCAAGGACGGCGTCCGTATCCTGAACTTCGCACGCGGCGAGCTGGTAAACGGCGAGGCTATCGTTGAGGCTCTGGGCAGCGGCAAGGTTGCAAGATACGTAGTTGACTTCCCGAGTGACGCTGTACTGGGCGTTGACGGCGTTGTAGCTATCCCCCACCTGGGCGCTTCCACCGCCGAGAGCGAGGACAACTGCGCTAAAATGGCAGCTGACGAGCTGATCGCTTACATCGAGCGCGGCGCTATCATCAACAGCGTAAACTTCCCGAATGTTGAGCTTGCAAAGACCGGCGATGTTCTGGTATGCGTACTGCACAAGAACGTTCCCTCCATTATTTCTCAGCTGACCACCGCTGTTGCTGACAAGGGTGCTAACATCGAGAACATGGTGAACAAGTCCAAGAAGGACTGGAGCTGCACTCTGCTGGACGTTACCGGCGAGGCTGACATCGACGCTATCAAGGCTATCGACGGCGTTGTAAGAGTAAGAGTACTTTAATTATGATATCCGATCTGTCGCAAAAAGCCCTGCTGATCGCCGCGGCGCAGATAATTCTGCCTATGCTCGGCGTACAGCTTATCTACCGGCTTGCTGACCGAAAGGGGAAGCTGGCAAAAAAGCTGCTCCCGACGCCGGCTAAGCGGTGGGTCACTCTCTTTGCGGGTATGCTCGTTATCATTTCGGTAACGGGCGGGCTGGCTTTTGTCCTTCAGGCGGGCATGGGGAAATACTTCATGATCTGCGGCGGGGCAGTAGGTCTGCTGACCGGAATAGTCGCGGCTTCTATTGGCGGCGGAGAGGACGGCTGAGCCTTTCGGGGCTTGCCGGCATAATGATATGATATAATACTGATCCCTAAAAGGTTAGTATAAAAACAAGCGCTCCCGATCTGTGATCGGGGGCGCTTTTGATGTTTTTTACTGAACAGATCCAATGTGGCGGTCTATTATGTCGTTGACGCATTTATAAAGGTAGGGCTTGAACTCATCGATCCCCACCGGTTCGGAGTAGAGTATCGACGAGTAGCAGGTGGAGCTTACCAGCTCGACTATCGTAAACAGCATTATCTCCGGCGCGTCTATGCCGTCGGGGGCGTCCTTTATCATGTCCTCGTATATCGTGCGGAAGCCAAGCTCGCCGTCGGACTTGGGAGAGTTTATCGCGTGCTTGAATATCCCCCAGCTCAGGTTCTTTGAGATGAAAATAAGCAGCGGGCGGTTTGACTTCAGCTGGGTGAGTATATCGTCAATTATGAAGATTATCTTTTCGTTGAAGGAAAGCTCCTTGTCGCAGGCGGCAAGATCGTCGAGCGCCCCGCGGAATATCTTTGAGGACTGGTGAGCCACAAGTCTGTCTTTAAGGTCATACTTATCCTTGAAGTAAAGATAGAAGGTACCCTTAGCGACGCCGGCGTCAGTGGTGATATCCGAAACGCTGGTCTTGCTTATTCCCTTGGTGGTGAACAGCTTGTAGGCGGTTGCAAGCAGCGATTCCTCTTTTGCCTTTTTGTTGATATCCAGTTTGCCCATTTAAGGTCGCTTCCCTTTCGGCTGTGTCCGATGATATTCGTCAAATATCTTAGCTATTAATAATTATAGCTAATTTTTTTGGGCTTGTCAATATGGCAAAACCGACATAATGCAATAATGACTTATGGTCAGTTTGTGCAGGTCTACAAAAATAACGCTGATATATTGACCTGCGGTCATTTTTGTGCTATACTGGTTACCATAAGGAAACTGCATATATCTGGAGACACGGAGATGATATGGTCATGAAAAAAGTCGGAGCGGGTATAGTACGGCTGAGGATATTTATACTGATATTATCGGTGGTGCTTTTGGTACCCTCTGTTATCGGCGTTATGAAAACGCACATCAACTACGACATTCTTTCCTACCTGCCGGACGACATAGAGACCATGAAGGGGCAGGACATAATGCTTGAGGACTTCGGCAAGGGCGGCTTCGCTCTGGTGGTAGTCGAGGGCATGGAGCCCAAGGACGTGGCAAAGCTCAAGAAGGAATTTGAGAAGGTGCCCGCCGTGGGAGAGGTGCTGTGGTACGACAATCTGGTGGACATTTCGGTGCCTGTCGAGATACTTCCCGAAAGGATATACGATGTGTTCAACAGCGGCGACGCTACCATGATGGCGGTGTTCTTCGACAAGGCTACCTCGGCGGACGAATCGCTGGAAGCGGTGGTACAGATGAGAAAGATAGCCGGCAAGCAGTGCTTCATAAACGGCATGACTGCTATCGTTGAGGACATAAAAGACCTTACTATGAAGGAGACTGCGGCTTACGTTCTGATAGCGGTGATACTCACCAGCATAATACTTGCGGTGACTATGGACAGTCTGCTGATACCGGTGTTCTTTATGTGCTCTACCGGCATGGCGATACTTTACAACTTAGGCAGCAACATAATGCTGGGAGAGATATCCTTTATCACTCAGGCGCTGACGGCGGTGCTTCAGCTTGCGGTAACGATAGACTACTCCATATTCCTGTGGCACAGCTACAAGGAGCAGAAGGAGACACACTCGGACAACCGCGAGGCTATGGCAGAGGCTATAGCACAGACCATAGGCTCGGTATCCTCCAGCTCCATAACTACCGTGGCGGGCTTCGTGGCGCTTTGCTTTATGAGCTACACGCTGGGTCTTGACATGGGTATCGTAATGGCAAAGGGCGTTATAATCGGCGTCATCAGCTGTGTTACCATACTGCCCTCCATGATACTGATATTCGACAAGCCCCTTACAAAGACTATCCACAAGGACATAGTTCCTTCCATGGAAAAGCCTGCGGGCTTCATAGTCCGTCACCACAAGGCGTTTATCCTGGGCTTTGTGATCCTGCTGGCGCCTGCGCTTTACGGACAGATACACACAAGCGTTTACTACAACCTCACCGACACGCTCCCTCAGGATCTCAACAGCGTGGTGGCGAACACCAAGCTCAAGGAGAACTTCGGCATAAACACCTCGCATATCCTCATGTGCAAGTCCGACATGGATCACAAGGACGTGCTGGAAATGCTGGACGAAATGGAGCAGGTGGACGGCGTAAAGATGACCATTTCCTTCGACAAGCTGATAGGCTCGTCGATACCTGAGGAAGCGGTGCCCGACAGGCTCCGCGACATACTCAAGGAGGGCGACTGGCAGATAATGCTGGTGGGCTCCGACTACAAGGTAGCAAGCCCCGAGGTCAACGCACAGATAGATAAGCTTTCAAAGATACTCAAAAAGTACGACAGCACCGGAATGCTGATAGGCGAGGCGGCGGCGACTAAGGATCTTATCAACATAACTGACCGCGATTTCAAGGTGGTAAACACCGTGTCCATAGGCGCTATATTCCTGATAATCCTGCTGTCGCTGAGATCCTTCACTTTGCCGGTGATACTGGTATCGGTGATAGAGTTCGCGATAACCGTGAACATGGGACTTCCGTTCTACACCCACACCACGATACCCTTTATCGCGTCGGTGGTAATAGGCACCATACAGCTGGGAGCTACCGTTGACTACGCGATACTGATGACCACCCGCTACAAGGCGGAGCGCATCGCGGGGGTGGAGAAGACCGAGGCTGTCACCATAGCGCTCTCCACCTCGATGAAATCCATAATCGTATCGGCGCTGGGATTCTTCGCCTCCACCTTCGGCGTGGGACTTTACTCCAGCGTGGACATGATCTCACAGCTCTGCACGCTTATGTCACGCGGCGCTCTGATAAGCATGGTGATAGTAATTTGCGTACTGCCCTCCATGCTGCTGCTGTTTGACAGGTTCATCATGAACACCACAGTGGGTATGCGCAAAGCTTACAAGATAGAAAAAATGAGAACAGCATAAAGAGACAACACTTTTATGATATGGAAAGGGCTGATAGATATGAAAAACTACACGAGAGTATTTGCAGGACTTGTCGCCCTGCTCATGACTGCAAGCTCCACCGGGCTGTGTGCCGTATCGGCTGATACGGCGGCTAAGAGCGTGAGTGCGCTTTCTGCTTCGGAGAAGACGGACAGCACCGCGGACAAGAAGGAGGACGAAAAGCCTGCTTCGGTATCCAACGGCTTCAAGAAGGACGAGACGGTGTACGTAATCACCGACGCCAACGGCAATCCTACCAAGAAGGTAGTTACCGCGCACCTGCTCAATCCCGATGGTAAGGATACTATCCCCGATGTGTCTGACCTGACTGACATCGAGAACACAAAGAATGAAGACAGCTACTCAGGCTCCGGCAGCAGCATGAGCTGGAATGCTAACGGCGGCGACATCTACTACAAGGGCTACAGCGACGCGGCTCTGCCGGTGGATATATCGGTAAGCTACAAGCTGGACGGCAGAAGCATTTCCCCCGCTGACCTCGCCGGCAAGAGCGGCAAGGTGACGGTAAGATATGACTATACCAACAAATCCAAAAAGACGGTAAAGATAGACGGCAAGGACGTCACCATGTACACCCCCTTCCTTATGGCGACAGGCATACTTCTCGACGGCGAGAAGTTCAAGAACATCGAGGTCACCAACGGCAAGGTTGTGAGCGAGGGCGAGCGCGAGATCGTTATGGGCTATGCGCTTCCGGGTCTCAAGGACAGCCTGGGGCTTTCCGGCAACGGCGACATAGAGATCCCCGACTACTTCGAGTTCACCGCCGACGTCACCGACTTCGAGATGAAGACGTCTCTCACCGCGGCTACCACCGACGTATTCGCCGATCTGGAGCTGGGAAGCGTTGACGACATCGGCGATCTCAAGGACGAGCTTGACAAGCTGAGCGACGCTGCCGACAAGCTGGCAGACGGCACCAAGGAGCTTTATAAGGGCTTAAAGACATTAAAGACAAAGTCGGGCGACTTCAAGGACGGCGTGGATAAGATCTACGACGGCGACAAGCAGCTCAATGACGGTATACAGAAGCTGGCGGAATCAGCTCCCGAGCTTGGCGACGGCGTCAACACGCTGGACGAAGCTGCCGGCAAGCTGGCGGAAGGTATCAGCACCGCAAAGGCGGGCGCCGACAAGCTTTCGGCAGGAGCAAAGACTCTTTCCGACGGCGCTGATGACCTCGCTGACGGCACAAAGAAGCTGTCCGAGGGCGCCGACAAGCTCAAAAGCGGGGCTAAGGAATACAAGAAGGGCGTCAAGAGCCTGGCGGAGGGCGCAAAGAGCGCAAGCGACGGCGCTGCCGCGCTGGCAGACGGCACCTCGAAGCTAAAAGCGGGCGTCAAGACGGTAGCGGATTCCACCGCGACTCTCACCGGCGGTATCACCTCCGCAAAGGAAGGCGCCGGCAAGCTGGCGGCGGGTCTGGAGCAGGCTACTGAGGGCGCGGCAAAGCTGAAGGAAGGCTCCTCCGCACTTTCAAAGGGTCTGGACAACGCAGACTCCGGCGCGCAGTCGGTAAAGGACGGCGCAAAGACTTTAGCGGACAGCTCGGCACAGCTGGCTACCGGAGCCGATAATCTGAACACAGGCGCGGCTTCCGTTTCCGCCGGAGCTTCGACGCTTTCTACAAACGCGGATACGCTCAGCACCTCTGCGGCGACTCTTTCCGGCGGCATAAGCAAGGCTAAGAAGGGTGCGGACGATCTTTCGGCGGGCGCTTCCATGCTAAAGACCGGGATCGACAATCTCTGCACCGCGGCTTCTGCTATACCCGCACAGCTTGAGGACGTATCCGGCACGCTGACAGCCACCGAGGCTGAGCTGCAATCGTCTATCGCGGACGATCAGGCGGCGCTGGCTGCATTACAGGCTGTCTCCACCGATGAGGAGATCCCCGAGATAGCGACTGCTATCGCAAAATTACAACATTCTATCGCACAGCAGCAGTCCACGCTGGCGAGCATACAGGCAGCAAGCGGCACCGTGAGCGCAGATGTTTCTGCTATCACCTCGGGCGCTGAGGCTCTGAAGAGCGGCGCCAATACGGTATCTAGCGGCGCTTCATCGCTGGCGTCTTCCATGGCCGAGCTGGACGAGGGCGGCAAGGCTCTCTCCACCGGAGCGGCAGCTCTGGCTGCTGGCACCAAGACCCTGGCGGCAGGCGCACAGAGCGTTTCCGCAGGCGCTTCTCAGCTTAAGACAGGCTCTCAGGCACTCAGCAGCGGCGCGTCCACGCTTTCCAACGGCACCGCACAGCTGGGCGCAGGCATATCCTCCGCCAACACCGGCGCGGCTGCTCTTGACGAGGGCGTAGGCACTCTGCACGAGAGTCTCGGCACTATCACCGAGGGCGCAAAGACGCTGAGCAACGGTCTGAACGCACTTGACGAGGGCGCTCAGAAGTATGCGGCAGGCATAAATACGGTATACAGTTCGGTAGTCAAGCTGGACGCGGGCGCGGCTCAGCTGGCAGACGGCAACAAGAAGCTTTCCGACGGCGCACAGCTGCTCTATGACAACACCGGCACGCTGGTAAGCGGTATCATAGAAGTATCCAAGGGCGCAAAGGCTCTGGACGGTGGCGCGGAGCAGCTTGCTACAGGCGCAAAGACCCTCTCTGACGGAGCAGGCGATCTTGACAGCGGCATGGCTCAGCTTGACGAGGGCGGCAGACAGCTCAAGGACGGCACCTCCAAGCTCAACAGCGCTATCGGGCAGGTAGTAAGCGGAGCAGGTGAGCTTTCCACCGGCTCGCAGAAGCTGTTCGACGGCGTGACCAAGCTGCAAAGCGGAACCACACAGCTTACCGACGGCATCTCCAAGCTGGAGACAGGCGGAAAGCAGCTCAACGACGGCATGGCTAAGTTCAAGAAGGAAGGCATCGACAAGATCTTCGACGCCTACAACGACGATCTCAAGCCGCTTCTTGAGAGATTCGAGAAGCTCGCCGATCTCAGCCGTGACTACGGAAGCTTCTCCGGCGCGGCAGAGGGCACAGACACCGACGTCAAGTTCATCTACGAGGTAGCGGCTATCACTGCCGATGATGACGAATGATCAACGCTCATACCTAACCAAACCATATCATATCAGTGTCCCCCGCGGAAAGAAAAAACTTCTGCGGGGGATACTGTTTTCTATTGACGTTTTGTTAATAATGTGTTATACTAAAGTTGAAGTATATCCCGTTACAGGAGGCTGCGGCAAATGACAGCGGATAAAGCTAGAAAAAGGAACCGTAAAAGATATTTCAAGCTCAGGAAAAACCGCCCCTGGGTGTCGGTGATCCTGTATATACTAGTTTTTGTCATCGGACTGACTTTTATGAAGATCTTTCTCAGCACCTTTACCGTGTTTGCGCTCAAGAGCAAGCTTTCGAGCGAATATGACACGGATATGCTGCTTGCAAAGCAGTATGAGCGTGAGATGAAGGAAGGCAACCCCGCTCCCTACAGCATTATGGATGAGTCGGGCAAGTCGTACCTGATCCGCGACAGCGAGGATAAGGTGATACAGCTGAAGGGCAGGAACACCTGCGCCGCCGAGGGACACCGCTTCTCGGATTTTGACCTGGGGCTTGTGGCTTTCACCGGCGACTATAACAACATCATGGTCTACCCCGACACGGAGACTGAGGTGATAGAGCTTGACAATGACCGCTTTGTCATAAATTATTCAAAGCTCTTTCAAGCCACGGTAAAAGCTGTTTCTGAGATAGACGGAGAAGAAAAGGTAAACGGCAAAGGTCTGGAGATACCCGTATGGCTGTCGGTGAGCGTCATGGACGGTCAGCAGATGATATTTTTCCGCTCGGCGATGACCGTGGGCGAGGACGAGCTGGTATTCATTATTATGATGTTCCTTATAATGGTACTGCTCATGATGCTGGTGCTGCTGGTGATGATAGTCAGCACCATTGGCAGCGCTGTCAGACAGGCGAAGGTCACAAGGCTGTTCTTCACCGATATGGTGACAAAGGGTCACAACTGGATGTGGTATCTTTTCAAGGGCGAGAAGATGCTCAAAAAGCACAACTTATTCAAGGGCACCGGTCTTGCGGTAGTGAGCGTATCCTTTGTAGGCTACCGCCGGTTCTGCGTATGCCATTCCATAGAGGAGGGCGAGAGGACGCTTTGCGGTATCTACAGATCAATAAACAGTCAGATCCACAAGCGTAAGGAGCTTTGCGCCCACATCTCCGAAGGTAACTACGCGCTGCTGCTCAGATACAAGGGCGAGGAGCAGTTAAAGGAGCGCATAGACAATATGCTCCGTATGCTTACCGAGTCGGATCCTATGCGGAGATTCGCGTTCCACGCGGGCGTGGACATCATAAAGCTCCCCAAGGAGAGCTGGCACAAGCTTTTCTTAATGGGCAGCGACATAGATATCGAGCAGGAATACAACAACGCCCGCACCGCGGAAGCGAGTCTTGACATCAGCGACGGTTCCGGAGCGGCATACTTCGACGACAAGTTCGTAGAGGAACAGAAGTGGATAGACACCGTTCAGGCGAGGCAGCAGGCGGCTCTTGAAAACCGCGAGTTCGTCATCTACTATCAGCCAAAGTACGATCCCCGCACCAGCAGGCTCAGGGGCGCCGAGGCGCTGATACGTTGGCAGTCGCCGGAGTTCG
Organism: uncultured Ruminococcus sp.; assembly: GCA_902766335.1. GTDB lineage: Bacteria > Bacillota > Clostridia > Oscillospirales > Ruminococcaceae > YE71. The sequence goes on along the minus strand of CACXDI010000169.1, from coordinate 1,275 downwards.
GCTTCGTCACACCCTACAGATTCATCCCGCTGTTTGAGAAAAATGGCTTCATCACCGAGATAGATCACTACATGGTGACCAACGTGGCGCGGGATCAGCGCAGGTGGCTGGACATGGGCTACAAGTGCGTGCCGGTGTCGGTGAACATATCACGCGCACACTTTATCGAGCCTGACCTTGCGGAGCAGATACGCGACATGGTAGACGCTGAGGGAACACCTCACGAGCTTATCGAGATAGAGCTGACAGAGAGCGCATTCTTTGACGACAAGAGGGCTATGGTCACCACCATAAACAGGCTCAAGAAGTACGGCTTCTCGGTCTCGATGGATGACTTCGGCTCGGGGTATTCCTCCCTTAACTCCCTCAAGGATATGCCGCTGGACGTTTTAAAGCTGGACGCGGAGTTCTTCCGGGGCGAGATGGCAGATACAGACCGGGGAGAGATAGTAGTCTCGGAAGCGATAAAGCTGGCAAAGAGCCTGAATATGCGTACCGTAGCCGAGGGCGTAGAGGTCAGGGAGCAGGTGGAATTTTTGGCGTCACAGGGCTGCGACATGATACAGGGCTACTACTTTGCAAAGCCCATGCCCGGCGACGAATACCAGCAGCGCATGAACAAGTGGTATTCAGAATTTCATATCAAGGAGGATAAATCTATGAAAAAAGCATTGGTAGCGTATTTTTCCGCAAGCGGCAGGACTGCGGCGGCGGCAAAGACTCTGGCGGAGGCGGCAGGGGCAGAGCTTTACGAGATAAAGCCTGCGGTGCCCTACACCAAGGAAGACCTCAACTGGCAGGACAAGCAGTCCCGTTCCAGCAGGGAGATGAACGATAAAAGCTCGCGTCCCGCCCTTGCCGACACTAACGCAGACGTGGAAAGCTGCGACACCGTATTTCTCGGGTTCCCGGTGTGGTGGTACATCGCGCCTACGATAATTAACAGCTTTCTCGAGAACTACAACTTCTGCGGCAAGAAGATAGTCCTCTTTGCGACATCGGGAAGCAGCGGCTTCGGCAGGGCGGTGGAGTTCTTAACACCCAGCGCACCCGGCGCGGAGATAGTCGAGGGCAGGATGCTCAACGGTGATCCCACAGCCGACGAGCTCAAGGAATGGCTGGCGGAGTTTTGATAAAAGATCATTGATTGCGGACATAAAAAAGAGCCTCATGTGAGGCTCTTTTTCATTATTGGCGCTTTAGCGTCAATAAACCCCCGGTTCTACCGGGGGAATTAAAAAGCTTTAGCTTGAGTGTTTCCCGAAGGGAAACATT
>CACXDI010000168.1 GCA_902766335.1 uncultured Ruminococcus sp. | reverse complement strand
CTGTCCCCTTGTGGTTCCTGCCCCCTCACTCAAGGCGCTCTGCGAAAGTCGCAGACAAACTCAGCGTTCAGGGCACAATCGTCCGCTACTTGGTTGCCCCAAAGGGGCAATTGGGGACGCTGTCCCCAAACCCTAGCAAGGGGCTCCTCGCCCCTTGACCCTCGCCAACCTCGCGCGGTTGGATCCGCTGCTTTCTGCACGCAAAAAAGGCAGCCGCCGTTAAGCAGCTGCCTTTATATAAGCCGATATTACTGGATATCGTTGTCGTCGAAGATGTCGCCGCACTGAGGGCAGAACTTCGGAGGATTCTTGGGATCGTCCGGCTGCCAACCACACTTGTCGCACTTGTACAAAGGCGCGTCAGCGGGCTTCTTGGCGCCGCACTCCATGCAGAACTTGCCCTGGTTTACAGCACCGCATGAGCAGGTCCAGCCGCCTGCGGGAGCTGCGGGTGCGGGTGCGGGTGCGGGCTGGGGCTTGCCGCATTCCATGCAGAACTTGCCGGTGTTGGAAGCGCCGCATTCACAGGTCCAGCTGTCGCCTGCGGGAGCAGGAGCCGGTGCCGGTGCGGGTGCGGGCTGCTGAGGTGCAGGCTGCTGGGGCTGCTGACCATACATACCCTGCTGTGGCTGCTGACCGTAGCCGGGCTGGGGCTGACCGTAGCCGGGCTGAGGCTGACCATAGCCGGGCTGGGGCTGACCATAGCCGGGCTGTCCGTAGCCCATGGGCTGCTGCATCGGTGTTGCGCCGCCGAACATATTCATACCCATGAAGCCGGTCATAGCACCCGCAGTGTTGCTGGCAGCAGCCTCTCTCGCACGGTTGATAGACATTCTGTCCATCTCGAAGGCAGTGCCTTGCTGTCTGAGAGTAGCAGCCTCCTGGAACTGGGCGATACGCTCCTTTGAAGCATCGTCAACGTTCAGCTCAACGGACAGATTGTTGAGTGCGATACCCTTTTCTGTCCACTTGTCATTCAAAGCTTCGTTCATAGCTTCTGCAAGATCATCGGCATAAGCTATCATCTGGTCATAGGGGATACGCTTAGCTGCGATCACCTTTGTCAGAGCGATACCGAACTTTGGCTTCATATCGTTCTTGAGCTGAGTGATGAATGCAGCACCGTCGCCCTCGTCGATACGGAAATCCTTGTCGATGGACTGTACGCAGTTCTCATAGAACATACCCGGGTCTACGATCTTGAGCTCACAGCTGCCGTGACCCTGAGCGTTCAGCGAAAGGTTCATCTCACCGTCTCTGAAAGGTACGTTGCCGAAGCCTACGGGGATACCGATGATAGGCTTTAAGTTTATGTATACAAGTCTCATGGTGTGCTTGGAGGTGCCGCCGGTAGTGAAACGGCTGCCGATCTCCTTGATAGAGGGAAGCAGATCCTTAAATCCGGAGCCGAGGATAGAAGGCGCGGAAGCGGAATCGTACTTGTAAGGACCTGTGAACTTGTCCTCAGAGCCGATTACCATATCCCAGACCTTGCCGTCCTCTACCAGCAGAGCTGCCTGATTGATAGCAACGTGGAATACAGAACCGCTGGAAATATAAGCGTCGCTAGCCTTGTTATTCTTGGCGTTGCGCATGGTAGCCTTTCTCATCAGCGTTTTCTGGTCAAAGTTCTGGCATTCAAAGACCTCAACTGTCTGGTCGGCTAAACCGGAACCAGCGGCATTCAGTGCCATTTTGATCAAACCCATAAAACATCTTCCTTTCGGTTAAAATAAATATGATTACCCGGATCGGCAGAGCCGTCCGTTTATCTGGCTTTGGTTATGGAGTTTACTCTCCACCAGCGTTCCTCGCTCATCTTTGTCTCAACGGGGCTGCCGCAGTACTTACAGTAAAGCTTTCCGCCCTTTTCCTCCAGCTCACCGCCGCAGTAGGAACAGCGTGCAACGGTGACAGCGCCCTCGTTGTCCTCGGAGAAATAGTACTCCAGCTCCGACTCATACACATACTGCATGAGGCTTTTCTTTGGACGCTGATATTCCAGCGCCGCCTGATAGGTCACGGTAGCATTAGATGAACGCTTGACATAATTGGAAACAACTATCTTATGTATCTTGAGCCTGTCATACTCCATGGAATCTGAGCGGGGCAGGGCAAGTATCTCGCCCGCCAGCGCATGGGTGCAGACATTCTCCAGCTGCATCATATCCGGGGGATCGCCGTTGAGTGCCGCGAAGTAATAGGTAATGGCGTTCTTCACCATTTCCCTGCCGACTTCCACATTGAAATCCGGGAAGTCCCGCTTTATCCTCGCCAGCATCATCGGTTCCGAGCCGGAAACGGTACGCGGAGTAGTAGCAGTCTCATCGGTGACTTTCTTTATCGTATCCACAAGATCCTTGGTAGACTTTGCGGCGTTTCTCACTCCCTTGACGATATTGAAAGCAAGATAACCGCCTATACCCAGACCGCCGACAACAAGTATCAGCTTAATTGCAAGAGCAGTAGTCATCGTCAGCCTCCGATGAAGAATCCGATCACAGCGCCCAGGATACCGCCGAGAGCCGAGAATACTACCAGCTTACCGTAGTCGATAGGCAGACTTCCGACAAACTTTCCGGTCTGTCCGTTCATAGCGAAGAAATACTTCTTATCCTTATAGGTGGTATAAAGCAGCCACGCGGGCATCATAGCGTACTTTGTCTCGCTGAGCTTTATATCCTTATCGTATCTCTCGATGTGGATACTATCATAAGGGCAGCTGTCCTTGATAAGATCGAGGGTAGTGTTCTCTATACGCTCCTGAGCGCGGGGGTAGCACTTCTCCTGATCCTCGTCATATCTCTCGGCAAGGAAGCCGGAGAGGTAAGCGGGGTTGAAGGGCTTGAAGTCCTTGAAATCATAAGGCTCTATCGAGTCCATAGCCTCGTCCTCGGTCTTTGAGGAAGCGTCAACGGGGATAAACTCAAAATTCACCTTGCCGCGTCTCTTTACCGCATAGAAATCGCGCTTGATTATATCATAATCGCCCTTGCGCTTTTTTTCTTCGTTATAGCACTCCGCGTCAACATCGCCCTCGCAGGTCCCGCTGTAGAGCCAGAAGGGGATATACACGCCCTGCATCTTGTCAACAACCTTTTCGCAGTCGAAGGACTTAGGTGTGAGCGGCTTCTTGCTGAACTCCTTGAAGGCTTCCATTACCTTCTTCTTCTCCACCGAGAAGGGTATAACGAAATCGGGAGCGAAGTCATTGATGATCTGCTCGCCCATGATAACGGCGTTGCCGCAGTATACGCATATCGTCGCCGCAGTCGAGCGGTCGGTGATTATCTCGGCGCCGCAGTGTGAGCAGGAATACTTGACAAGATTGTTGCCCACAGTACCGTCGGTGGATACAGCAGCCTCGCCCTCCATGAGCTCCTCTGCCTTCTGCACCTTTGTCTCATCGACTTCGCCGGTCTGACCAGCTTCCTGAAGCTGGTCGAGTGTAAAGCTGTCCTCGCAGTAATCGCAGACGAAAGCGTTGCGGTCTGCCTTCCAGAACAGTTCTGCCCCACAGGTGAGGCACTTGTACGACATATTAGCCATTGAAATGCCTCCTTATCATTTTACCTTTTCCTTGTGAGTCTCAGTCCTCAGGAAAACGTCTTCTTTTTTATCGAGATCAAGCTTACCCTTGACGTACTTATCCGCCTTGGTAGCCTTGGACTTGTTGCTGCTCATCGACACCAGGATAAAACCGGTAACGATCGCTCCAGCCGGGAATCCGACAACAGCACCCATAGTAGCGTCACCGTCGGCACTCGCTATGATAGGAGTGAACATGGTAGACCCGGCAATGAGCATAAAGCCTGCACCTCTCAAGATTTTTCTAAACATATCAGATAACCTCCTGCACTATGTATTGTACATACAAGCGGTGGGTAATGAACAAAATAAACATAAATTCGGCATCATTACCGATATTATTATATCATTTAATGATGAATATGTCAATAGTTATTTCAAAATTCATTGTATTTTTTTAAGAAGCTAAAAATTAAAACAAAACACCTTTTTCGTATATAACGAAGAAAGTCCGCACAGAGTGGAACACAAGTTCTCCTGTACGGACTTATTTCTGTCTATTTTCCCGAGCCAAAGACTTTTTCCGCGCGTTTCCTGATATATCCCGCCGCCGGGACGATCATAGCGGCGAGCAGGCTCAGCGCCGCCGGCTTTGCTCCGGGGAAGTACAGCCGGAAAAGGCTCCCCAGCGGCGGCAGGAACATCATCAGCGAAAGTATCGCCGGCGGGATAAGCGCCCTGACGGCGCGTCCCCGGGCGTTAAAGCTCCCGGCGAAGCCCAGGAACACCATGCAGTGGGAAAGCACCAGCGTCAGCAGCGCCGCGCTTTGCACATAGGGCAGCGGACAGCCCCGCTTCAAGAGTACCGAGCAGCAGCCGAGGGTGCAGAGCGCCGTGAGCACTCCCCTGCCGGCGGCTTCGGCTATGCTGCCGGCGGCAAAGTGCCGCTCCCCGGCGGGACGGTCAAGTCTGTCGGGGGAAGGCGCGGGAGCTGATGTCAGCAGCAGCGCCGGGAAGGATCCGCAGAGAAGCGCGGCGGCAAGCAGGTGACAGCTGCCGAAAAGCGGCATACCCAGCGCCGCTGAGGAAACAGCCGTTATCAGTATCCCCAGCTCGGAGGATATCATGCAGCAGACCGTGCGGGCGGTGTTTTCCAGGGCGGCACGGCTCTCAGAGACGGCTTCGGCTATGGCGGAGATACCGCCGCCTGCAAGGAGGACATCCGCATTTTTATCGGACACCGAGATCGTAACATCAGCGGCGGCAGGCGTCCCGGAAGCGGCAAAGGCGCAGCGCACTCCCCTGCTGCGGAGCATAGAGACCACACGTTCACGCTGTTCCCGGGAGGCTCTCGACACCAGCGATATGCTCCTCACCGAGTCGTAAAGCTGCTCGTCGGTCATGCGGTCAAGCCCGGCGCCGGTCAGGGCGACAGAATCGGGGGTGAGTATCCCCGCCCGCGCCGCGGCTGCCTTTACGGTCTGCGGGTGATCGCCGCTCAAAAGCAGGACTGAGACTCCTGCGCGGCGCAGGCGGCGTATCCTTTCGGCGCACTGGGGGCGCAGGCTCTCGCGGAGCGCGGCAAGTCCCAGCAGCTGCCACCCGCTGCCGGAGTTCATGCCGAAGGCAAGCAGTCTCATTCCCGCAGCCCCATACCTGCCGCAGAGCATTTCCAGCTGGGTCTGCACCCCCTCGCTGACGGTGCAGAGCGCGGATATCCTCTCGGGAGCGCCCTTGACATAGCTCACCGTCCTGCCCTTTGCCTCGCGGACGGTCACCAGCATATATCCCGCCGCCGGGTCAAAGGGGGTCTCGGATATCCTTTCGCAGAGCAGCAGCTCACGCTCTATCCCGCAGGAGGAGCAAAGTCTCAGCAGCGCCGACTCGCAGGGATCGCCGTCGTAGTATGTACGTCTGCCGCGGTTCCTGCCCTTTAATGACGGCTCGGTGCGGACGCGCCTTGCGTTATTGCACACCGCCGCGCAGATAAGCACCCTAGATAGAGCGCTGTCCTCCCAGGCGCGGAAGCCGTCGGGATAGCTGCCGCCGGTGAGCCTGCTCTCGGCTTCCGAATAGCGGTACTCCTTGAAGCCCTTGTCCGACAGCACCGCCAACGCCGCCGCGGAAACATATCCGTCGGTGAGTATGCCGGTCTTTTCGGTGCAGACCGTCCCGACAGACGCTAGCCTTTCAAGCGTACCGCAGCTTCCTATCGCGGCTCCGGACTTCAGGCTGCGTTCCATGGCGGCGGCTGCCGTTATAACACATACCGGGCGTATGCCCTGGGACACCGAGGCTATCAACAGAGACGCGGAAATATAGAAGCTGTCCACAGCACCCGCACCCCGCAGCAGCGACAGAGCAAAGCAGACGGCACAGCCGGCAAGGGATATCCCGGTAAGGACACGGGCTATACGCCGAGTCTCGCGGGTGAGGGGCGCGTCTGTAATATCCGGCGGGCGGTCTGTAAGCTTTGAGATACGCATGAGGGTGCGCTCGCTTTTGTACTCTCCGTAAAAGCCCGCTGCCGTGTTCAGCAGAGCCATGAGCATTATCGGCAGGGCGTCGGAGAAGGCTCCCGTGAAGGCTGACACCGCCGCTGCCGCTATGAGCAGCAGAGTGACGGCGTCGGTGAGCTGTCCGGCGAAGATCCCTGCGGCGCTTTTCCCGGGAGGCTTTTGCTCAGCCGGCGCTTCGGCAGGCTCACGCAGCCCGTGGTCAAGAGGCTGCTTGTCCTCAATCAGGACGTTTGTTTCCGCTGTCATATGGCATACTTCCTTTCATGCCGGAAAAAAATTCAAAAAATGCGCTCCGGCACTTGAATAAATTTCTGAATGTGGTATAATTATTATATACCCACCTGACGGCGCAAGCTGTCGAAAGGAAGTGTACAGCATGGAAAGATTAAGAGGACGCTCGGCTTCGGGCGGTATCGTATTCGGCAGGATAGCCTTTTACCACCGCGACGATCAGGACGTCAAAAAGCGAAAGGTCGGCAATCCCGAGCTGGAGCTGCAAAGATATCACTACGCCAAGGAGGTCGCCGGCAGGGAGCTGGACGAGCTTTACGAGCGCGAGGTCAATAACATAGGCATAGACCACGCGGATATATTCATGATACACCGTCTGCTCCTGGACGATGACAGGTTCGTAAATGACATCGAGAACACCATAATGCAGGAGAATTACTCGGCGGACTATGCCGTTCACTTTGCGGCGAACAAGATAGCCTCTGAGCTGGGACGCATCGAGGACGAATATATGCGCGCCCGCACCGCCGACATCAAGGACGTGTCGCGGCGTCTTATCAGGCACATACAGAACACCACCGAGCAGGAGCTGGACTTCATGAGCAACTCCATTCTCTGCTGCTTTGACCTGGAGCCCAGCGAGACTATAAGGCTCGACAAGTCGAAGGTCAAGGCGGTCTGCACCTGCTACGGCTCTACCACATCTCACTCGTCGATAATCTCCCGCACGCTGAATATCCCGGGCATAGTAGGTCTCGGCAGAGCGCTCACGGAGGACTATGACGGTCACGAGGCGATAGTTGACGGCTACGCCGGCGTGCTTTACATAGACCCTGACCCCAACACCCGCCGGAGAATGTTGGAAAAGCGCGAGGAGGAGGGCAGAAAGCGCGAGCTTCTGTTAAGGCTCCGCGGCAGGCGGAACATCACCCTCGACGGCTCGGAGATAGAGCTTTACGCCAACATCAGCGGACTTATCGACATGAAGTACGTCACCGAGAATGACGCCGGGGGCATAGGGCTTCTCCGAAGCGAGTTCCTCTATCTCCAGAACGACGACTACCCCGACGAGGAGCTTCAGTTCTTCACCTACCGCCGCGTGCTGGAGCTTATGAAGGACAAGCGGGTCATCGTCAGGACATTCGATATGGGTCTTGACAAGAATCCCGACTACGAGGTGGAGGAAGAGCTGAATCCCGCCATGGGTATGCGCTCCATAAGAGTGTGCTACGAGCACCCGGAGATACTTCACTCACAGCTGAGAGCGCTCTACCGCGCTTCGGTGTTCGGCAGGCTGGCTATCATGATACCGATGATAGTAGACCCGGAGGAGATACAGTTCGTCAAGCGGATGATAAAGAAGGTCTGGGCTGAGCTTGACCGCGAGGGGGTAAAGTACGATCAGAACGCGGAGATCGGCATTATGGTGGAGACTCCAGCCGCCGTCATGCTGAGCGACGAGCTTGCCCGCGAGGTGGACTTCTTCAACGTGGGCACCAACGATCTTGAGCAGTACTCGCTGGCGATAGACCGCCATGACTCGCGGCTCGAGAAGTTCAACCGTCCCCACCACATCGCGGTGCTGAGAATGATAAAAATGGCGGCAGACAGCGCCCACCGCTACGGCAAGTGGTGCGGGATATGCGGTGAGCTGGCGGCAAATCCTGACTTCACCGAGACATTCCTCGCCATGGGTATAGATATGCTGTCGGTGTCGCCGATGATACTGCTCCAGATGCGCCGCCGCATACGCTCGCTGAGCATAAACGACAAGGAACAGCTTTTGGTGGACATGGGCGTGGTAAGACCCTACGAGAAGAACAAGACCCGGCTGTTCGGACATTAGAGTACAAAAAAGCGTACAGTTTTCCCTGCTGTGCGCTTTTTATTTGAAAGAACGGTAAACATTTTCTATAAGCTATTGCATTTTCCCCGGGTATGCTGTATAATAATAAAGTATGTTTTTATCAAGGAGCTGAAACCGATGTAAGACGGCAGTAAAGTTTTATAGCAGCTGAAAAACTTTATTTATACGGAGGAATACATTTTGGCAAATTTAGTTGACGAAATAAAAAGGCGGCGTACCTTCGCCATAATCTCTCACCCCGACGCCGGTAAGACCACTCTTACCGAGAAGTTCCTGCTCTACGGCGGAGCTATCGCACAGGCGGGTGCCGTAAAGGGCAAGAAGAACGCCCGCCACGCTGTATCCGACTGGATGGAGATAGAAAAGCAGAGAGGTATCTCGGTCACATCTTCGGTAATGCAGTTCCAGTACGCTGGACACTGCATAAACATTCTCGACACCCCGGGACATCAGGACTTCTCTGAGGACACCTACCGCACGCTCATGGCGGCGGATTCGGCGGTCATGGTCATCGACGCTTCAAAGGGTGTGGAAAATCAGACGAGAAAGCTGTTCAAGGTCTGCGCCATGCGGCACATCCCGATATTCACATTCATCAACAAGCTTGACCGCGAGGCTAGAAATCCCTTTGACCTCATCGACGAGATAGAGAACGAGCTGGGTATGCCTACCTGCCCAATAAACTGGCCCATAGGCTCCGGCAAGGAGTTCAAGGGAGTATTTGACCGCGCGTCACGGCACGTTATCTACTTCGATCCCACCGGCGGCAGCCACAAGGTATCCGCTACCGAAGCTGACCTCAATGACCCCGCGCTGGCGGATATCCTCGGCGACACCAACTACGAGAATCTGAAGGACGACATCGAGCTTCTCGACGGCGCTTCCGACGAGCTTGATCTTGAAGCGGTACACAGCGGACGGCTCAGTCCCGTGTTCTTCGGTTCGGCGCTTACAAACTTCGGCGTTGAGCCGTTCCTGGAAAAGTTCCTTGAGATGACTCCCCCGCCCATGCCCCGAAATTCCAGCGAGGGTGTCATAGACCCCTTCTCTCCGGACTTCTCCGCCTTCGTGTTCAAGATCCAGGCGAACATGAACAAGGCACACCGTGACCGCATAACCTTCCTGCGGGTATGCTCCGGCAAGTTCGACAAGGAGATGGACGTGCTGCACGTTCAGGGCAACAAGAAAATGCGTCTTTCCCAGCCCCAGCAGATAATGGCTCAGGAACGCGAGATAATCGACGAGGCGTATGCCGGAGACATCATCGGCGTGTTCGATCCCGGCATATTCTCGATAGGCGACACGGTATGCTCCCCCAAAAAGAAGTTCATGTTCGAGGGGATACCCACCTTTGCACCGGAGCATTTCATGCGCTAACGCACAAAGGACACCATGAAGCGCAAGCAGTTCGTAAAGGGCATCACCCAGATCGCTCAGGAGGGTGCGATACAGATCTTCCGCGAGCCGCTGCTCGGCATGGAGGAGATAATCGTCGGCGTTGTGGGCGTGCTGCAGTTCGATGTGTTCGAGTACCGCATGAAGAACGAATACGGCGTTGACATGGTGAAGGAGGGTCTGGGCTATTCGCATATACGCTGGATAGACAAGGCGCCCTGCGAGCCTAAGGACTTAAAGATAAGCTCCGACACAAAGGTAGTCAGCGATATGCGCGACAGACCGCTGCTGCTCTTCACCAGCGAGTGGAATATCCGCTGGGCGCTGGAGCGCAACGAGGGTCTGGAGCTTTCGGAATTCAGCAGAGGCGATCTGCAATGATCACTTGATATAACGTCAGAGGGCAGCCTTTACGACTGCCCTCTGCTTTTTTATTCTGTAATGTGTAATGTCACTTGATGTCCGTAATCTGATCGGCTGTTTTCCCGTAATGATCTGCCTTGTTATCATCGCAAGCCTTCTTTGCTGCCACAAAGACCTCGCGGTAGCCTTTAAATTTCTCAGGGTCATAGGTAGCAAAGCCTCTTGCCACCGACAGACGGTTGTCCTTTATATGCTCACGGTTGTATTCCTTGATCTCTTCGTCGAGCACGTAGAAAAGATCCTTCATATCTATCATCGTGCTGTCTTCCATTATGGCTATAAATTCATCGCCCGTAACATGGTAGATACGGTGACGCCCGAACACCTTTTTGAGGATAGTGGCGCACTCGAACATTAGCTTTTCGCCCGCCTCAAAGCCGTAGTGGGTGTAGATCTTCTTTATGCCGTTGATATCAAAGAAGCCTATGGAGAACACGCCCGAGCTGCCTTCGCTGATCTTTGTATCAAGCTCGCCTATCTTCGCTTTATAGGCGCCCTTGTTGAACACGCCGGTGACGTTATCTATATACAGCGTCCTGTCGATATAGCTTATATATTTCTGGAGCTTCTCATATACCGAACGGATACTGTCCTCAAGTTCCTGGTACTCGTTGTGGGCTGCGGGTGTTTTTTCCTCGCCCGACGCGAGAGTCTTCAAGACCGCGCTCTTGCTTTCCGGCAGCATATTAAGGCGCTTTATCGAGGTCTTCATGATAATGTTATCAAGCCTCTGGGTCTCATGGTCAAGCTCGCTTATGCTCTCCAGCATATGCTCGAAACGCTTTCTGTTCTGCGACATGATAACAAAGGACAGAACGATACCAATGGTGAGCGCCACCATGGTGAGTATAACAGCTACCGCTCTGTGAGAATTTATGGTATCATCATACCAGTCCGCGTCAAAGTCAACGCCGACGATGCCCACAACGTTTCCCTTAGAGTTGAACACCGGGCTGTAGGCGGTATAGAACCTGCCCCACTGATCGGTGTGGGCTTTCTTATCTATATCGGCAGTACCCTTTGCGGCGTTTTTCAGCGCTTCGGTAGCCTCGATATCAGCGCCGAAGGGACTGGGGTCATCGGGATCGGGGTCTAAGGTAAAGGAAAAGCTGCCGTCGCCGTCGTCCTTGACTGCATATATGTATTTCAGCTCGATATTCATCTGGAAAGCGCGGAGAATACCCATTGCCTCCTCGTAATCCTCGGTGCCCTTGTCATCGGCGGTAAGATTTTCCAGCTCGTCGCCGTCAAGCTGATAGGCAGCGGTGTTTGACACATCGAGCATACGTTCCTTTATCTGCTCACGCAGAGTTTTCTTGGATATGGTCATGAGCGTCACGCCCATAAGAGTGTTTGTAAGCAGCAGCAGTATCAGCGCCAAAATAAAATTGCGCATACTGACTTTTACCCTCTTATCGTTTTTATTCATATATACCACCTCATTCCGGCAAGAAGATTATTACCAAATCGTTGTTTTATAATTAAAATTTCACTTTTATATACATATTATACCACAGATTACATTTTATTACAAAAATATTTAATGTATAATTCGTGAACACAACGTAAATTTAGCCACGATTTAATCATGATTTATTAATATAAAGTGAAAAACGGATAAAGCCTGTTCTCCCCTTGACAAACCGCCACTCTTATGCTATACTATAAAAAACACAAAAAGAAAGGACGATCACCATGTCTGAATATCAGAAGAGCAAATCATTCCTTACAATGATGGGCGCACTGCTGCTGGTCATTGCCTCAACCGCTTATCTTGTGTACAAATACTATGACGAGAAGGCTCACTACGAAAAGTGGAAGGACTACGAAGAGTGCGGTATCTGAGGACGCTAAGATGAAAATAACCGGCATGAGGCTTTTTGAAGTCCCGTGCCGGTTTTGTTTTTATGATGTGCTGACGTTATTCCTCGTACTCTTCTACGTCAAAGCAGTCGTTGTAGTCTATCACCAGGGTGCCGGTGGAGGCTGTCTCGCGTTCGTCTACGTCCAGCTCTATATCGTCGTTGGAAGCCGAGAAGTTCAGCTCTAAGGTGCCGTAAAAGGCCGCAGAGCTCACCGCGAACCAACCGCGGCCGCTATCCTCATTAATGATAAATCCGCTTTGCTCCTGGTCGTAGCTATCCTCGCGGCAGGTGATGTCGTAATAGAGGTTCCTGCCCTCGTCGCCGGTGTATTCGGCGTATATCATGAGCTCCGGGAAGACCTCACTCGTGCCGTAGTCGTTGACGTAGTATATGAATCTGTATTCGCCGTCGCGGGTCTCGGTGCGGGTGTAGCCGGTGATGTCCTGCCCCGGCGTGATGTCGGCGAGGGGGTCGTCCTCACCGGCGGGGAGCACTGTAACGCTGGTATCGGGCATCTCTATCGGGCAGCCGATGCCCTCTTCACTGCCGAAGTCCGTAATGGCGTACCAGCTTATCCCCGCGAAAAGGCTTATGAAGATAAAGACCAGCACCAGTGTAAAGAGAAGCACCACGAACACCGCCAGCGGCGAGGGCGGTGCTTTCTTTACCACGCCCGTTTGGTTGAATTCCCTGACCCGCTTGTTCGCCAGATTTTTGTATACAACTGCGTACACAACTATCGCCATGCCTGCGATAAAAAGCATAACGCCGATAATAATAATAATGATAGCGACTCCTCTTGCCATAGCTGTCTCCTTTCTTTAGATCCCGAAGTGTTCCTTAAAGATGTAATAGTAGGTTCTCGTGACGTCCACCTTTGAACCGTCGGACATGGTGAGGGTGAATTTCTGCGAAAGCGCAGGACGGACGCTCTTTATCTCTGCCGCTGCCACTATCACCGAATTGCTCACGCGGATAAAACGCTTGGGGTCGAGTATCTCTTCCAGGCGTCTCAGTCGCTCATTGATCTTATACTCCCCGCCGCCGCTGTGAGCCACCACCTCATGTCCAAAGCTTTCGATATGGCTTATCTTGTCGGTATCCAGCCGGAATATCTCCTCGCCGCGTCTGCCTATCAGGTGGCTGGCGTAAAAATTGCGCTCGGAGAGGATAAGCTCTGCATCGTCGTCTATCTCAAAGCCCTTAGACAAAAGCTCGGCTGCGATATTGTTATATTTCTCGTCACTTACCATGAGCTTTATCTTCACGCGGACATCACTCCTTTCTTTTTCGGTCTGACGGTGTTTACATTATAACCTATAGCGCAAAAAAATGCAACCCGTTCTGAACAGGTTGCATTCTTTTTATCATATCTTACACGCAGCGCATTACCACTTGCATACGACATATGCGGTGTCGCTCCACGCGCCGCAGTAGTTCATCTTGCCCACGGTGGTGTAGGAACGGATCCTTGCATAGTAGTAGTAGCCCGCCTTGAAGTTCTTCATGGTGCGGGTGTTGGTTGCGCCCTTCTTGATAACGGCAGTTCTGATAGTGCCGGTGAAGTTCTTGTTGCGGCAGAGCTGAAGCTGATAGCCGCTTACCTTGGAATACTTTGTCCAGCTTGCCTTGAGCTTTCTTCCGCCGAGAGCAGCCAGCTTAATCTTGGCTACCTTCTTGGGGAAGATTATGAAATAGCCCTTGCAGGTGCCGCAGTATCCGTTGATACCCTTTACATAGATATCAGCCTTGCCCAGCGCCTTGTTGTTCTTGTAGGTCACGGTATAATCGGTGCCCTTCTTGAGGGTCTTGCCGTTAAAGGTAACGGTAAGTGCAGGCTTCTGAGCCTTGCCGGTATATACGACGTCCTTGACCTCGATCTTTGCCTTTTCGAGGGAAACTGCTATGTACTCAACGGTGATCTTGTTGTCCTTTGCGTACTTTTCAGCAGCGGTGCCGGTGTGGCACTTGATCTTGAAGCCGGAGATCCGAGCGTCCTCGCTGCCGTTGTTATAATAACCGAAGGCACAGCTGCCAATGGTCTTTACGGAATCGGGCACGGTCACCTTCTCAAGGAGTACGCAGTCATAGAAAGCGTCGGAACCGATCTCGGTAACGGTCTCGGGGATATTTACCTCTTCAAGTGCGGAGCAGTACATACACATCGAACCGGGGATCTTTGTGATGCTGTCGGGAAGGGTCAGCTTTCTGAGGGACTTGCAGCCGCGGAAGGTAGAAACGCCCAGGTTTGTAATAGTCTTGGGGAGGTATACCTCGGTGAGCTTGTCGCAGTAGTTGAAGGCGCCGTCGATCTTGGTAACGGTAGCAGGGATCTTATAGGAAGTCCTTGAAGCGGGCACCAGCACCAGGGTCTTCATATCCTTGGTGTAGATAACGTTGTCGATAGCCACATAGTTCTTGTTGGTCTCGGCGATATCCACAGAAGTAAGATAGCTGCACCTTGCAAATGCAAGGGCACCGATAGAGGTGATACCCTCGGGTATAGCAACAGAGCTGAATGTGCCGCCGGAGAAAGACTCGCCGGCGATCTCGGTAACTGTCTTGCCGTCGATCTTAGCGGGGATCTCAAGAGCGTCGGCAGTACCGCTGTACTTGTCGATCCTTACTGTGCCGTCTGCCTTTACGGTATAGTCATAATCACGATAGGTTTCAGCACTTGCGGAAATAGCGAGCTTTGTAACAAGCCCGGACTCCGAAACAGGTGCTGCTGCTGCGCCAAGCACCATTGTAAGTGCCAAAACGCCGGATAAAACACGTTTGCTCATAGAATATCTCTCCTTTTTTTGAATTTTGAAAAGTGATATTGCTCCTTTAATATTGTAGCATAATTTCACAAAAATGTCAATACATCAATTTAACAGTATTTTCATCATATACCATGCCGAAATATGAAACTTTTCTAAATATAGTAGCTGAGCTATTGCTTTTTCTCACATAATGGGGTATAATAATACCTGATGAGTATAATATACTCACGGCGCAGACGCGCTCCTATCACAGGAGGTGAATTGAAATGTCTTTCAAAGTCGAAAGAGATACCATAATCGGAGATATCATGGACGCTGACGAAAGCACCACCGAGTATTTCCTCGAAATGGGTATGCACTGCCTCTTCTGCCCGGCTTCCCGCGGTGAGACCGTAGAGCAGGCGTGCGAGGTACACGGTGTTGACCCCGACGAGCTTATCGCAAAGCTCAACAAGCATTTTGAGGGCTGATAGCCTATCTTGAAAGCTGCGCCTCGGCGCGGCTTTTTTATATGGTGAAGGATATGATAAAACTGGAAAACAAACGGCTCATGGCGTGCGCGGAGCTTATCATGAGCGACGGCTGCAAGGATCGCCATGCCGCCGACATCGGCACCGATCACGGGTATCTTGCGGCATATCTCGTGCAGAGCGGGATATGCCTCACCGCGGTGGCTGCCGACATAAACGAAAAGCCGCTGGAGTCCGCCAAGCGCACTATCGCGGAGCAGGGGCTTGAAGGCAGCGTGACCGCTCTGCTCTCCGACGGTCTGGACAGCGTTCCCCGGGGTGAGATCACCCACATCATCTGCGCGGGCATGGGCGGCGAGCTTATCGCGGACATTCTCTCCAGGTGCGAATGGGCGAAGGAATGTACGCTGATACTCCAGCCCATGACCAAGCCCGATGAGCTGCGGGAATGGCTCTTTGACCACGGCTTTGCGGTAAATCGCGAGCTTGCGCGGCGGGACGGCAGGTTCGTCTACTCGGTCATGCGGGCGAAATTCTCACCGGAGGGCGTGCCCTACGAAAAGGACGAGCTGTATCTGAACGCCGGGCTTATTGACCCCGGCGAGGAGGACGGCGCCGAGTACATACGCATAGCGGCAGAGCGTCTGAAGCGTGCCGGCGAGGGGATACTCTCTGCCGACAGCGGGTCTGCCGAGGGCAGGCGCAGGATACAAGTCGCGGAAAAGCTGCTTTCAAGGATAGGAGGACAATTATGACAGTCGGAGAAGTGTACGATTATCTGGACAGTATTGCACCATTCTCATTACAGCAGAGCTACGACAACAGCGGGATCTGTGCGGGCAGCAGGGACATCGCGGTCACCAAAGTTCTGACGGCGCTGGACATCACCCACGATGTAGTTGACGAAGCCGAGCGGCTGGGCTGCGAGCTGGTGCTCTCCCACCACCCGGTGATATTCCGTCCCATACGTGTAGCTTCGCTGGAGGATCCGGCGGTGCGGCTGGCGGCTGCGGGCAAGGCTGCGATCTGCGCCCACACCAGCTTTGACTCAGCGGAGGGCGGCATGAACGATCTGCTTGCGAAGAAGCTGGGGCTCACCGTAAAAGAAGTCCTCTGCTACGACGAGGGCAAGCCCATGGGCTACATCTGCGGAACGGAAAAGCCGCTGACAGACCGCGAGCTGGCGGCGCTCTGCAAGGAAAAGCTGGGGTGTACTGTAGTGAGATTCACTCCCGGGGAGGGCGATATTTCCCTTGTGGGGATATGTTCAGGCAGCGGCGGCAGTCTGCTTGGCAGCGCGAAGGCGAAGGGCTGCGGGGCGCTTATCACGGGCGACTGCAAGCACAGCGATTTTGTCACCGCCCGCAACCGAAAGTTCTGTCTGATAGACGCGGGGCATTTTCATACCGAGAACATCTTTCACGAAGACTTGGCGGAGCGGCTCAAAGAGCAGTTTCCAGATCTTGAGGTGATCCGTTCTGAAGCCTTCACAGACCCGGCGGAGTACATTGTGTAAACAAAGTTTTTTCAAGGCAGCCAAAGCAGCGGGTGCAGCCGCGCGAGGCTGCCGAGGTTCTTAGGGCGAGGAGCCCTAAGCTAGGGTTTGGGGACAGAGTCCCCAAT
>CACXDI010000167.1 GCA_902766335.1 uncultured Ruminococcus sp. | reverse complement strand
GGCGACAGCCCATCTGCGCTTTTACGCCTTGATATTTTTTATTTTTGCCTGCGCCTTTCCGGCAAGGTTTAATTGGGGGAGCAATATGTCTGACCCGGGACTTTCCCGCCGGGCTTCGCGCCATTTTTCTCCCGGCCGAGATCATTCCGGCTGCCTGTTCCGACAGCTTTCGCAAAGCCGGTGCGGTATAATGTCTTTGCTATTTTATTATCTGTTGTAAGGAAGTGCAAAGGCATGAACATTTTAAAGGATCGCACAAGCCGCAAAAGCACCGCATTTTCACGGTACGAGGAACACCTACCGCCGGTCAGGGCGCGGGAGTATATCGTCAGGTGTCTGCTGGCGGCGGCAGCTTGTTTTATCTGTACCTTCGGGCGAATGGTGGGATTCCCGTCCTACATGAACGTGGCGGTATGCGCCGTCTGCGAGAGCTTTTCTCCGGCAGCTCTGCTGGGGGCTGCCGTCTGCTGCGCGATACGCGGCACCCTCGCCGGACAGGCTGTACAGCTGGGCTCAATGCTGGCGATAACGGCGCTCAACGTTTTCTTCCCGAACTACAGCAAGGACGGAGACCCCATAAGGCTGTCGCTGTCAACTGCGGCGGTGACCCTGCTGCTAAGTTGTATCGTGAGCGCCGCCGACATGACCAGCTTCAACGTCTCCATGCGTATGATATCCTCCCTGCTCTGCGCCTGCATAGTCTACGCCGCCGCCTTTATCGCAGACCAGCTGCGGACGGGTGCTGCCGTGAAGGTGCGTGGTCTCAACGCCGTGTATCTGTCGATGATATACATAGTGTCCGTCGCGACGCTCTGCTCGATAAGCATAGGCCCCTTCAACCCCGGCAGAGTACTTGCCTGTGCGGCTATCCCCGCCGCCGCGAAAAAGCGCCGTGCCGCCGGCGGAGCGGTCATGGGTGCTCTCAGCTCGGTGGCGGTGATGATGTGCAGCTCCGCGCTGGCGGGCAACACCATGCTGCTTGCCGCCGCTGGACTCATCTGCTCGGCGTTCTGCGACCTGGGACGGGTAGTGCCTGCGATAGCCTTCATGCTCTCGGCGGCGGCGGCTCTGGCGACGTCGGGGCTCAACTCCGACACCTTCAATATGCTCGCCGACATAATAGCCGGCGCGGCGATATTCACGGCTATACCTTACAACCTCTTCTCAAAGCTGATGTCGAAGTTCCTGTTTCTCGGCTCGGCGGCGGACAACGCGGGGCAGACCGCCTCCTCGCGGCTCACCTTCGCCGCCATGACCATAACGGATATCCGCAAGCGGCTGGCGCTGATATCCGACACCGTAGAAGCAAGAGCCGAAGACCCAGACCTTGCAGACCGGGTGATGCCGGAGCTGTGCGGCGACTGCCGGCTGTATGACGAGTGCCGCAAAAACGGCTGCGCCAAGAACCTCACCCGGCAGATACGCGACGGCATTGAAACACCTGTCGCCGTAGGCTGCATACGCGCCGCTGAGCTGCCGCAGCTTATCTCCCTCTGCCGCGAAAGGCAGCTTGCCGACCGCGCCGAAGCGGTGCGCTTAAAGGAGCTTCGGCTGCTGCTGCGGGAACAGCTGGGCACCATGTCAGACCTGCTCAATGACCTTTCCTTCAGGCTCTCCCGCCGGCGCGAGATAGACGTGAAGCTTTCGGCGGCGGCTAAGGCTTATTTCGAGCGTCTGGACTTTAACGGAGTGCGCGCCTGCGTCTATACCGACGAGAGCCTGGGCAGACACGTAGAGGTCTACCTCAGCGGCAGCTTTGAGCAGCAGGCGCTTTCCGTCACGGCTGGGCTATGCCGCGCTCTGGAGCTTGATCTGGAGCTTCCCGGAGTGACCGCCGCCGGAAGCATCACCAAGCTGGAATTTGACGAGACCGCGCCCTTTACCGCACAGTTCGGCAGCTACTCTGCGGCGGGGTCATCGCTATGCTCCGGCGACGCGGTGGAGACCCTCGGATGCTCGGCGGGAGAAAAATACCTGCTCATCTCCGACGGCATGGGCAGCGGCAAACGCGCTCAGCTGGACTCTAAGATATCGCTCCAGCTGGCTTGCAGGCTGCTGCGCTCCGGGGTATCCATGTCAACGGCTCAGCGGCTCATCAATTCTGTGCTGGGAGTCAAGGACTGGGAGGAGAGCTTCGCTACCCTGGATCTGCTGCGGCTGGATCTTTTTGCCGGCAGAGCTGAGTTCCTGCGCTCCGGCGCCGCGCCCGCCTATCTTATCCGCGACGGCGGTGCTGTGAAAATAGAATGTGACTCCTTCCCGGCGGGTATACTGATAAGCGCCGATCCTGACGTTTACAGCTGCAAGCTGTTCGACGGCGATGTGATAATCATGGTGACCGACGGCGCTCCCGAGAACATCTGCGAGCGTGCTGTCGGTCTCTGTGCCGAAGACCCGGACGGCGAAGCGGAGCAGCTCGCATTCAGGCTGGGCTCCTCATGCACCCAGACGGCTGAGGGCAGACACGACGATCTCACCATAGCAGCCGTGAAAATTTCCGACAGACGCATGAAGAAAAACAGCCTGTCACCCGGCAAGACCGAGGTGCTCAGCGGCAGATAATGACAGCTTTTGGAGATTTGGGATAATATTGTTAAAAACTTTCCCAGATATTCCGTTATGTTGCACATATATATCGGTTGAAATATGTACGAAACTGAAAATATTTACTAAAACTATTGCTTTTTTGTTCAAAATCGGTTAAAATAAGTTAGAGGAAGTGTGCGCCCGAAGTGCGCCTTCCTGACGGCGACGGATATACTTATAATAAAAGCATTTATCCGCTGCCGGTCATTTTAGAAAATACCACCCGTTCGGCTTGCCGTCCGGGTTGTGGATAAGGAGGATTGCAAATGGCAAAAAACATACCGGAAAGCTATGAGCTGCCGCTGTATCTTTTCCACGAAGGCTCGAACTTCGCGGCTTATGAATTCTTCGGCTGCCACCCTACAGAGCTTGACGGCAAGCCCGCTCACGTTTTCAGAGTATGGGCACAAAACGCCAGGGGCGTATCGCTTGTTGGCGACTTCAATAACTGGGACGTGAACGCTTCCCGCATGGAGCAGATCGGCGATACGGGCGTGTGGGAGATAACAGTTCCCGGACTCAAGACCTACGACGCTTATAAGTTTGCCGTAAACGGCTGCGACGGCATCACCCGCATGAAGGCTGACCCTTACGGTTATCACATGGGTGTCTCGCCCGAGACGGAATCTAAGGTGTTCGACATCAGCGGATACAAGTGGGGCGACAAAAAGTATCAGACTAAAAAGCAAAAGGGCAACGTCTATGACAGCCCCATGAATATATACGAAGTACACCTCAATTCATGGAAAGCCTGCACCACCGGCAAGTATTACAGCTATCAGGGCTTCGCAAAGGAGATCATACCCTATCTGAAGGAGATGTCCTATACCCACATAGAGTTCATGCCGCTGGCGGAGTTCCCCTTTGACGGTTCCTGGGGATATCAGGGCATAGGCTACTATGCGCCTACCTCAAGATTCGGCACTCCCCATGACTTCATGGAAATGATAGATATGTTCCACCAGGCAGATATCTCGGTCATTCTCGACTGGGTGCCCGCACACTTCCCCCGTGACGAAGCAGGTCTCTTCGAGTTTGACGGCGGGGCTTCCTACGAGTACGCCGATCCCAAGAAGCGCGATCACTTCGCCTGGGGCACCAGAGTATTCGACTACGGCAGACCCGAGGTAAGGAGCTTCCTTATCTCCAACGCACTCTACTGGCTGGACAAGTATCACATCGACGGTCTGAGAGTTGACGCTGTGGCTTCCATGCTCTACCTCGACTATGACAGACGTGACGGCGAGTGGACGCCCAACGAGTACGGCGGTCACGAGAATCTTGAAGCTATCGACTTCTTCCACAGGCTCAACGAGGCGGTGTTCGCAAGAGACCCCCAGACGCTTATGATAGCCGAGGAGTCCACCGCGTGGCCTATGGTGACAAAGCCGGTCAATGACGGCGGTCTCGGCTTCAACTTCAAGTGGAACATGGGCTGGATGAACGATATGCTCAAGTATATGCAGATGGATCCGATACACCGC
>CACXDI010000166.1 GCA_902766335.1 uncultured Ruminococcus sp. | reverse complement strand
GACGGCTCATCACTCGTCGTCAAGCTCCCTTGCAGGGCGACAGCCCATCTGCGCTTTTACGCCTTGATATTTTTTATTTTTGCCTGCGCCTTTCCGGCAAGGTTTGATTGGGAAGCAATATAAAAATAATACGGAGCTGCTGCGAAAATGCAACAGCTCCGCTTTTTTTATCTTTCGGAGAGCTTCTGCTCGTATCTGTCCTTGACGGCGTTCTTCTGCACCGCGGTGGGGTAGCTGCCGTTGAAGCACGCCTTGCAGCAGCCGATGCCGCCGTTGAGCTCGTCCAGACGCTCCACGGGAAGATATCCCAGACTGTCGGCACCCATGATAGCCGCAGTCTCGGCGGGGGTGTGGTGAGAGGCTATCAGCCCCTCCTCGGAGTCGATGTCCGTGCCGTAGTAGCAGGGGTGCAGGAAGGGCGGTGCCGAGACGCGGAAGTGTATCTCCTTCGCCCCCGCCTCGCGCAGAAGCGCTACGATCCTGCCGCCTGTGGTGCCCCGCACTATCGAGTCGTCCACCAGCACCACACGCTTGCCCCTGACGGTGGATTCCACCGCCGCCAGCTTGATCCTCACCTTGTCGGTGCGGCTTGACTGGGTGGGGGAGATGAACGTCCGGGCGATGTATTTGTTCTTTATCAGTCCGATGCCGTAGGGTATCCCCGACGCCTGCGAAAAGCCCAGCGCCGCGTCGAGCCCCGAATCCGGCACGCCTATGACGATGTCAGCGTCGGCGGGACATTCCTGAGCCAGTATCCTGCCCGCCATCAGCCGCGATCCGTGGACGGATATGCCGTCGATCACCGAGTCGGGACGGGCAAAGTAGATGTTCTCGAAAATGCAGGTCTGCCGCGGCTTTGTCCCGCAGTGAGACCTGTCGGAGCGCATACCCTCGGCGGAGAAAACTATCATCTCGCCCGGCTCGAGATCGCGCTCGAAGGAAGCGCCTATCGCCGTGAGAGCGCAGCTTTCCGAAGCCACGACATAGCTGCCGTCCGGCAGCCTGCCGAAGCAGAGCGGACGGAACCCGAAGGGATCGCGCACGGCTATAAGCTTGGCGGGAGACATCACCACCAGCGAATACGCGCCCTCGATGATGTCCATAGTTTTCAGCACCGCCTGATCTATCGAGCCGGTCATCAGCCGCTGCTTGGTTATGGTGTAGGCGATTATCTCGGTGTCGGAGGTGGTGTGGAAGATAGCTCCCGACAGCTCCAGCTCCGAGCGCAGAGCCGCGGCGTTGGAAAGATTTCCGTTGTGTGCAATCGCCATGCGTCCCTTCTGGTGGTTGACGACTATCGGCTGACAGTTGCGGCGCTCGTTGCCGCCGGTGGTGGAATAACGCACATGACCCACCGCCATGTTCCCCTCGGGAAGCTCCGACAGCGTGCGGTGGTCAAAGACCTCGCCCACCAGTCCCATGTCCTTGTGAGCCTTTATGACCCCGTCATCGCAGACGGCTATTCCGCAGCCCTCCTGTCCCCGGTGCTGCAGCGCATATAGACCGTAATAGACCATTTCCGCCAGCGCCGATCTGCCGGCTGAAAATATACCCAGTATGCCGCATTCCTCGTGCAATCCGCTCATAAATGAATACCCCCAAAAATAATAAAAGCGCCCACCGCAGACAGCTTGCCCGTGATGAACGCCTTTGTTCTTTTATATTCTACCACTATACGGGCGCGATGTCAATAAGACAGCGAAAAGTTGTAGCAAATAGACGGATTCCCCCTAAGATCACGTAGGAATTATTATGTTTTTCTACAAAATTGGATCATTTCCCTTGACAAAACGGCGATTCGGGTGTAAACTTAGGAACGTAAACAGCAACGGGGCTGCCGATCGGGAATGGTCGGCAGCTTTATTGTTTATCAAGCGCTTGAAAAATATCTGCACAACGGGGTGCGTGGGCTTTGAGGCTCATGTACCTTTTTTGTTAAGGGAGGAAAATAATTTATGGATACGCAGGCAATTTTGGAACAGGTGATGCAAGCCACCGATAAAACGGTGTTCGGCGTCTGGTTTCTGATCGGTGCCGCCCTTGTATTCTTTATGCAGGCAGGCTTCGCTATGGTGGAGACCGGCTTCACTCGCGCAAAGAACTCGGGCAACATCATAATGAAGAACCTTATGGACTTCTGTATAGGTACTGTAGTTTTTACTGCAGTCGGCTTCGGACTTCTCTTCGGTGAGGACATGGTTGGTATCATCGGCAAGCCGGGATTCGATATCTTCACTTCTTACGGAAGCTTCGACTGGTCGAACTTCGTGTTCAATCTCGTTTTCTGCGCTACGACAGCTACTATCGTTTCGGGCGCTATGGCTGAAAGGACAAAGTTCCTTTCCTACTGTGTATACTCCGCTATCATAAGCGCAGTCGTATACCCTATCGAAGCTCACTGGGGCTGGGGCGGCGGCTGGCTCAGTCAGTGGGGCTTCCACGATTTCGCAGGTTCGGCACACATACACATGGTCGGCGGTATCGCAGCTTTAGTAGGTGCGGCTATCCTCGGACCCAGAATAGGCAAATTCACCAAGGCTAAGGACGGCAGCATCAAGGTAAACGCTATCCCCGGTCACAACCTCACTATCGGCGCTCTCGGATGTTTCATCCTCTGGTTCGGCTGGTACGGCTTCAACGGTGCTGCCTGTACCTCTGTTGACCAGCTGGGTTCCGTATTCCTTACAACAACTATCGCTCCTGCCGTTGCAACTGTTACCTGCATGATCTTCACATGGGTAAAGTACGGCAAGCCTGATGTTTCCATGTGTCTTAACGCTTCGCTGGCAGGTCTTGTCGGTATTACCGCTCCCTGCGATGTTACCGATGCCCTCGGCTCTACTGTAGTCGGCATCGTTTCCGGACTTCTCGTATGCTTCGGCGTATGGTTCTTAGATCACAAGCTCCACATTGATGACCCCGTCGGTGCGGTAGCAGTTCACATGATGAACGGTATCTGGGGCACTATCGCAGTAGGACTTCTTGCAAACCCTGAAGTTCCCGGATATTCCCTGGTTGACCAGAACGGCAATCAGCTCGCAGGTCTTTTCTACGGCGGCGGCTTCGCTCTGCTGGGCAGACAGCTTACCGGCTTCGCAGTTATCGCTGCATTCACAGCTGTCTCCATGACTGCGGTATTCTTCCTTATCAAAAAGACCATAGGTCTGAGAGCTTCCGAGCAGGAAGAGATCATCGGTCTGGATATCACCGAGCACGGTCTGGTATCCTCTTACGCAGACTTCGCGCCTTCCATGAATGACGTATCGGTATACGGCTACACCAAGGACGATGCCAAGAGCGTCAAGAAGGTGGGCGTGGACGTTCCCCCCGTATCCGTCGAGAAGGCAGTGGAGGTGGAGAGCTACGTGGCTCCTACTCCCGGCAGTCAGCCCAAGATGACCAAGATAGTAGTAGTCTTCAAGGAGCAGAAGCTCCAGGACTTCATCCAGGCTATGGAGGCTATCGACGTTACCGGTATAACCATCACCCACGTACTGGGCTGCGGTATGCAGAACGGCGCACGCCACTACTACAGAGGTACTACCATAGAGATGAATCTGCTGCCTAAGGTAAAGGCAGAGATAGTAGTATGTGCGGTGCCTGTCAATACTGTTGTTGACGCTGCACGCTCGGCACTCTACACCGGACACTACGGCGACGGCAAGCTCTTTATCTACCCGATAGAGAATGTTGTCAAGGTACGTACCGGCGAGCAGGGCTATGACGCTTTGCAGAATTATGAAGAAGAATAACGGCGGTATCACCGCATGATAAAAGGGCTGGTGCATCTTATGTGCATCAGCCCTTTTTTTGTTGGCGCTTTAGTGTCAATAAACCCCCGGTTCTACCGGGGGAATTAAAAAGCTTTAGCTTGAGTGTTTCCCGAAGGGAAACATTTGG